>NZ_JAROCD010000041.1:0-941 GCF_030433635.1 Paenibacillus vandeheii
ACGGTTTCTTTGTACATTCAATATACCATGGATCAACTTTTCTTGCCAATGGATTTGGAGACAGATATCCCCGAAAATCACCTCGTTCGTGTTGTAAATAACGCAGTCAATCGCCTGAGCGATTCCCTTTTCAATTCGGCGTATCCTGGCGGAGGTCGCCATAGCTACCATCCCAAAATGCTCACTAAAATCATCATCTACGCCTACACTCAGCGCATCTATTCTTCCCGGCAAATCGCCAAGGCCCTTCGCGAAAATATTATGTTCATGTGGCTTGCCGGGCGGCAACAGCCGGACTTTCGTACTATTAATCGCTTTCGTTCCGAGCGGATGAAAGAGGTCCTGGAAACCGTGTTTACCCATATACTGGAGCTGCTGGTTCAGGAGCAATATGTGTCCTTAGATCACTATTTTTTGGATGGAACCAAGCTCGAAGCAAATGCCAATCGCTACACCTTTGTGTGGAAAAAAGCCGTCGTCAAGCACCAGGCCAAGCTGCAAGAAAAAGTACATACCCTGTTCCAAGCCATCGAAGAGGCGGAAAACGAAGAAGATGCCCTCCACACTGGAACCGACCTACCTGAACTTGGCGAAGCCTCGGCTCTCACGGCGGAAAAGCTGGAGCAAGCCGTCAAGCAATTGGAGGAGAAACTGAATGAAAAACCGAAGAACAAGCCGTTAAACAAAGCCGTGCGCCAGTTGCGGAAGGACTTGCTGCCGCGACTGCAAAAATATGAACAGCAGATGGCAATCGCTGGTGAGCGCAACAGTTACAGCAAAACCGATCCAGACGCAACGTTCATGCGAATGAAAGAAGATCATATGCGAAATGGTCAATTGAAGCCAGGGTACAATGTGCAGATTGGAACGGAAAACCAGTTTGTTTTGGGTTACACGGTGCACCAGCGACCCACAGATACGAAATGTCTGAAGTCCCATCT
>NZ_JAROCD010000042.1:0-896 GCF_030433635.1 Paenibacillus vandeheii
GGCAAAAGCTCAAGAGCTATTGCAAAAGAACTGGGGAGGCATTCGTCCACGATTTGCCGTGAACTAGATCGTGCTAATTCATCGTATCCCTATCAGGCAGAACACGCTCAGAACGCTTATGAGAAGCGTCGTCAATCCTCTGTCTCTTCAGGTAAATGGTCAGACACCTTAGCTGCTTCACTGGAGGAAAAACTGAAGGCAACGTGGTCTCCGGAACAGATCAATCAACGCTTCCGTACCGAAGGCTTGCCAGCAGTATCCTTCAAAACGATCTATCGCTGGATCTACGCAGGTCGACTGGTTCAAGGCACGTTACAGGCTCTCCGGCACAAAGGAAAGCGTCAGAAACCCGCAGAAAATCGCGGTAAATTTGCCATTGGCAGATCCATTTCGGATCGTCCCCAAGAGGTTCGTTCTCGTGAAACGTTTGGGCACTGGGAACTGGATACCGTCGTATCAGGTCGTGGGAAAAGTAAGGGATGCATAGCCACGCTCATTGAACGCAAAACCCGTCTATATACCGCCATTCTCATGCCTGATCGCACCGCTTTGTCTATGGAAATTGCGCTTGGTGTAGCCATCTCACAGTATCCCACAGGCACTTTCCTCACCGCCACGGCTGACCGGGGAAAGGAGTTTGCATGCTATGCCAATCTGGAAACAAGCCATGACCTGCACGTTTATTTTGCTGATCCATATTCGTCTTGGCAACGCGGTTCCAATGAGAATGCGAATGGATTGCTTCGAGAGTTTTTCCCGAAAGGCACCGATCTCGCTCAAGTTGAGGATGAAGATCTTGCCAATTCACTAGATCTAATAAACCACAGACCACGAAAATGCTTGGGTTGGAGAACCGCTCACGAATCTTTCACAGAGGAACTGTCGCACTTGGTTTG
>NZ_JAROCD010000043.1:0-892 GCF_030433635.1 Paenibacillus vandeheii
TTTGATTGACTGGAGGGTATATTTATGAAGGACAGTTGTGAAATTTACTGTTATGACGAGCCTAAAGTTCGTAAAGTACAAAAGGCATTAGAACAGCAAGATATAAAGGGCATGGCCAAGATGTTTAAAGTTCTGGCCGATGAAACTCGAATGAAGATCGCGTTTGCTTTATGTGAAGAGGACGAGCTTTGTGTTTGTGACGTGGCCAATATTACAGGGTCCTCACTTGCAACTGCATCTCACCATTTGCGATCACTAAAACAGCTTGGAGTAGCTAAATACAGGAAAGAAGGAAAGTTGGCGTTTTATTCACTGGAAGATGAATACATGCGCCAATTAGTTCATTTAGCTTCAACACATAGCAAGGAGTCGATGTTGCATGCAACAACATGAAGAAGAAAACAGTAATAAAGAGGTCTATCGTGTACAAGGGTTCACCTGTACAAACTGTGCCGGTAAATTTGAAAATAACGTAAAAAGACTTCCTGGTGTCACAGACGCACAAGTTAACTTTGGGGCAGCCAAAATAACCGTAATGGGAAATGCAACTGTTGAAGAGCTGGAAAAGGCAGGCGCTTTTGAAAACTTAAAGATAACGCCTGAAAAGCAACGAGTTATAGAAAAGAAAGAGCCATTTTGGAAAGAGAATTGGAACGTGCTTCTCTCACTTGTATTGATGGCGGCAGGTTACTATTTGGCCTCGTACTATGGTGATGAAGCCATGGTTCCTGCATTGGCATTCGGTACCGCCATTATTATTGGCGGGTATGAACTATTTAAAAAAGGGATCAAGAACCTGTTTCAGCTGCAATTCGATATGAACACACTGATGACGGTTGCCATTATCGGTGCAGCTGCTATAGGAGAATGGAGCGAAGGCGCTGTTGTTGTG
>NZ_JAROCD010000044.1:0-850 GCF_030433635.1 Paenibacillus vandeheii
TGGTCAAGACCCCATTTTGTAGACATTATAAAAAGACCCTAGGCTGCAAACTGGCGTCGGTACTCTACCGGCGTCAGTTTTTTTAGTTTTCGTTGTGGCCGTTTTCGGTTGTAAAAACGGATATATTTTTCGATTTTGCTTTGTGCTTCGGCAACCGTTCGGATATGATAAGGGTAGAGTCCTTCCGTTTTGAGATGCGAGAAGAAACTCTCCATAGAGGCATTGTCATAACAATTTCCTCGGCGAGACATGCTGATTCGGGCGCCAACCTTTGGCAGCATGTCGTGGTAAGCATGAGACGTGTACTGGAACCCTTGGTCGCTGTGAACGACCAGTCCGGTCACGTCTTTTTGCTTCGCAAACGCCTTGCTGAATGTGCGGAGCACCAGTTCATTATCGTTGCGTTCACCTATTTCGTAAGCCACAATTTCGTTATTAAACAGATCCTTTATGGCTGAAAGATATATCCAGCGCTCTCCCACACGATACTGGGTAATATCCGTTACCCATTTCTGATTCGGTTTTTCTGCACTGAAATCTCGCTTCAAGAAGTTCTCTGCTACACGCTGCGCAGGTGCATACGAGCTGCTGGAGCGACGTTTACGACGGATTCGAGATTGAATACCTAGCATTTGCATCAGGCGGAGCACCTTTTTGTGGTTCATCCAAATCCCTTGATCTTGCCAAAGGAACAACTGCAGCTGTCGGTAACCATATTTGCCTTCGTATCGTTGATACGTTTGAAGCACCTGTTTCTTCGCCTTTGCATCGCGATCGATTCGTTTACGTTTTACATAGGCATAAAACCCACTCCGGGACACGCCAAACACATGGCAGAGTTTCTGGATAT
>NZ_JAROCD010000045.1:0-760 GCF_030433635.1 Paenibacillus vandeheii
TTATGGCTTTAGCCTGTTGAGTGCGTGAAACGCGCGAAACAAAAAACCACCCGCTATGCGGGTGGAGGGATCGAGGGTTTGACCACCAAGACCATTCCAATAAAATTGAGATGTTCAGGCTCAAAAGAAAGGAATGGTCATCGATGGCAAACAAGAGCTACAGCCTAGCTCACACAAAGTGGATGTGTAAATACCACATTGTGTTTACCCCGAAGTATAGACGGAAAGAAATCTATAATCAAGTGAGAAAAGATTTAATTGAAATCTTCAAACGTTTGTGTAAGTACAAAGGAGTAGAGATTATAGAAGGTCACATGATGCCCGATCATGTACACATGTTGGTAGCGATTCCACCGAAAATTGCAGTCTCAACGTTCATGGGATATCTAAAGGGAAAAAGTTCGCTAATGATATTCGAAAAACATGCCCAGTTGAAGTATAAATACGGCAATCGAAAGTTTTGGGCAGAAGGGTACTATGTGAGCACAGTGGGTCTAAACGAAGCAACAGTAAGAAAATATATTCGTGAGCAAGAAGCACATGATCAGGCGGTAGATAAGCTGAGTGTAAAAGAATACGAAGATCCATTCAGCAGTAATCGGAGCAAAAAGAAGTAAAACCAGTTTAACTGGTAAGTGAAAGTGACAAATAACACTGAGCCTGAACAGATTTGTAGTCAGGCTAGCGTCTTTAGGCGCAGTTTGGCAACAGGGGGTTATACCCCAAGAGCAAACCACCCGTTGGACGGGTGGTCATGATT
>NZ_JAROCD010000046.1:0-710 GCF_030433635.1 Paenibacillus vandeheii
GATCATTTGGAAAAAACGCTTGGTAAAAGGCCGAACACCGTCATTGCCGATGCAGGCTATGGAAGTGAAGAAAATTACAGCTATTTGGAAGAGCAAAGCATCCAGGCAATCGTCAAATATGGGACGTACCACAAGGAGAAAACCAGGGCGTGGAAGCAAGCGATTGGCAAGGTGGACAACTGGAGCTACAACGAAACGGAAGATACATGGACCTGTGCGGCTGGGAAGACATTACGTTTTCGGTACGAAAGCGAGACGGTCACAGAAAGTGGTTACACGATTCGTACCCGCCATTATCGAAGTGAAGATTGTAGTGCATGTCCTCTGAAAGCAACATGCACGAAAGCCAAAGGCAATCGGGAGATCGCGATCAGTCTGACCTATATGCGGCAAAAAAACGAGATGCGGGAACGACTGCGTAGCGAGGAAGGATATACCCTTTCCGTTCAGCGCATGACGGAGCCCGAGAGCGTGTTTGGGCAAATCAAAAACAACCGGGGATTCCGCAGATTCCTGCTTCGCGGCTTGCAAAAAGTAAGCCTGGAGGTCGGGTGGCTTTGCCTTGCCCACAATCTGCTGAAAAAAGCGGCAATGATGGAAAAAGACAAAAAGGACAAAGCAGGATAAACCTCTGCTTTGTCCTTTTTCGAACGTAGGAGTGTTATTTCTTTTTTGCTGATACGCTTTTTAAGGGCTTTTGAGACAGCCCC
>NZ_JAROCD010000047.1:0-676 GCF_030433635.1 Paenibacillus vandeheii
AAGCTTGCGCTCCTGCTTCAAAGGCTCCCACCTATCCTGTACAGATCGTACCCAAATTCAATATCAAGCTGCAGTAAAGCTCCATGGGGTCTTTCCGTCTTGTCGCGGGTAACCTGCATCTTCACAGGTATTAAAATTTCACCGGATCTCTCGTTGAGACAGCGCCCAAGTCGTTACGCCATTCGTGCGGGTCAGAATTTACCTGACAAGGAATTTCGCTACCTTAGGACCGTTATAGTTACGGCCGCCGTTTACTGGGGCTTCGGTTCACAGCTTCGGATTGCTCCTAACCGCTCCCCTTAACCTTCCAGCACCGGGCAGGCGTCAGCCCGTATACTTCGCCTTACGGCTTCGCACAGACCTGTGTTTTTGCTAAACAGTCGCTTGGGCCTTTTCACTGCGGCCCCCTCGTGCTATTCACACTACCGGGGCACCCCTTCTCCCGAAGTTACGGGGTCATTTTGCCGAGTTCCTTAACGAGAGTTCTTCCGCGCGCCTTAGAATACTCTTCTCGCCTACCTGTGTCGGTTTGCGGTACGGGCACCTTCACCTGGCTAGAGGCTTTTCTTGGCAGTGTGAGATCATGACCTTCGCTACTATAATTTTCGCTCCCCATCACAGCCCAGCCTTACGATGTGCGGATTTGCCTACACATCAGCCTCACTGCTTAGACGGA
>NZ_JAROCD010000048.1:0-671 GCF_030433635.1 Paenibacillus vandeheii
TTGTGATATGTCCCATATTTGACGATGGCCTGAATGTTGTGTTCTTCCAAATAGCTGTAGTTTTCTTCACTTCCGTACCCGGCATCGGCAATGACGGTCTTCGGTCTTTGGCCAAGCATTTCTTCCAGATGATCCAGATGAGGTTTCAGACATTTGGTGTCCGTGGGGCGCTGATGCACACTGTAGCCCAAAACAAACTGATTTTCCGTTCCAATCTGTACATTGTATCCCGGTTTTAATTGACCATTTCGCATGTGGTCTTCTTTCATTCGCATGAATGTTGCGTCTGGATCGGTTTTGCTATAGCTATTGCGCTCACCGGCCGTTTCGATCTGATGCTCATATTTTTGCAGACGTGGGAGCAAGTCCTTCCGCAACTGGCGTACAGCTTTCTTTAAGGTTTTGTTCTTGGGTTTTTCGCTTAGCTTTTCCTCTAGCTGCTTCACTGCTTGCTCCAGCTTTTCCGCCGTGAGAGCCGATGCTTCGCCAAGCTCAGGCAGGTCGGTTCCGGTGTGGAGGGCATCTTCTTCGTTTTCTGCCTCTTCGATGGCTTGAAACAGGATATGTACTTTTTCTTGTAGCTTGGCCTGGTGCTTAACGACGGCTTTTTTCCATACAAAGGTGTAGCGATTCGCATTCGCTTCGAGCTTGGTTCCGTCCAGAAAATAGTG
>NZ_JAROCD010000049.1:0-663 GCF_030433635.1 Paenibacillus vandeheii
TTTCTTGTGATTAACGTTCAGACCAGCCTCCCACAACGCCGTTGTCATGCGAGGATAACCAAACTCTCGGTTTGCAAAATGAATAGCCATCATGTGTTCTTTAATCTCACGCTCACGGTCTTGTCTTGCGTCTCGCTGTGGCTGTGTTGCTCGCCATTTGTAGTAACTGGAACGGGGTATTCCTGTAATCGATAATAGGCGTGTAATGCCATGCGAGCAGCGCAATTCGTCTATGATATCGTAGTTCTCCCGTTGGCTCAGCGCTTCTCCTTTACTAGATTTGGATACCGCTTTTTTAAATAATCCACCTGTGCTTGAAGGTAGTCCCGTTCTTCTTCTACACTGCTAAAGGCAGTACGAGGACGTCCTTTCAGTGGATTCGCAACATTGTTTTTTCGCTCATCGAACGCTTCCCCGTTTTTCCATTTTTTTACCCACACCTTCAGTTGTGAACAGTTTCGAATTCCTTCGCGATCAGCGACCACCTTGTAACTTGAAGAACCTTCGACATAGGATCTAACAGCATTCAATTTAAATTCTTCGGTATACGTCTGAAATGTTTGTCCTTTTTTGGCCATAAAAATATCCCCTCCAAGTGTCACTTGAACCCTCATGATAACATGAAGGTTTTTTCAAGTGTCTACTTAAAGGGGATAATACCAT
>NZ_JAROCD010000004.1:0-510024 GCF_030433635.1 Paenibacillus vandeheii
GCGCGCACCGATTGAATATCGATGCGCACTGGCAGCATAGCTTTTTTCATCTGTCTACTTGACAGGGGTATGACCACGATGGATCGTGAAGGATACGGCTTTTTTATAGGAACTTATAGATGCCCTTTGTATGGTGTACTCATGATATGGCGCAAATAGGACGCAGTCGATCTAATCCGGATCTGCAGCTCCGTGTTACACGGATGCCCTGGCTGCTCCTTTGGCTGAACGTACCTCCGTACGAATTAGATTGAAGATCATCAAAATCAGCACAACCAATTGTGGGATGAATGTCTCCCATGTCGGATACATGCCAAGCCAGCCAATCGTCGGCAGACTCGGTGCGACATGCGCACCAAGCGTTGCCGAGACTTGAAGGGAATGAATGCTCTCACCAAGGAATCGAAAGACCAGATAATAAATCAGCAGCGTAGCGGTCAGGAAGAACCAACGTACAGGCAGACGTACACTGAACTGAATGATCGCCACAGCCAATATAATCAGGATGAGCAACGCTGCTCCCATACCAATCAACATCTGCGAGGTCTCAATTGCAGGCGCCATACCGATATAAAAGATTGCTGTCTCCGCACCTTCACGCAATATGGCGAGACCCGCCACAGCGAAGAGTGACCACAGACTGCCCCGGGCAAGTGCACCGCCTACCTGTCGCTGTACATAGCTATTCCAGGAGCGGGTATTCGATTTGCTATGCATCCATTGTCCAACCGTCAACATCAGTACAACCGCTGCAAGCCCTGTATACCCCTCAATCATCTCCCGTGTGCTGCCCGAAGATGCCACTGCCAGGGTCAGCGACAGTACAATGGCCAGCGCCGCGCTGAGCAGCAGACCACTACCCGCTCCAGCCCAAATCCAGCGCCGGGCCGCAGTCTCTCCACTCTTCTTGGCATAAGCTAACAATGCAGCCAGTACCAGAATGGCCTCCAATCCTTCGCGAAGCAGGATCAAAGCCGCGTCCCAAGCCGTATATGAGGTGGTAGCCGTTAACGGCTCCAGACGATTGATCATTCGGGATACAACCTCGGCTGCCTTCGCCGTGTTTGGCGGGTTCGAGACGACGTATCCGGATGCTTCCGCCATTTCATTCTCAATGGCCGTATATGAGGCCGGAGATGATATCTGCACCTGACCTTCAACCAAAGGCCAGGCAACAATGAACTGCTCCAGCCCCGTCGCAGCAGAAGTGGTGTCCCCCGCCTGAATTTGCTGCTTTATTTGCTCCAACAATTTCAGCAGGTCGGACAATGAAGAAGCACCTGACGATGCCACCGCATCCTCAACTTCCCCTTCCTTGAGCGTCCCTGCACTGTAGTCTGTAAGCAACGTAACTAGATCCTGCATACGCTCTGTTGCCTGCTCTTCCTTGCGTGGCTCCGCCTGCATGGATATACGAACCAGACTGATGTCTTTCTCCAACTGGCTGTAAACACCAAAATGATCCTGACGGATCGGAGCTTCGGTGCTTTTCCAGGCTGTAACGATCCGTTTATAGGCAAGCTCTGCCTGTGTCCAGTCACCCTGTTCCATTGCACTCAAGCTTTTACGTGCATCCGGCAATAGCTTTTCGGCTGCTTTACGGCCTGCGCCACTGCTCTCTTCCGCACCCTGAAACGCCTCAATATACTGATTGGTCGCACGGGCCAGATCGGCCAGTGCTTTCTTGGCTGCATCAGAATCATTGCCAGACAGTGCCTGTTCCGCTTTGGACAAGGCATCGCCTACACTACTTACGGCCGTGTCAACCTGATCTGCGTTCTGCTCAGGCTCCAACGTGCTGGCACTATCCCACAGTTGCCGGAATTCGGCAACGTCCTTCGTGGCTTCTGCCAGCTTGCCTTGTCCCGCTTCAACCAAGGCGCTGCCCACAGGCGGTAATAGACCATCTAGTTGCTTTTGCACAGACAGCTCATGGTTTTGCAGCCCCTCGGCAGAAGCGTGTGGGACTCCCTGTAAACGCATCACCCCGGACCCCACCATCAGGAACACCAGCAGCATCAGCAAGGAGCGCATAAGCCCTCCTTTGTACTGCCGCTTTTGCGCCTTCCGCTCTGTGATCCTGCCCATCATTTCATCCTCCCCATTTCTCTGAAACCGTTCATTGCCATCTATATAAATTGAACAAAAGAATATTTACACTTGCCACTTCGATGACAGAACAACCTTCCGATCGCTGTTATCCCCAGTTTTTTTATTTCTATTTTCCATCGGGAAAAATCCGGGGATAAAGGCGAACGCTCCGCTTCTTCAGGTTATTTCTGTCCCCTACGTTCTCGTGTAAATGTTTAGTTCAATCTATATAGCTATTTATTAAATTAAGGTGTCCCCAATATATCCGCCATTGGTAGTCCCAGGGAAACAGGCAAATACAGCACTGCCTGTGTGCACGGTATATTCATTCAGCTTATCGTTCTTTGCCAGTCGTTCCTGAATCGGAATAAACTGCTTCTCCAGGTCCCGTTGATAGCTAATGAAAAGCAAGCCTGCATCCAGCTGTCCGGTCTTGGCATCGAGTCCACTCGAATACGAGTAGGAGCGGCGTAAAATCTGCTGGCTGCCGTCACCCTTCGCTAGACGCAGATGTGATGTTGCCGGAATGACAGGCTGTCCATCGGCGGACTTGGCCTTCAGATCTACCGGATCGAACTCGCCGCGGCTGCCGAGCGGCGCACCGCTGTCCCGGTGGCGTCCAAAAGTCGCCTCCTGGTCTTTGAGTGTGGAGCGGTCCCACACCTCCACACGCATGCGAACCCGGCGGACGGCCATATAGCTGCCGCCGGCCATCCACCCCGGACCGTCAGCCGGCTGTGCCCAGACGGTCTGGTCCATCAGCACCGCATCCGTGGTATCCGGATTGCCGGTGCCATCCTTGAAGCCGAGCAAGTTGCGCGGTGTTCCACCCGCAGGATCAGCTCGGCCCGTGCGCTGGAAGCCTTCCTGCGTCCAGCGCAATACCGCATGCCCGCGAGCGATGCGCGCGAGATTGCGGATGGCATGGAAGGCGACCTGCATATCGTCTGCGCAGACTTGTACGCACAGGTCGCCACCACACCACTGCGGGTCCAGCGCATCTCCGGTGAATGCCGGCAGATCGCGCAGGCCCTTGGGCTTCCGGCCCTGCAGCCCGAAGCGCCCGTCAAACAAAGAGGGCCCCACACCAAACGTCAACGTGGTACGTGACGGTGTCAGGCCTGCCGCTTCACCCGTATCGGTGGGCGGCGTATTCAGCGTTGTATTATGTTCGCCGATCATCTCTCCGGCGGCCATGGCAGCGGAAGCCGCCGTCCAGTTCTTGAACAGGCGGCGAAGATCATCCGCACTTCCCGCCGTTACATCAAAGGCGGCAAAGCAGATGAAATCCTGAGCCGGGGTAATAATGCCCGCCTGGTGCTTGCCATAGAAGGGCAGTGCCTTGTCCGGCGTGTTCACGTCCACACCCAATGTCGCCGGACTGCTTTTGCGGCCCAGCGCCATCAGACCGCTGGCACCGCCTCCACCCAAGAGCAGACCCAGCCCGGCCACGCCGGTCAGCTTCAGCATTTCACGCCGTGACAACGGCTTTTTCAGCGAATCCTTTTTCTGATCAGTCATCGTTCTACACTCCCAGTACCTGTCCCATGTTCGACAGTGGCTCGGCCAATGCATCCAGGTTCTGGCTCAGTTTTTTCACGTCCTCATCCTTCAGCTTCTCATAGGAAACATACCCGTCTCCATCCTTGAATGGAGCAAGCTCTTTCTCGAGCGCATCGAATCGGTCCGCAATCTGTTGATTCAGATCTTTGTCCTGGGCAGCCAGATCATCCTTGACCAGGTTATAAATCTCGCGTGCTCCCTCTACATTCGCCGCAAAATCATACAGATCCGTATGGGAATAACGTTCCTCTTCACCGGTTACCTTGCTGGAGGAAACCTCATTCAGCAGTTCTACCGCACCCGTTACCATCAGGCTTGCATCAATGTCCATCGTCTCAACTTTGGCACGCAGCAGCTTCGCATCACTCAACAAGGCATCCGCAAAGTCAGTCATGCCTTCGGTCGTCTTATCTTCCCAAAGTGCTTTCTCAATCCGGTGGAATCCACGCCAATCAGCTGCCTCCACATCTCCGTCACGCGCATCAATATTCGGGTCCAGATCCCCAAGCGCCTCGGCTACCGGTTCAATTCGTTCATAATACATACGAGCTGGTGCATATAATGATTTGGCAGTCTCCAGATCACCGGCTTTCACGGCATCCGTGAACTTCTCCGTTTGCTTCACGAATTCATCAATCTGCTCGATTGCAAATGAGCGATAGCCATCCACTGCAGTTGTATAATCGTCCCCGGTCACTTCCTGATCTGCTGTATCCGCAGTTTCGGTGGAAGTTTGATTTTCGCTTTGAGCAGCAGGTTGTTCTACCTGCTTGTCCGAAGCTGCTTCATTGTTGCCGCAAGCGGCGAGTAAAACCGAAGTTGCCAGCACAACGGCTGGCAATGCCAATATTTTTTTCAACGCGATGCACTCCCTATTGGTTAAACTGATTTGCCTGTACGTACACCGCACATATTATGTCGATGAGTACAAAGCTTGGATTAACGTTCACTTTGTGATAATGATTATCAATTTCGGTAATGACATCATAATTCCAGCGTATACTTATGTCAATATGAAAATAAGGGACCGGTTTAGCCGCATACTCATGTGGAAAATACCGGATACTATTTCCTTTGAAAACATAGACAAACTTCGTCATCAACCGTTAAAATGAGACAAAATGTCTATATGATCTTAATTAATGAAATTGGAGGCTCATGTCATGAAATGCCCAGTATGTAATCATGAAAATGGAAATGCCAGTTTTTGCGAGAGGTGCGGCTCTAATCTGACTCCTTCCTCCCCTAATACAAATAACGCTCAGGATCAACATTCTGCTGCTGCCGAACCTGAATATACCCGTTGGTCCAGCACACAGGCGACACCGTCCCATACTCCCGTTTCATCCAGCACACCTTCTCCTCCCAGACATGTACAGCACGTATCTGATTCTTCCAGCTCAGACGGCCATACGTCTTCGGAAGACAACAACACCAATCAGTGGAACAACATCGTACAAAATGAGAAAGTTCAGCAAGCCAAAGAAGTAAGCAAACAGTATCTATCCTATTTCCTTAGCGTTCTCACCCGTCCTTATCAAACCATGAAAACCGTTGGAGAACAGCATTCACTTAATGGTTGGATCACGATGGCTCTGATCGCAGTTCTATCCTCTACATACTTTTTAATCACATTTAGCCGGATGGAAATGGACGGATTGTTCATTGGCGGGTATATCAGACCGCTATTGTTCACCGCCATTTCTCTGGTCGTAGCTGTCGCATTGATCTATGCCATATTGAAGATTGAAAAAATAACGTTTCGTCCCAAAATACTGGTTGCCCAGTTCGGTACATTACTCGTACCTGCTATAGCGTCGCTTGTTCTGGCGAACCTGTTTATTGTTATCTCGTATTCCATCGCCATCTTCTTCCTTGTTGTTTCATATGTAATTATCTTTGTATCTCTTAACGCGGTGCTGTTCCAGTATCCGCTTAATCGTACCAAGGCAGCCATCGACAGCATGTACAGCGTGCTGATTGCCAACGTTGTTTTGTTTTATATGTTATATCGCTTGATCGGCGGAACGATCATTGGAATGATTAGCCTGATGTTTTCTCCATACGGTCGTATCTAGTATCTAGTTCAAAAAACTTTTACGATGACTCTCCCTGCTTTTACAAGGAGGGTCTTTTTTTGTGCTTACACCGTCGCAGATTGCACTCGTTGCGTTTTATACACTATAATGTGTAGTGTAAAAGGTATGTTCTTTTTTACGTAAGGATCGGAGGCAAGAAACACTCCATACTCACACGGACTATTACTTTTACTATTGCCAATAACACTACACAATGTAGTGTTTTGCTCATCCAATTTTACTAAGGAAGGAAGAGGAAATCGATATGGATATGGATATGAATATGAATCATATGCAAATGGAGCATGATGCAGGGACATCTTACCTTTGGCTTATCGTTGGTGCAATCGTTCTGTTGCTCTCCATCGCAGCTTATATCTGGTCTTCACGCACCCGGAAGTCTGTACTGGCACATATGAAGAAGAATGAACGAGCTGTGATTAAAAAGAAAACCCGGTCCATCCGCCTGGCTGCTCATGCACTACTGGGGGTGTCGATCGTTGCTTTTGTTCTTTTCTTCATGCAGGGCGCACTCACCAAGTATGATGTAGCAGATCTGAATGCTGGTGCTGCCATCGACGTGACGGACGATAAATACTACGGGGCAGATCATACGGAAGAACCAATCCAATATGAGATGACCATCCCAACGTCTGGACCTCATAACCCGCATGATATCAAGTTTGGATTTTACACCGATTTCCCCGGCTATCCTTATCTGGTACATAATCTGGAACACGGTGATATCATCATTTATTACCGTGAGAATGCAAGTGATGAACTGAAGGAGCATCTGAAATACCTTGCCAAGTTCCGCAAAGCTGGATCAGGTATCCTCGCTGTACCGAACAAGGACATCCCCGAGGGCAGTGAGGTCGTTGTGACGGCATGGACCAAAACCATGAAGCTGGACCAATTCGATGATGCCAAAGTAGGCACTTTTATTAATAAATATATTAATCAGGGACCGGAAAAGATCCCTGCTTCCATTCGTCAGGGCGGTGGAACGATGTAACGAGCACTTCCGCTGATTGCTTCAACATTTGAACACGAGAAATCACCCATCTCGTTGTAGAGCGGGGCGAGTTGAATAGGCACCAGGGTAACATAACAAAGCCGCATGGCGGAAACCGGGGTATCCCCGGCTACTCTGCCTGCGGCTTTATTTTGTTGCCATCTTCATGGAGGCTGGCCTCGCGGCTGCCTGAATTAGTAGCGCTGCGGAGCAGCTTTTTTGCCCAAATCCGTCATGTACGTGAAGAACGCTTCCGGATCAGTATCATACACGAGCTGTACTGGACGTCCGTCTGCTTGTTCCACTGTACGGCCTTGGCTTGGACCATCCGGGATAACGATACAGTTCACCGTTTTCTTCTTCACGATGTCCTCACGCCCAACCGAAGCTGTAGTCAGCACATCCCACAGGTAGTATGTGGAATTCGTTTCACTGTACACCAGTGGCGGACATCCTGCGTAACAGTTGCCCAGGAAGTCAACGCCTTCGAAGCGACGCTCTGCAGCCCAACGGTTACGCACAGCAGGTGTCAGAGGTACTTTATTCGTACTTTCCAGCGCAACCAGATCAATCTGGATGCCGCTCTGCCATACACGGTAAGCCGCTTCCGGGTCCCAGAATACGTTCCATTCTGCTGTACCATCGTGCTCAGGCTCTTCGACGTTCCCTCTTTCGAACGTACCACCCATCCACACGAGCTTGTCGATTTTCTCTTCAATATCTGGTGCTTCGTCCAGTGCACGCGCGAGGTCCGTCAGCGGTCCTGTGAACAGGAGCAGCGTTTTGCCTTCGGTGCTGCGCACTTTCTCAATCAGATGCTGGTGAGCCGGAACGGCAGACAGAGGAGCGTCCATTTTGCCGGATTCATTCAGTACTGGAAGTGCATCTACATAGAAGGAATGCAATCTCCACGCCGCAGGAAATGGATTTTTCCCTCTGGAGTTGGATTTTGATACCTCTACGGAATATGTGCCGAAGCGATCGATAATTTTACGGCTGGCATCTGTAGCTGGCTCCAGATATCCGTCTGCCGGAATAACCGATACACCGGTTACATTTACATTGTCCATTTGCAGAAGCATGAACAGCGATACGAGGTCATCCACGCCGCCGTCATGGTTAAAATACACATTAAGTTGGTTCGTCATGCTTGTTTTCATCCTTCCCCCTGGTTGTCCCATTGATGTTCATCCCGTCCGTCTGCCTGTGGCTGACGTTACCTCTATTATGTCCCAAAACCCTTCGCTACGTAAACCTTCCACATCTAAAGAAAGCAGGAAAAACGCCTTGCTCTGCGGATATTTTACAGTTCCACCATTCCATCTCAGGCCTTCCCGTTCCAATCTCCAATTTTGAAAATGGTAAAAAGATAAGGACAGCAGGCTTGAGGCCCCACTGTCCTTGTCTGAATCCATCCATCGATTACATGGATTGATTTTGTTTCTCTTTGGATTTCTCTGCAACAGGCATGTACTTGCCTGGCCAGAAAGCCCATTTGCCCAGCAGAGCTGTAATGGCTGGCACCATGAACGGTCGAACGAGGAACGTATCGAGCAAGACACCCGCAGCCGTGATGATCCCGAACTGCACTAGCACCTGAATCGGCAGTGTTGCCAGTACGGCAAACGTACCTGCGAGAATCAGACCCGCGGAAGTAATAACCGATCCGGTTTCACCCACACCTTCCTTGATCGCTTGGCGAAGCGGCATCGTTTTGCGTTTTTGCCAGATGCTTGAGATCATGAAGATGTTGTAGTCCTCTCCCAGTGCCACGAGGAATACGAAGGAATACAGCGGAATCGCTCCCTGAATGGCATCTGCGCCGAGTCCATAGTGAATGATAAGCCATCCCAGGCCTAGCGCCGAGAAATAGGACAAGACTACTGTGGCAATCAGATACGCCGTCGCTACAACCGAGCGCAAATATAACAGCAGCAATAATGTGATCATCCCGATCACCACCGGAATAATGATGCTGGCATCCCGCTCTCCAGTGACTTCGATGTCATACTGCTCAGCCGTCTGACCGTCGATCCAGACATGGCTGTCCACACCTGTAATCCCTGCGTCTGTTAACGCCTGTTCGGCCGTTGCCCGCAGATCCGGGATATGCTGCATCGCTTCCATGGAGTATGGATTGAGATTGAACTCTACATCGTAAGCAGTGATGTTCGCATTCTCGGCACCCTGCTGCGCTTCACCTACCTTACTTACGTAATCCAGCGATTCCAGACGCTGTTTCAGATCCGTTTCTTTGCCCTCGGTGTCGATCATTACTTTGGCAGGAGCCAATTCACCTTCCGAGAACTGTTCCCCAATGACCTTGAAGCCTTCGCGAGAAGACACATTCTCGGGGAAGGACGATAGCAAGTCATACGTGAATTTGATTTGGCTAGAGAAAGCAGCCAGTCCACCCAACAACACCAGCGTAATCGCAAGAACTGTCCAAGGTTTGGTTACCACCGTACGGCCAATCCAGCTTTCCTTGATTTTGCGCGGTGCAGGAGCCGGTTTGCCTTTTTTCTTGGCACGCTCCACTTCCATCTCGTGTGTACGCGGTACAAACGGGTAGAAGGAACCCCGACCGAAGATCGCCAGCAATGCCGGAACCAGGGTCAGGCTCGCAATAAACATGATGAAGATGGATAAACTGAATGGTACGGCAAAACGGTGATACGCACCGTATTCAGCGAACAGCAGCACCAGCAGCGCTGCTACAACTGTAAATCCACTCATGGCAATTGCACCGGACGATCCGGTAATCGCCTGGAAGAGTGCTTTCTTTTTATCCGGCTCATGATAGAGAATTTGACGGAATCTGGAGATCATGAACAGGCAGTAGTCCGTTCCTGCACCGAATAACAATACCGTCATAATAGAGATGGACTGCGCGTCCACTGTAATCCAGCCCTGATCCGCCATAAATCCGAGAATCGGACTGGTGACCATATAGGCGAACCCAACTGCAATAATCGGGATAATCGCCAGTACTGGCGAACGATAGATCAACAGCAACAGCACAAGTACCAGCACAACGGTTGCAATCAGCAGGGATACATCCGCGGATGAGAACAGTCCACTCGCATCAATCGATATCCCAACCGGACCCGTGACCCGTGCACTTAGTGCGCTGGCATCATCGATGGCAACGTCAAATGGGTTGGAACCGAAAATATCTTTCGTTTTCTGCTCCAGTGCTTTAATGCCTTCCTTCAACTGTGACGAATCAGCTTCCTTATTAAAAAAGAGCGGCATAACCAAGGTGCTTCCGTCCTCCGAAAGCTGACCTTTCAGAGCCTGTGGCGGCAGCTGATATAGAGGTACCACAGATTGCTGCTGCTCGACCGGATCCTGATCCAGTCGCTCCGTTAACGCTTGAATGTTCTCAATCTGTTCATCCGTCAGCCCGCCGGCTTGACGCCATACGATGAGCGCGGGAATGCCTTCGCCGCCGGGAAATTCTTTCTGGGCAACTGCTGCCGCCTGCACCGATGGCTTGGAATCACTCAGATCCTGAGCGTTATTCGTTTCACGGTCACCTACAGCAGGCCACACCACACCAAGAACAACCGCGATGATGATCCATACCAACAGTGTAATCCATTTGCTTCGTTTGCCGGCAACCCAGCGGCCGTAGCCCGAACCTTCTTGCATTGTCTCTTCATCTCCCTATTCTGGTTCTATGAAGCCGTTTTTATGTGATAAATATAGAAATGAACCACGGGTCATAGTATAATTGATTTAATTATATATACCGGAAGGTTAATATTGCAAATACTAATTTTGTGAACACTTTTAGTACAGCCAACATGAATAAGTAAAGAGGTATGCAGCCATGAGCAATAAAACGAACCCTCCCCGCTCGCCGGGCAGACCCAAAGCCGGTGCCGATCAGGCATCAGCTCAGTCAAAAATTTTGATGACCGCCTCGCGGTTATTTATGGAATACGGGTATGAACCCGTCTCCCTTCAGCAAATTGCCTCGCTATGCGGTGTGACCAAGGCATCGATCTATTATCATTTTTCCAGCAAACCGCAGTTATTCACCGTCGCCATCACCAGCATGATGGCCATGGGCATGCAGCAAACAGCTCTTCGTATGGATGAACCCGGTACATTGCAAGAGAGGCTGGAGAAAGTCGCAGAAGGACGGATGCAGCAATCCCATGTCGATACCGAGACCATGATGCGTGAAGCCAATATGTATCTGGATGCAGATCAGCTAGCCCAGATCCGGGAAGCCGAGGTCCGCATCTATGAAGTCCTCGCCACCCACTTCAAACGGGAGATGGATAGCGGATATTTACGTTCAGCCAATCCCATGTTGCTTGCTCACGCATTCACGTCCTTGCTGATGCTGGCAAATCGAGAAGGCGTGCGCGACATGCATGAAACGATTGCCGATCTGGCACGTGAGCTGGTCGCTTTATTTTTGGACGGAGCCGCTCACAAGGTATAAACATCTTTCCAGGCCTTTGCCAATGCGGCGATCCGCTCAATCGTCTCGCGTCTCGGCAGCAATTTGAACTCACAGGAGGAAAAACCCATGTCCCAACCAACACCATCCCCACGCATTCCACGTCTAATGGAAACGAAGCGCATCTATCTGCGTCCTTTTGAATCGACAGACGTTGATGGCTATTTCCCCGGATTGTTTGACGCCGAGATGCGCAGACTCACCGGGACACAAAACAGCTTCACCCGTTCCCAAGTAGAACGTTACATCGAAAACGCAGCACAAGATGACTCGCGACTAATGATGCTAATTGCCTTGCAGGAAAATGACCAGGTCATCGGGGATATTGCCCTAATGGACATGCATACCAAAAATCGGAGTGCGCACATTCGGATCGCTATCGATAACACAGAGCACCAAGGCAAAGGCTATGGAAGCGAGGCTTTGCTACTCATGCTGGATTATGGCTTTGGTATCTGCAATCTGCACCGAATCGAGCTTGAAGTGTATGCCTTCAATCAGCGTGCAATTCGTACATATGAGAAGCTCGGATTTCAACGCGAAGGTGTACGGCGAGATGCCTTGTTTTACAATCATCAATATCACGATGCCATTCAGATGAGCATACTTGAGGATGAATTCCGGGAACGGCACGTCAGTAATGCTAGCAATCAGGTAGCGGAGAGCTAACGATTAGTCCATTTACCTGTTCAAAAAGAAAAAACCGCGGATCCACAACCATCCCCGGTTAGAAAAGATGACCCGCCTGCATCAACGCTCGGCGGTCGGGTGTCTTTATATTCAAGTCCCATTCATATTGTCTGCCCCCATCCCATCCATCTTATCAAAGAACGATTTGGAAGGAATGCTTCGGGCTGCGCTTAATTCTCCTCAAGCGGGTCCGGGTTGTAAATAGATCCTGCAAATACCCATGCATCTGTAGACTCATCTACTACAGCGATCATAAATGGACGATTCACATTCATCTTCACCGGATCTGTTGGCGGAGCACTTCCAGCCTCCATTCCCACCATTGTTGCAGCAGCGGCTACAGTACCTTGCTCGTTAACCTCCATCACGGCGCGATGCTGTATCTGACCAATGTATGCCTGCAAGTTCGGCCCGGGAGAAATCATTTCCGTGAAATTAGCAGCATAAGGGTCAAAGGCCATTTCCATACCCAGCTGTTGCAATGTTTCTCTTAGGTTCACGCCATACTCCGCACGAAAACGCGGCAAGGACAGATCAACTAGGCTGTATTCGGAGCCACGATCAATCCGTTTCGGAGCATCCAGCAACTGCTGCTGAACCTGATCCAGCGTACGTCCCTCTCGCGGCAAGACGACGAGCAGATGCATCTGCCCTTCTCCGTAAGGAAGCCTAACCGCCTGCCAGTCCTTATTCTCCGAGTATTGGAACTGCTTCTTCTGATGCATCATCGGCACAGATAGTGCCTTTCCATTTGCCAGCTTGAACTCGTCGTCCGTCGTGTACTCCGGGTCAAACTCATCCATCCAGTTGCCATCAAATGCAATAGCATTCACGAGAATCATCAGCGCTTCTTTTTCAGGCGGCTCCTGCATCAAGTTTAAAATCATGCCTTCGGTGTGCTGCTTCACCCATTGATTGATCTCTTCTTTTGCTTGTGTTGGTTGTCCATTGAGTGTCCTGAGCTCAGCTTCATAGGTTTGCTGTATGGTAGTTTTATACGTTTCCTCTACCGGAATTCCGTCCTTCATCCACATAGAGTTGGCGATGCCAATCTCAATTCCATTACCCGGATGGGTCAACAACTGCTGTAAAGCAGCCTGAGAAGCATTCACGCGCTCCATTTCTAGCCCCGACCAACCCATCACCTCCGCCATCTCTTGCCTAGTCTCACCTACGCTACCGTTATAGGCCATGCCAATCGCCGCCGCAATGCTGTAAGGGGAGATCAGCAGATTATTTCCGTCACCCTTCTCTTTTGCGCTCATCTGTTGAAGGATGTGCAGCCCCATGGTGTTCATCGCTTGAATTCTTTCGGGCTCGATCTCTTTCAGAGCAGCATTTCGTTCTGACTCGAATAGCTCCTGATCCGAATTGAATTGCATCTTATTTGGGTCCTCCTTTGCCGAACAGCTTGTAATGATTAGCCCACATATCCAACATACTAACAGTAGCGCTCCTAACCTTGTATGCATCGTAATCCCCCCTCATCCGTAATACTCAGATACCCGTCATAGCGATTCAGTGATTTCCTTTTTTTACTAGACGTACGGTTGAGAAAAAAGGTTACTTTACACTCATATGCCAAGGTCATCAATTTCTACTGTAGAAAACACCATTCAAAACGACTCAAAACGGTTATATCTATACCATATACGAATGGAGGGATTCCCTATGATTCCGGCAACGTTGGAACAATTGGAGCAAGTTCGCAAGGAATGCCGCACCATGGTCAAAAAGAGAGCTACCGCTTCCGCTGGTACAACACTCGTTCCTCTTCCCGGTACAGACGTACTGGCCGATGTGGGGATGCTCATGCAGCTATTGCCTGCCATTAACAATAAATTTGGATTATCTCAAAAGCAGCTCGATGGTATGGACCCTGAGACCAAATCCATGATTTACGGATTCGTCATGTCGATTGGAAGCAAAATCATCGGACGTATGGTCACCAAGGAATTGGTGGTACAGGTACTGAAAAGAGTCGGGATACGCGTAGCCACCAAATCGGTCGCCAAATTTGTTCCGTTTGCAGGGCAGGGATTGGCTGCCGCGCTCAGCTTCACAGCCATGCGTTATGTCGGCAACAAACATGTTGATGACTGTTATGAGGTCGTGAAACGCATGATCGAGCAGCGTGAACTGATACCGGGCGAGCCGGCACCTTCTGCGCTTGAGGAGTCAAACGAAGATCCAAAGCTGGAAGTAAAGACGTCATCCGGCGACAACGCAGATGCACCTGCGAAGGAGTCTGACGATCAGTAAGAAATAAATAAATAATTTATGATAGTAGTGGATAAACGTCTAACGAATCGAGCACGCTCTATTTCGTCCAATTCCACCATTCCAGTGTTGTAACGAACCTCAGACACTTTATTTCGCCATTCGGTGCGACTTTCGCTGCTTTTTTACTACTCTTCTGCGAGTTAGCGTGTCTCCAGTTCGTTAGCTTTGACATTCCACGCTAATCACCAATATAAGCCGTCCTCGATTCGTTAGCGTCGGGAGACAAGACACCATACCTTGCACCGTGCATTGCATCGCATGATACACTGCCTGCTGCCCACAAATCACACCATTGGGCAGACAAATAGCCGGGATCACCCAGAGGGTGCCCGGCTATTTTTAACGCTGCCTGCAATCAGATCGCCTGTGGCTGCTGCTCACTAAACTGACTGTTGTACAGATCAGCATAGAAACCCTGTTTCTCCATCAGTTCCTCATGATTGCCCTGCTCAATTACGTTACCATGATCCATGACAAGAATCAGGTCGGCTCCGCGAATGGTGGACAATCTGTGGGCGATGACAAAACTGGTGCGATCCTTCATCAGATCATTCATCGCTTTCTGGATGAACACTTCGGTCCGTGTATCAACACTGCTCGTGGCTTCATCCAGAATCAGAATGGCCGGATTCGCCAGAATCGCTCTAGCAATCGTTAGCAATTGCTTCTGACCCTGGGAAATGTTCGATGCTTCTTCATTCAGCACCGTGTCATATCCATCAGGCAAGGTACGAATAAAGTGATCGGCATGGGCCGCATCGGCTGCCTTGATGACTTCCTCTTCCGTTGCGCCTTCTCGGCCGTAGGCAATGTTGTCACGGATCGTTCCGTTGAACAGCCAGGTGTCCTGAAGCACCATCCCAAACAGGCTGCGCAGCTTGCCGCGTTCCATGTCCACGATATTCACACCGTCAATCGTAATTTGACCATCCTGAATTTCGTAGAAACGCATCAGGAGATTGATCAGCGTTGTTTTACCCGCTCCAGTCGGCCCAACAATGGCTACCGTCTGTCCAGGTTTCACATCAATATTCATATTTTGAATGAGTAACTCATCCGCTTTATATCCAAAATTCACACCATGGAATACAACCGCACCCTGTGGCTGCTGCAATTGTACCGGTTTCGAAGACTCTGGAACCTCTTCCTCTTCGTCCAGCAATTCAAATACCCGCTCCGCCGAAGCGATCGTGGATTGAATGATATTTGAGATGTTGGCAATCTGGTTAATCGGCTGCGTGAACTGACGGGAGTACTGAGTGAATGCAAGAATATCCCCGATGGAGATGGCACCACGCGTAACAAAGATCCCGCCGACCACACAGATCAGCACGTAACCAATGTTACCTACAAACGTCATCAGCGGCATGATAATCCCCGAGATAAACTGGGCTTTCCAACCGGACTCATACAGTTCTTCGTTGACTTTTTCGAACTGCTCTACCGAATGTTCTTCCCGGCCAAAGGCTTTAACCACCTTGTGTCCGGTGTACATTTCCTCAACATGACCATTCAATTCACCAAGTGATTTCTGCTGGCCGGCAAAGTGTTTTTGCGAACGGGATGCCACCAGCATCACAACAACTACGCTTAACGGCAGTGTCAAAATGGTAATGAGGGTCATCCATGGACTAATGGTCAGCATCATGATGATAACCCCGACAATGGTGACGACAGACGTAATGAACTGCGCCAAACTTTGCTGGAGTGTATTACTGATGTTGTCCACATCGTTTGTCGCCCGGCTTAATGTTTCCCCGTGGGTACGGGAGTCAAAATATTTCAGTGGCAGACGCCCAACCTTGGCACTGATCTGCTCACGCATGTCATACACAACTCGCTGAGCTACACCAGCCATCAGGTACTGCTGAATGTACATGAAAGCTGCACTAAACAGATAGAGCCCCACCAGCAGATACAAGACTTTCATCAACGCAGGAAAATCAATTCCGGCCCCCTGCACACCCCGAAGGATGGCAATAGCGCCTTGACTGAGAATATCCGTTCCTTCCGCCATGACCTTCGGACTGATGATGCTGAACACGGTGCTTAGAATGGCTGCGACCAGCACACCCAGCAAACGATAGCTGTGAGGCTGAAGATACCGCATCAAGCGCCGCATTGTACCTTTGAAATCCTTCGCTTTTTCCACCGGAGGCCGCATGCCCATTCCGCCTCCCGGATGACCCGGTCCGCCAGGGGGACGAGGTGACTTGCGTTCTGTACGTTCACTCATGCGATCTCCTCCTCTGTCAGCTGGGAGGATACAATCTCGCGATACACTTCATTGTGCTCCAGCAGCTCTTTATGTGTTCCTGAACCGACAATCCGTCCTTCATCCATAACCAGAATGCGATCGGCATTCATAACCGTACTTACGCGCTGTGCCACAATAAGCACTGCTGCTTCCGTCGTTTCGGACTTCAGGGCAGCACGAAGTTTGGCATCCGTTTTGAAATCGAGAGCCGAGAAGCTGTCGTCAAAAATATATACTTCCGGACGGCGTACAAGTGCGCGTGCAATGGACAAACGCTGCTTCTGTCCACCAGATACGTTGTTGCCTCCCTGCGCAATGACGCTGTCGTAACCGTCTTTCATTTCCGTAATGAAGTTCTCTGCCTGGGCCGTTTGAGCGGCATGAACAATTTCCTCCATTGTGGCGTCATCCTTCCCGTGGCGGATATTCTCCGCAATTGTTCCGGTGAAAAGGACCGCCTTTTGCGGTACAAACCCGATTTTGGCCCGCAGATCTTCCTGCCGAAGCTCACGGACATCTGTTCCATTCAACCGTACACTGCCCTCCGTTACATCATAGAAACGTGGGATGAGACTGAGCAATGTAGATTTCCCTGAGCCCGTACCCCCAATAATGGCCGTGGTCTCACCTGGATGTGCTGTAAATGAAATGCCTGACAACGCAGCATTTTCTGCACCCGGGTAACGGAATGTCACATTATCGAACTCGATCGTACCTTGCAATGCACTCATGCTGCGAGGCTGATCAGGGTTACTCAGATCCGGCTGCATATCCAATACTTCGTTGATCCGCTCTGCCGAAGCTGAAGCTCTTGGAATCATGACAAAGATAATGGAGACCATAATGAGAGAGAACATGATCTGCATCGCATACTGAATAAACGCAATCAGTGAACCGATATCCATATGCCCGCTGTCGATACGCTGTCCACCGAAATAAAGGATGGCTATCATCGAAAAGTTCATGACCAGCATCATGACAGGCATTAATGTCGCCATGAGCACATTCACTTTAATGGAAACGTCCCGCAGATCCGTATTGGCTCCATTAAAGCGGGCACGTTCATGTTCCCCACGATTAAAGGAACGAACGACACGAATCCCTGTTAATTGCTCACGTAGGACCAGGTTGAGTCGGTCCAGCTTTTTCTGAATTTGTTTGAACAAAGGCAGACCCTTCGCACCAATCAGTGCAATGGCTCCCGCCAGCACAGGCAAAACAACCAGGAAGATGGTCGATAATTTGGCATCCTGGGATACCGCCATGAAGATACCACCGATACACATCATTGGAGCCATAACCATCATGCGCAGCATCATCGTTAATACGTTCTGAACCTGTGTAATATCATTTGTGGTACGGGTAATCAACGAGGCTGTACCTAATTTATCAAATTCCTGCAGTGAAAAGTTCTCCACATGGCGGAACACTCTGCTGCGCAGTTTTTTGGCAAAACCGCCCGCTGTGCGGGAAGAAAGATAACTGGCTGTTATGGAACAGGCTGTACCTGCAATCGCGATCAACAGCATCCAACCGCCAATCTGCCAAATATATGGCACATCCCCTTTTACTATACCGTGATTCACGATATCCGCCATCAGGGTCGGCAAGTACAGTTCAGCTAATGACTGTAACAGCACCAGACCCAATATGAAGAAAATGGGGATTCGGTATGGCTTAAGCATGCGAAACAGTTTCATCATGGCTTATCATCTCCTTCTGTAGACGTATCTGTCTGTTGAGAAACTCGTGTATCAAAAAAGGTGTACACCTTGGTTAACAACTCCGCTAATTGAAGACTGTCTTCCTCACCCAGATGCTCAACAAGCTTATTGAAAATCTCCATGCGCTCCTGATGAGCCGCCCGAATAATTTCACGGCCTGCTTCAGTAATCGTAATCCGAACTGCGCGGCGATCCTCCGGGTCCATGGTTCGTTCAACCAGTCCCTCGTCTTCAAGGCCCCGAATGACAGGCGTAATCGTCGGTGATTTTACACGTAATAAAGCACTAATTTCCGATACTTTCAATCCTGGATGATTCGAGTGTAGTGTATCGTTAAAATTTGGAGGATTATCCTGCCAATTCAGTCGTTCTCCCGGATGCACGCCGTGAAGCAAACAACCTAGAACCATAATTTCATTATGATTGCGCCCATGAGGTTTATGCTGTCTCCATTTGCCTTTACTAAACTGCATGATGGAGTATAAAACCTTCTGGGCGACCGGATTTATACCAGTCATCGATGTCCCCCCCTTTTTTTTATTATCATTCCATAGAGACCCAACATCATAGGATATCTATTAAATAGTATTCCAATTAAATAGCCAATCAATTAATTAGGTGTACTAAGTATATTCCTGTGCAAATTGAAAGTCAAACAACAAATTCACACCAAAAAACCGTGACTTGAAAGCCACGGTTTCGAACCCAATATAGACGAATCAGGACTGCGAAGCAGAGACCGTTTTCAATGCGGATGCAAAAGGGAAATACTCCTTCGCATTGTTGTAGGCAATGCCTTGAACGATTTGTCCAAGTAGTTCCATATCATGCGGTACCTCGCCTTGTTCGGCCCATTCACCGATGAGGTTGCAGACCAGACGGCGGAAATACTCATGTCTTGTGTACGAGAGAAAACTGCGGGAATCGGTCAGCATGCCAACAAAGCGGCTGATTAGACCTACATTCGCCAGCGCCTTCATTTGAGCGAGCATGCCGTCCTTCGTATCGTTAAACCACCAGGCCGCACCAAGCTGAATTTTGCCTGGAATGCCGCCGCCCTGGAAGCTGCCCATAATCGCTGCGAGCACTTCATTGTCCCGAGGATTCAGGGAATACAGGATTGTTTTTGGTAACGCCTGCTCCTGATCAAGTGCATCCAGCAGGCCGATGACGGCTGAGGAAAGTGGCGTATCATTCACCGCATCATATCCGGTATCCGGGCCAAGCTGGGCGAACATCCGACTGTTATTGTTGCGGGCAGCATTAATATGGAACTGCATCACCCAGCCACGATCTGCATACAGTTTACCGAGGAAAGTCAACGTTACCGTCTTGTACTTGTCCTCTTCTTCCCGGCTAACCTTCTGCCCCGCGAGAGCCTTGGCAAATATAGCCCCTGCTTCCTCTCGTGTAGCCACACCGAAAGGTACATAATCCAGTGCATGATCCGATACTCTGCCTCCTACAGAATGGAAGAACTCCACCCGTGATTCAAGGGCAGCAAGAAATGAATCATAATCGGAGATCGCCGTTCCAGCTGCCTGTGATAGCTTGCCCACCCATTCCGTGAAGGTATCCCGGTTCAATTCGAGTCCTTTATCTGGGCGGAATGAAGGCAGTACGGCCGTATCAAATCTTTCAATCTCCTGAATCTTCAGGTGATATTCCAGGGAATCACATGGATCATCGGTTGTGCATACCACGGTGACATTGGATTTGGTAATGAGATCACGTGCACCGAATCCGTCACTGTTCAGCTTCGCATTTACTTTTTCCCAGATGGCGGGGGCGCTCGTCTCATTCAACACTTCATAGACACCGAAATAACGCTGTAATTCCAGATGAGACCACGCGTACAGCGGGTTACCAATCATCATGGGTACGGTTTTGGCATACGCCAGAAAACGATCGTAATCCGTTACGCCTTCTCCTCCCGTAATGTATTGCTCCTCAATTCCGTTTGCGCGCATCAGCCGCCATTTGTAGTGATCACCGTATAACCAAGCCTCTGTAATATTGCCAAAGGTCTTATTCTCGTAGATTTCCTGTGGACTGAGATGGCAATGATAGTCAATAATCGGCATGTCTTTTGCATAATCTTCATATAACTTGATCGCCGTTTCATTATGCAGTAAAAATTGTTCATCCAGAAAAGATTTCATTCGCCTCGCACGCTCCCTTTAGGTGAGTTTACGTTCATATGGGTTCACTTCCCAATCTTTACGCTACACTGTTTGCCCACAAAGTTCAATATAAAATGATAGCGTTATCACAAAAGGTTGATTTAGGCATATATCCTGGAACAAGGTATACTGTTTTTAATTGCAATTATACTGATTTGAAGATTGTGAGAAGGAGATGAATTCAATGAAAATTACATTTCTCGGTACAGGAGACATGTTCAGCGTAGAGCAGCACCACAACAGTATGCTGGCTGAATTCGGCGATACCCATCTGGTGATTGATTTTCCAGAGTCGAATGCGAAAGCATTGAAAGAATACGGGTTTCCAATGACGAATATTCACAATGTGTTTATTACCCATCTGCATGAAGACCATATTAACGGGGTACAGATGCTCGGATATTATTCACAGATTGTGGGCGACCGCAAGCCACGTCTGTTTATCCACGAAGAGCTGGTTGATCCGTTATGGAATATTTTATCCCCAGGTATGCGTTATACAACCGATGGAGAGCGTACGATGAGCGACTATTACTATATCGTACCTTTACCGGATGGAGGCACATTTGAGCTGGGGGGCGTGACGTTTGAGACTTTTCGAACACAACACGTGCCGGGCATGATCAGCAATGGCCTGCTTGCGAAGCCCTACTTCTACTATAGCGCGGATAGCACGCTGGATCAGGAAAGGGTAGAACAGGCCGCCGCAAACGTACAGCTGATTTTCCATGAATGTCATATGCATGACCTGGTGATCAAATCACACACCTCACTAAAAGATCTGCAACAGCTGCCTTCCGAAATAAGACAGAAAACCGTGCTGATGCATTATCATGATGAATACGCCGATGCGGACAAACGGGCACAGTTCAATCAAGAGCATGATCTAAGAATGGCTGGCACGCTGGAGTCATTTGAATTGGGAGTGTAGTTCTGTTTTTGAACGAGAACGAAACATGGGGAACCATTTCCTAATAACCAAATTAACCCAAAGAGGGTATCCCGGAGCCATTTCCACGGCAATGAGACACCCTCTTTGATTAGTGCTGTATATTTTATTCTCCCTGCTCACCCTGATCCGGGAGCGCCCATACGGAGACACCCCCGCCACATACATGAAAGGTAGCCCAGCCATCTTTCTCAATCATAATACTATCCTCACAGCTGTTCGTCAGATCGGTCCAGACTTCGCCAGCGCGGTGTTCGCCAACAAACATCCTTTTCTCACCATCATCACCATTCGAGATAACTACTGCACAACCGGAGCCTTCGATTTCTTCCACCCCACGACGTACCCATCCAATCGTGTTCGCGTGGTCGAAGTAATCCTCCTGCTCTCCATACGCTTTGTCGTAACGGGCGGACATCAGAATGTCCAGAATGTCCTTCTTGCCCTCAACAGGTTCGGGACCCCCAATGCCGTAGTAATCACCGTAAAAGACTACTGGGTAACCGTCACGACGCAGCAGCGTCAGCGCATATGCACTCGGCTTGAACCAATCGCCTACCCAGGATTCCAGCGCTTCATGCGGCTGGGAATCATGGTTATCAACAAACGTTACGGCATGTGTTGGATGCGTCTGTACCAGGGTATCATCAAAAATCTTGGAAAGATCAAAGTCCCGGCCAGCCAGAGAGGCTTCATGAAGTTTATAATGCAGGGACACATCGAACAGATCAATCTGATAGTCCACCGTATCCAGAAATTCACGGCATGCATCGAGATTGGAGTTCCAGAACTCACCTACAATGTAGAAATCCTGCCCCCGTTTGCGGAGCATCTCAGCAGCGAATTCCTTAATGAATTCGTGGTTGATGTGTTTGATCGCATCCAGACGAAAACCGCTGCATTGCAGTGTATCGATGAGCCATTTTCCCCATTGGAGCATTTCCTGCCTTACATCCGGGTGATTGTAATCAATATTGGCGAACATCAGGTAGTCATAGTTGCCGAACTCATCGTCGACATTTTGATTCCAGTTCTTGTTCTCCCCTGCAATGCGGAACACACCGCTCCGTTCTTCCTTTGCATCATAGTCAGTGCCGTTGAAGTGTTCAGCGTTCCATTTGAAAGAGGAATATTGATCCCCGCGGCCCGGAAAAGTGAATTTCGTCCAGCCCTCAATCTCGAACGGTTTGGAGATTTCCTTCAATCGATCATTGGGATCGACCTCAATCACCTTGAAGACTTCCGTCTCATCCGCACCGGCCTTATGGTTCATTACCAGATCCACATAAACGGCAACACCATTCTTCTGGCACTCGGCGATCGCCTCGACCAGTTCCTGCTTGGTGCCATATTTGGTGCGTACGCTGCCTTTCTGGTCAAATTCACCCAGATCGTACAGGTCATAGACGCCATAACCGGTATCCTCGGCAGATACGGCTTTGGTCACCGGAGGCACCCACACGGAGTCGAAGCCTTTGGCTTTCAGCTCTGGCGCCATTTCAGCTAATCGCTTCCAGTGGTTTCCGTCTGCGGCCAGGTGCCATTCAAAAAATTGCATCATCGTATGATTTCTCTTCATTCCCAACCGACCTCCTTGATTGCTTTCGAAGCGGACCATGGCACGGATCTCTATCGTCCTTGTTCGTTCTTCGTATGCTATCCAAGTAATACCCTTTTCGGCCTATGCTTCAATCATGCACAGAAAAGAAAGCTGAAAAATTCTCGGTTGTTCTTTGGCTATAAATTGTTATTAGGGTGAAATCCGTGTGTAGTCCTGCCATTCCTCAGGCAGCAATGAGCGATACGGCTCCTCGGTGAAACGATCATCCACCAGTACCAACACGCCCTTGTCCTCTTCCGTACGAATCAGCCTGCCGCCTGCCTGCAATACCTTGTTCATACCGGGGAAAACATAGGCATAATTGAATCCGTTTCTCCCTGTCCGACTATAATAATCGCGGAGTACGTTGTTCTCCAGACCAATCTGGGGAAGTCCGGCCCCGACGACCACAACTCCATTCAGACGATCACCCGGCAGATCCACACCTTCGGAAAACACACCACCCATAACAGCAAACACCAATCGTGTTCGTTCAGGATGGGGCTGGAATGCGTTCAGAAACGCCTCCCGTTCCTCTTCACTCATACCCTGCTCCTGCATTACGACTTCTGCCTCCCCCGGCTGTTCCATATACGTCCCGTGCACTTCCCGCATATACGGATAGGATGGGAAAAAGACGAGCAGGTTGCTATGGGGCCACTCTGCAACCAACTGGCGCAGCATATTGGCAATAGGCTGTCTGGAACGTTCACGGTCCCGATAGCGAATCGATAATGGCAGCAATCTTACATCCAGCTGCTCCCGCTGGAAAGGCGAAGGAATACGCAAAGTATAATCTTCTTCCTCCGCACCTAGCATATCCCGGTAATAACCAAGGGGTGACAATGTCGCAGAGAAATGAATCGTGGAACGGAACCCTTTGGCAGTCTGTCGCAGCAGCACGGATGGATCAAGGCAGAACAGCTTCACTCGTACTTCACTTCGCACACATTCCGCATAGGTAATGAAGCGTTCATCGTAGAGCTTGGCAATGCGCAGGAAATTCTGTGCGGTGAAATAGGCTTCCAGCAGCAATTCATCCGTCTCAGCATTTCCCGAACCGCCTTCAACAAGGCATTGCTCCGCAACCATGACAAAAGGCTCCAGCAGTTCAATCAGCTCCTCTGGCGCCTCTTGCTGCAGCAATTTGCCCTCTTCCCCGCCATTCTTGCGAAGCGTGATCAAATATTTATCGATGGCACCCGTACGATCAGCAATGGCTTTAGCAGCGGTCACACTATTGCCCAGCGTCTGGAATTCCCTTTTGACATCCAGAAAGACCGCCTTCTCCAGCTCTGCCGAAAACATCATTCGGCCCCGATCGACCAGATTATGCGCCTCATCGACCAGTAGAACCGTCTTACGCTTCTGCTCCTCCAACATGCGTTTGAGAGAGATGCGCGGATCGAAAATATAGTTATAGTCGCAGATCACCGCATCGGCTGCATACGCAGCATCCAGTGAAAATTCAAAAGGACACACCCGATGCTTGCGCGCGTACTGTTCAATAACCGGACGTGTCATTAACGTCTCATGCTCCAGCATATCCAGCACAGCTCCATTAATACGGTCATAGTATCCTTCACACATGCCACATTGTCCCGTATCACAGGCTTCCTCTTCCTTGAAACAGATCTTGTCCTTCGCGGTCAGACTGATCACATGCATCTTCAACCCTTCCGCCTGCATCCGGGCAAACGCCTCTTCTGCCGCAACACGCGTCGTTGTTCTTGCGGTCAGATAGAACAATCGTTTGGCTTCCCCTTCACCAATCGCCTTGACCGTGGGAAAGAGTACCGACATCGTTTTGCCAATACCCGTTGGCGCCTTCGCCATCAGTCCCTGCCCCTCGCGAATCGTCTTATATACCGCTCCTGCCAGTTTGCGCTGTCCCTCCCTGTATTTGCGAAAAGGAAAAGGCAGTTCTCGCACGCTTATATCGCGCTTCTCTTCATAGGCCACAATCATCTCAGCATATGGCGCATAGCCAGCGACCAGCTCTGCTGCAAACTGCTCAAGCTCCTGCCGTTCCAGCATCCGCCGAAAACGTCTTTCTTCATTGTTCACAGTGTTCACGTACGTAAGCTGTACCTGCATACGGGGTTCATCATGCTGAACCGCGTACATATAGGCATACATCATGGCTTGAGCCCAGTGTACCGGGGCCCCATCGCCCAGATCGTCCAGATTTCCCGCAGTGGATTTGATCTCATCCACCGTCAGTTGACCATCCAGACGAATCAGCCCGTCACAACGTCCCTCCACCACGTAGGTCAAATCTCCATGCTGCAGCTCCACTTCGAGAACCACTTCTTTCAGATCCTCTTCTGTGTAATCCTTCTGCACCCGCTGGTGTATCCGGGTTCCCTCCTGCATCGATGCATTGGTGCGAAACCCTGGACGTATGCTACCACTGCGGTACACATATTCCACCAAAGGCCTGACTGATATTCGAATTGCGGTTGTCATGCGATCACCCGTTCTGTTTGTAGTGACTATACTTTATCATGAAATATGCTTTTGGACACAGCATCACCTTGAAGAAGTGGAAAATATTATGAAGAAAGATTGACATCCCATCGCCCCATAAGTAAAGTTAACTTTACGTAAAGCGAACTTTACTTATGGGAGGATATACTTGCACAATTTAATCAGAGACAAACGAATACATATGCACATCACACAGGAAGAACTGTCTCAACGACTAAAGGTCTCCAGGCAGACCATCATATCGCTGGAATCCGGAAAGTACAAACCTTCTCTTGTGCTTGCTCACAAGCTTGCCCAATTATTTGGCTGTCAGATCGAGGAATTATTTATTTTTGAAGGAGATGAGAATATTGAGTTCTGAATTACTGAATCGGATGATCGGGATCGGTGGAATTGTAGCTGGTTTGTTATTTGCAATACTCATTATTTTTTTCACAAGGTTGATTGCAAAAAAGCACAACGGACTGGATGAGCGGTACCTTTATTGTATCACGAGAGCAAAGGCCTTCTCCTGGAATGCAACAACCATCAGTCTTGCTCTGGCGTGGATCCTCGTAGTTATGCTAGACGGGATATCGCTTTCCTTTTTCATTATTACTGCAGTGTTTGTCATTCATTGTTTATCTTCTATTGTAGCAAACCTATACTACTCAGCTCAGAATTAGCCCACCTGTCCGATACATGTGAACCGATTGGACTCGCCCCCTCCCATATGCTATCTTGAGGAAGAATGTACGTAAATAAGGAGGCAGCTTCTATGTATATCTATTTGGTCCCTTCACCGATTCCGGATGCACTTGCTGCATATCCGCATCTGACTTTGCGCAGCGAGGAACAGGTTCGTTTGGCCATTGAATCGACAGAACGTTTGATGAACATCGAGTCCGATGACAACGTAGCGGCATATGAGGCCTTCGATGCCGCAGGCTCCTGGACAGGCGGCGGTTACGCTGTTCTGAACAACATACCCGTAACAGAAGATGGACGGAACGACTTCGAGGAACGCTTCAAAAACCGTGCACGCAAAGTGGAAGACGAACCCGGTTTTGTCGGTATTCGTGTGCTTCGTCCGCTGAAGGATGATACGTATGTAGTACTTACCCTTTGGCAGTCCGAAGATCATTTCAAAAACTGGCAGCAGTCCCAAGCCTATAACCATGCTCACCGCAACCGCAGCAGTAGTGAAGGGCTGACAGCACAGAAGCCCAGCATGTTTCCAAGACCATCATTCGTCACGACATTCACCATAGAGTAAATGAACGGGGAGCAAACCTGATACGGTGCTCCACGATGTACAAGTTTCAAATGTATTGCGATCATGCTTTGGGCAGGTTCATTTGCACTTCAAAATGACAGCCCTTCCCGCCTCTTTCTTAATGGAAGGGGCTTTTTTGTGTCTGGGTGGTACGGAATGACTCCGAGTCCACCTCTATTTTTCCAATAATTACTAGCTGCGAGAGGTTAAGAAGTCAGGTGCTTTTGACACGACATGCCATAAGATAGCATAATACTTGTTAAATGAAACTTCGGAAAGGAAGGAAGGCGATATCTTGTCACGCAATTCACTCACCCGGTTTCTAAGCGGACCGTTTATAGTGTTCACCGTTATTATGATGATCAAAAGCTCTCTGGCCTGGATTGTGATCTTCGATGACATCCCCGTCTGGAAACCGCTGCTGACAGAGTTGCCGCTGATCTGGATCTGCTTCTGTCTGATTGAGTGGTTCGCAGCCAAACGCCGGATGTGGCTGTATCTCGGACTAAATCTGGTGCTATCGGGCATCTTCTTCGCAGCCATCATGTATTACAAATATTATGGTGTTATCGTCAATTATCACGCGCTCGCACAGGTTAATCAGGTAACTTCGGTCAAGAGCAGCATGTTCTCTTTGCTTGACCCATATTATTTGTTTATTTTTGCAGATATTCTGGTTATCGCAGCGATATTGATTCGTCGCCGAATCAAGCTCGGCGGGACTGAACGTCCAGGCAGAGTGCCGCTTGAACGAAGCGCCAGAAGACGAATTGCCTCTGTCATTCTGATCCTGTCGATGATACTGTGCATGCTCAATATATACCCCAATCGCGCAAGCATGAGCGAGATCACACAAGCGGAGCAAATGGGGATTCTCGGATATGAAGCATACACCATCCTGGCGGATCGGCCGGATAAACCCGTGCCCCTTGATCAAATTGATCAGAAACATATCGACGAGATTAAACAAACGACCGCATTACCTTCTGTTGTGGAGCAGGGCGCAGCCAAGGGGCGCAACGTCATTGTCCTCCAGCTCGAATCATTCCAGAACTTTCTGATCGGATTGCAGGTGGACGGACAGGAAGTTACACCCCATCTGAATGAGCTGGCCGCACAAAGCCTGTATTTCCCCAACTTTTATCAGCAAGTGGGACAGGGAAATACGTCGGATGCCGAGTTTGTGGTGAATACGTCGTTTTATACACCACCCAACGGAGCCGCAACTACAGTCTATGCCAATAAGGAGCTGCCAAGTCTGCCCAGACTAATGTCCGCGAACGGTTACCAGACAGCCACATTCCATACGAATGATGTGCACTTCTGGAATCGCGATCAGTTATACAGGGCGCTCGGATTCGACCATTATTATGATATTAAATATTTCGGAACAGAGGATTCCATCGCCTTCTCAGCATCGGATGAAGTGTTGTACAGCAAGACACTCGATAAACTCGAGGCCATGCAGGACACAGGGTCACCCTTCTATGCACAAATTATTTCCATGTCAGCGCATCACCCTTACCATTTACCAAAAGATAAGGTCAGTCTGACGCTGCCAGAACGGTTCAATAATACGTTGCCTGGGGATTATCTTGTATCCCAGCATTATGCCGATCAGGCGGTGGGGCAATTTATTGAGGGACTGAAAGAACGCGGATTATGGGAAAATAGCTTGCTTGTTGTTTACGGTGACCATCTGGGTCTACCTATCTACTCACTGGATCGGACCGATGAGACACTGATGCAGGAAATTTACGGTCGGGAGTACACGTCCGCAGACATGATCAATATTCCACTGATTGTAACGGCTCCTGGCATCACGCCGGCAGCTCAGCTGGAGCAGATCGGAGGACAGGTGGATATTCTGCCTACGATCGCCGGGTTAACCGGTGCCTCTCTCCAGAACCAACTGTATTTTGGGCAGGATTTGCTGCGTGAGGGAAATAATCTGCTGCCAGAGCGCTATTATCTGCCCTCCGGTTCCGTATTAAACGATGCTTCACTATTCGTTCCTGAGACGGGATACGGTGATGGTACGCATTACTCTCTTGCCGATGCCGGGAGACAGGATTTCGTTTCAGCAGATCGTGATCAGGAGACGCATTCGAACAGTCTGAAGGATGAACCCGCAGAACCGGCATCCGTCATGCCAACAGAAGAGAACGAGAAATCGACCGCTTCCGAATATATTACGAAGGAACAGTACGAACGAGCATTGGATCTTCTACACTTGTCCAACAGTTACTTGAGTCAGTTACCGGATCGAAATGCAGTGAAATGATTCATCATGCATAATGAACTTATATTTTAACTATTCAATCCAATGATAAAAAAGACAAGAGCCCATGGAAAGGTCTAATACGGCCTGATTCATGGGCTCTTTCCATTCCATCTAACCTCAGAAATAATTCCAGTTGGTCAGCTATTTTTTTATAATCTAACACTTCCTCCCCCAATCCTCTAACAAAAAGACACCTATAATCACTCAAGTATTCCTCTGCCAACAAATTCCCCTCTTTAGTGAAGACACCTGGACGTTCCTGTTCCTTGAGCAGCGGTTTACAATGAAAGCGTATTATTCCTTGTTGAAGGAGGAGCATTATGAAATTTGACCTGAACTTTGTACCTTTCAGCCGCAGAGAATCGTTCCTTGCTGTCTCTCTTCTACCTGAAAGCAAAAATAGACAGCAGGGCCTCTACCTACGAACTGTGCGGGGTGGAGATGATAAATTTGGTGAGGCGTTCCGCATTGAACTGTTGGATCAGCAGAATCAGACGATTCCATTCACGGCAGAAGCTTCTCCCGAAATCGTCCGGCTGAATTCACCAGTGACGCCGATCTTTGCCGAAATCTGTATTTCGGATAGTCATACCGTCCGATTCCGATCAATAGGCTGCGGGATCCGGTTAACCTTTATCCCGGCAGCCTATGATTATGCATATGAAGTGAATAAGAATAGCTGGGAAGTGAACAGCTTTACTCATGAATGCCGTTTTATGCTGACTGGACTTGTGGGCAGAATGAAGATGGAAGTGCCGTGGGATAAGATCAAGAGCTCACGGGTGATTGCAGAGTTCACCGTGGATATGGACACAAATACGACGGAGTTTGCCGTTGAGGAGTTCCGCACAGTATGGGAGCCTCGGCCAAATTGGGAGTCCTTTGATGATGACGTAGAGGCGATCCGTACTGAATTTAACCAGTGGCTTGACAGTAGTCTTGCGATCCCTGATCGCTGGCAGGATGCACGGGAGCTCGCGGCTTACATTACTTGGTCCTGCCTTGTTCCAGCGGAGGGATGCCTGACGCGTCCAGCCATGTATATGTCGAAGAACTGGATGACGAATATATGGAGCTGGGACCACTGCTTCAATGCGATGGCGCTTGTTCGCCATGATCCAAAGCTTGCATGGGACCAATTCATGATCTTTTTTGATCGACAAGATGAGAGTGGCTTAATTCCTGACTTTGTGAACGATAAATATGAACTTTGGAACTGTAACAAACCTCCTATTCATGGATGGACACTGGCCTGGATGATGAAACGTACGGACTATATCCGCGAGGCACAGCTTCGTGAAGTGTATGGTCCATTGTCCAAGTGGACGAAATGGTGGTTCCGGTATCGTGATGATGATGGTGACGGGATTCCCCAATATAACCACGGTAATGATTCCGGCTGGGATAACAGTACAGCATTTAATAATGGAATTCCCGTAGAAAGTCCGGATTTAGCTGCCTTTCTGATTATCCAGACAGAGCTTCTTGCTGAAATTGCTGGGTTGCTTGGACTTACCGAGGAATCCTCTGAATGGAGAAAGCTGGCGGATGATACATTGGAGAAGATGATCAGCCACTTCTGGAAAGATGGAAGATTTATCTCCTTACGTTCAGGTACACATGAGCCTTCAGCTGGAGACAGTCTGCTGTTATTCGTTCCGATTCTACTTGGTAAACGCCTGCCGGAACCAATCAGAGATGTTCTTCTGAAAGGGCTCGGGGAGGAGAATCGCTTCCTGACGGAAAATGGTTGGGCGACCGAGAGCATAAGCAGCCCTTACTATATACCAGACGGGTACTGGCGCGGACCGATCTGGGCACCCTCGACCATGCTGCTCGTGGAAGGCGTAGCCGCAGCTGGCGACCTGGAGCTTGCTCAGGAAGTATCACGCCGCTTCTGCAATATGCTTAGCCGGAGTGGTATGGCGGAGAACTTCGACGCGCTGAGTGGTGAAGGCCTACGCGACAGGGCATTCACATGGACATCAAGTGTGTTCCTGATCCTTGGGCACGAGTACACAACCTAAAACGAATAATGCACGTCTTCGGCTGCTGTTTTAAACAGCTTTCCGGGGAGGTGCTTTTCCCTTTTCCCCGAAAAATTTTATTGCACACAGCAATTTGAAAGCGTTACCATGAAATGATTGGATTCTTCTATAGACTATCTGTCCATGCTAGAATGCAGGTAGATATAGTTATAGCGAGAGGGGAAGTCGTTTATGAACGTCCAGTGGATCAGGCAGCTTAATAAACGTATTTTCTCTGGTTCCTACCGCAGTATACGAACCAAGCTGCTCTTCTGTTTTCTCATCGTCACTCTGATTCCTCTGCTCTCTCTTGGTGCGTTGTCCTATTACCAATCTGCCAAAATTATTAATTCCCAGTTTGGCAAATATGGAGAAAATGCCGTAGCACAGTTGGAGCAACAAACAAGTTCATCTTTAAGCCGAATGAAACAAATGAGTGAAACGATCTACTCGTATTTACTTGATCCCGCCCATACAGATTTAAGGAATCAGGCCCCTGTGAGCTATAGTGAAATCATTGAGAAGAATGACTTTGAAGCCCTACTCAAATCGCTGCGGACGGATCTAACCGCAGGAATCTATATCATTACACCCTCTGGCTATTATTATGGAGAGAACAATTTGAATGTTGAGAAACTAAAAAATATTCCAGAATGGAAAACAAAACCTGCTTCTTATAAAGGAATATACTGGCTCGGCTTTTATATGCAAAATCACGCAATGAGCAGCACAGGCGATTCGAATCTCCCCGTCCTTGGTCTCGCTGTTCCGATCCATAATTCCAACGGAACGCAAAACGGCAGTACCATACTCATAGAGGAGAATGCGCAGGAACTGATTCATATGTTCAAACTATTTGAGACAGATACGAAGTCACATCTGACCATTAAAGCTTCGGACGGAAGGCTTGTATATGAGAGCGCTTCAGCTTTTACGAAGCAGGATAGTGACATTACATGGAACCGGACCCTTGCCGTGAACCAGTGGACCATAGAAGCAAGATTGCCTGCCAAAGCCTTCTACCTGTCCTCGAGCATTATTCGGTCGAATACCATTGTCGTGGCAGTTATTTCATGTCTGCTTGCTTTTGGACTCGCCTATCTGTTCTCATCGAGGTTTACAGCGCGTATTCGTACGCTAAAGGATTCAATGCAGAAGGTCAGCTTCGGTAAACTGGATACACGAATGCCAATCGAAGGTAGAGATGAGCTGGGCAGCCTTGATATGAGCTTTAACCGGATGGTAAGCGGTGTCCAATCGCTCGTGCAAGAAGTGGAACAGAGCGAACGACTCAAGAAGGAAGCGGAGCTGAAGGCTTTCCATTATCAGATTAACCCCCATCTGCTGTTCAATACGTTGAACTCCATTCAGTGGAAGGCCCGTCTGGAAGGTGCTGATGATATTCGTCAGATGTTATATCACTTAACGATGGTGCTGGAAGGAAATCTGGATATATCGCAGGAACTGATCACGTTGGGCAGAGAACTACGCATGATTGAGCATTTCCTGAAAATTCAGGAGATCAGGTACGGAAATGTTTTCAGCTATGAGCTAAGTTGTGAAGACTCGCTGAAGCAATATCTGATCCCGCGTATGACGCTGCAGCCTCTGTTTGAAAATATTTTTTTCCATGGCTTCACGGACGGGATAGGTAAAATCGAGCTGGATGTCATCGTAGAAAAGGATGAGCTTCTGCTGACTCTCAGGGATGATGGAGCGGGTATGACGGAAGAAAAACGGGAGCGTCTGCTTTTGCCAGACCCGAAACGGCGTGGACGCGGAGGATTAGGCGTACAGAACGCAGACCAGAAGTTCAAACTGCATTTCGGCCCACAGTACGGGCTTACGGTACATTCGACTAAGGGTGAGGGCACAGCGATTGTCATTCATTGGCCCAAAGAGGAGGAGCGTCCGGATGGATACAGCAAAGAGAATTAAGGTGCTGATTGCAGATGATGAGAGCATTGTACGGAAAGGTCTACGCTCGACCGTACCTTGGGAGAAATTCGGAATGGAAGTTGTAGCTGACGCACCCAATGGACAAAAAGCCTGGGAAGCCTTTCTGGAGCATAGGCCTGAAATTGTCATTACAGATATTGTAATGCCTGAGATGGATGGGATTGAGCTGTCTCGCAAGATAAAGGAGATGTCGGCAAAAACCAAAATAATTCTGCTCAGCTGCCACCGGGATTTTGAATACGCACAACAGGGGATTCAACTTGGGGCATCCGGATATCTCTTGAAGACCGCTTTTGAGGACGAAGAACTTGAAGAAATGTTAAATAAGTTCCAGCAGGAGCTGTCGGTCTCCCCTCCGCCCTCTCCAAAGGATCAAGAACGCATGGAAACGCTGCTCTTTGCATGGCTGAACGGGCATAGCTGTAAATTTCCAGAGGAGCTGGAGAAGCTGCATGGCGGTCTATGGCATTTTAATGGTGAGCCGCTGTTGATATATCTGATTCGAACAATAGAATGCGGAGCCTCTTGGACCGGTCTACTACAGGGTGCTGAGAAGAATGACCGTAGTATGTGCGAGGGTACGATCATTCCATATGGAGAAGAATACTGTTATTGGATCGTTCCTGATTCGCTGCGAGGGTCTGCAGACAGCCTTTTGGTAGAGAGCAAGAGCAAATTCAGTCAGCTGAAATGGACTCGCAAAGAATCGTTGCTCCACAGTGATGATCTGAAGCAGGCGTTCCAGAACCTTCATAAAGAAGCTGAGCTAGAGAGGCTGTATGGGATATCCGTAAATCATTGGCCAGATCCGATCTGGAAAGCCGTGAATCTACTATATGCTAATCCCGCAGCAGATTGGTCAGCCAGCGAACTGGCGGAAGAGGTTGGGCTCAGCCGCAGTCATTTCTCCATTCTGTTTAAGAAGGCTGTCGGTGATAGCTTCATTGCCTTCCAATATAAACGTAAATTGCGCCTTGCTTATGGTTTACTGCGGGATACACATCTAACCATGCAGGAAATTGCGGAGCGGACAGGACTTGGAGATAGCAAATATTTTAGCAAATGGTTCAAACGCTGTACGGGTCAGACACCGAGCCATTACCGTGCCCAACAAAAAGACGACGAGTCCCGAACAGATTGACACCTGCTTCAATAAATCGAACAAAATCACAACAACATTCAAATAGATACACGTTTTGAACCGCTTTCATTCGAGTTACGATGAAAGCGGTTCAATTATTATAAACCTCATTGACAGGGGAGCTGACAATATGAAAAAGAGAACTTTACTCATTGTCCTTACAACGACGCTGATGGTATCTATGCTGTCTGCATGCAGCGGTAACGCTGGAACAGCCAATCCGGAGAACGGCGGTTCGGATCAGACGAAGACGCTTCGTTTTGCAACCTGGGATACGGGGGACGCGCTCAAGATTGAGCAGGATATAGCCAAAAAGTTTGAAGCGGAACATCCCGGCACAAAGGTGCAGGTTGAGGCCTATGCGGACGGATTTGACCAGAAGCTTGCCGCAGGATTTGGAGCCGGTAACCCGCCAGACGTCATGTATATGTGGGACTTCCCTACCTACCATCAATCTCTTGAACCCCTGGATAACTTCGCAGAAAAGGACAAAGACCTGAAGATAGATGATTTTTACAAAGGATTGTTCAACTACGGAAAAATTGACGATAAGCTGTACGGCATTCCGGCAGGCTTCACGACTCGTGTCGTCTACTATAACAAGAAGCTCTTTGATGCTGCTGGTGTCCCTTATCCCAAAGACGGATGGGAATGGAGTGAATTTCAGGATATCGCGAAGAAGTTGACGGACAATTCCAAGAAGCAGTACGGCTTTGGTGCCCGTGCCGAGAATGATACGTATGACTTGCAGGGCTTCGTCTGGAGCAACGGTGGCTCCTTTATTTCCCCGGATGGTAAAACCATTGAAGGCTACATGAACAGTAAGGAAACTGCTGAAGCTATCCAAATGTTTGGTGATATGGTGAAGAACGGCACCGCCGTGCTCACAGGTGGTAAAGGCCAGCAAAGCGGTGATGATATTTTTAAAGGCGGTAAGATTGCTATGTGGGAGAGCGGAATCTGGCCACTCGAATCTTTCAAACAAGCGGGAATTGATGTAGGTACGGTCGAAATTCCAGCTTTCCCAGGCAAACCGGTTAAAGGTGTATTGGCCGAATCTGCGCTGTCTATTGCCAAAGACTCCAAGCACAAAGATCTGGCATGGGAATTCGTTAAATTTTATGTCTCTAATGAATCGATCAAAATGCGCGTTGCTGACCTGCCGGTACGACAAAGTGTTGTAAATGAGCTCAAGAAGGATCAGGACCCACTCTACAAACCTTATTACACGATGCTTGAGCGCTCGGACAACACACCTGCATTTCTACTCAATCCGAAGTGGAATGAAGTGAACCGACAGCTGTCGGCTGCGGTGGAAGCCGTCATGCACGGTAGCAATGCCCAAGAAGCGCTGAATCAGGCGGTTAAGGACAGCGAGCGATATTTGAAATAACACTTGTAGAAAGAAGGTTGGGAGATGGCTCAGACCTACCTGCAGAATACATCGGAACCGACAGCTACCCTTAAGGCCTTAAAAAAACGAAAATGGGGTGGGCTTGCCCCCTACCTCTTTATCTTCCCATGGATATTTGGATTTGTTTTCTTCACTTTAGGACCTCTGCTATTTTCACTGGTCATTTCATTTTTTGATTGGCCAATCGTCGGTAAAGTAACTTTTATCGGGATAGACAACTACGTAGAGATGTTTTCGAATGATCCCCTTTTTTGGAAATCTTTATTTGTAACACTGAAATTTGCAGCCCTATTCGTCCCGCTCAATATTGTAGTTGCACTTGGACTTGCCATGCTGCTAAATCAAAGGGTTAGAGGAAGCGCCATTTTTCGTACGGCATTTTATCTCCCCTCTGTAATCTCAGGTGTGGCGCTTGCTATGATCTGGTCCTGGGTATACAGCGGAGACTATGGAATCCTCAACTATTTCTTATCTGTCCTTGGCATTCAGGGGCCCGATTGGCTGAATGATACAAACTGGTCACTCGTTGCGATGGTCGTCGCCAGTCTCTGGGGACAAGGATCCATGATGCTTATTTTCCTAGCTGGACTTAAAGGCATCCCTAAGGACCTGTACGAATCGGCTTCAATCGACGGAGCAGGTAAAATCCGAAAGTTCTTGAGTGTAACCATTCCGATGATTACGCCAACCATTCTGTTCAATCTCATCACATCGATTATTGCAGCATTCCAGCAGCTAACCCTGGCTCTTCTACTCACGGGAGGCGGGCCAATGAAATCAACCTATTTCTATGCGATGTATATGTATGAGAACGCTTTCAAATATTTCAAGATGGGTTACTCTGCCGCCAACGCCTGGTTTATGTTCCTGATTGTGCTTACCTTGACGTTTCTGGTATTCAAATCTTCGGAAGCCTGGGTGTTCTATGAAGGTGAAATGAAAAAGAACCCGCAGAAGAAGCTTAAAGCCAGTAAAAGGGGGCGGTCCTGATGAAAAAAGTATTTGCTTACGCGTTGCTGATTTTGTTCTCACTGCTGTTCATCGCGCCACTCTTCTGGGCGGTGACCACGGCGCTGAAATCACCGCAGGAGCTTTATCTGTTTCCTCCCAAATGGATTCCGTCCGAATGGAAATTCAGTAACTTCGCAGAAGCATGGAACATCCAGCCCTTTAATCTATTTTTGAAAAATACACTGCTCGTTACGGTTTTATCCACCATAGGTCAGCTGATATCCTGCACACTCGTCGCTTACGGCTTCGCCAGATTCCAGTTCAAAGGGCGTGATTTCCTGTTTCTTGTCGTCCTGGCGACTATGATGATCCCGTGGGAAGTAACGATGATTCCGCAGTATATGGAGTTCAACTATTTGGGTTGGATCAACACACTCAAACCGCTGATTATTCCGTCGTGGTTCGGCTCTGCCTATTATATCTTTTTGTTACGGCAGTTCATTATGACCCTGCCCCGGGAGCTGGATGAAGCAGCGACGATTGACGGCGCTAGTAAAATGACGATTCTGCTTCGAATCATCGTGCCGCTAATGGGACCTTCACTGATTCTGGTCTCCGTATTCCAGTTCATGAGTTGTTGGAATGACTATCTGGGACCGCTCATTTTCCTGAATGATCAGACGAAATATACGTTAACGCTTGGCCTATCTCAATTCAAGGGCATGTACGGTGTTGATATGCAGTCCATTATGGCCATCACCTGCTTAATTTCGATTCCTCCGCTTGCCATTTTCTTCTTCGCCCAGCGTTACATTGTCGGCGGAATTGCCACGACAGGTATTAAAGGATAGGACACATAGATAGATGAAGGGGATGACGATCATGAATGTTATAAACATTGAGCGCGACTGGGATAACCTCAGCGTGCTGGAGAGAAACCGTGCGAAGAGTCGCTCCTATTTTATTCCTCATTCTAATGCAGAAAGTGCTCTGAGCTATGACAGAGGAAGCTCTCCGTGGTTCAAATCGTTGAATGGCATTTGGAAATTCCAATTTGCTGAGGGGCCAGAGCTGGCACCCCCGGATTTTCATCAAAATGAATACGACACCTCAGGTTGGGATGATATCCCTGTCCCTGGCCACTGGCAGTTGCAAGGCTACGGAAATCCGCATTACACGGACCTGTACTATCCATTCCCTGTCGATCCTCCTCATGTACCTAATGATAATCCAACGGGTAGCTACGTAAGGGAATTCACGCTGCCAGACCATTGGGACGGAAGAGTTATTTCACTTAAGTTCGACGGTGTAGATAGCGCATTTCATGTATGGCTGAATGGTTCGTTTGTCGGGTACAGCCAAGGCAGCCGTCTGACATCAGAATTTGATCTGACCCCTCACCTGCAGACAGGAGTTAACCGTTTGGCAGTCCGGGTTTACCAGTGGTCCGACGGTAGTTATTTGGAGGACCAGGATATGTGGTGGATGAGTGGCATTTTCCGCGATGTCTATCTGGTCTCCGAGCCTTCAGCGTTACGCATTACAGATTATCGAGTTATAACCGAGCTAGATACCGAGTTTACAAATGCCGTACTGTCCGTTCGCTTAGACCTTAATGGAGAAGAAGTTCAGGGCAAGGTACAGTTGCAACTGCTGAATAAAGTTGGAACGCAGATCCTGTCTGCTGAGAAGAATCTAAGCCATTCTTCAAGCGTTGAGTTCAATCTGCCGGTGGCGAAGCCTTCCTTATGGAATGCCGAATCTCCTTATTTATATCATCTGATCATTTCATTAGTCGATTCGAACAATCAGGTTATAGAAACTGTTGCCCAACGTGTCGGGTTCCGCCGCGTGGAGGTCAGGGATGGGCAGTTCTTGGTGAATGGCGTAGCGCTCCTTCTCAAAGGTGTGAACCGACATGATCATCATCCAGATACGGGACGAACCGTTACGGTATCCACCATGCGCGAAGATATCCAAATGATGAAGCAGCACAATATCAATGCGGTGCGGACGGCACATTATCCGAATGACCCGCGGTTCTATGATCTATGTGATGAGTATGGGCTATACGTTATGGAAGAGACGGACCTGGAAACGCACGGCTTCGAGCCACTCGGCAATATTTCACGCCTTAGCGACGACCCGGCTTGGAAGGATGCCTATGTTGACCGCATCCGCCGTATGGTGGAGCGCGACAAAAATCACCCTTCCGTGATTTTCTGGTCGCTTGGCAATGAATCGGGCTTCGGCTGCAATTTCCGCGCGATGTCTGAGTGGTGCAAAGCCAATGATTCCACACGACTTATTCATTATGAAGAAGACCGTGAAGCGGAAGTATGTGATGTGGTGAGCACGATGTATTCTTCTGTGGAGAAAATGGAAGGCTTCGGCCAACTGACCGATCATCCGAAGCCGCATATCCTATGTGAGTTTGCCCATGCGATGGGCAATGGACCCGGAGGGTTACGAACGTATTTTGACACCTTTGATGCTTATCGGCGCCTTCAAGGCGGATTTGTCTGGGAATGGATCGACCATGGGCTTAGCAGAACAACAATCGATGGCAAGGCTGATTATGCTTACGGCGGCGATTACGGTGATGTACCGAATAACAGTAATTTTGTTATTGATGGGCTGGTTCGTCCAGACCGCACCCCCTCTCCGGGGCTCATTGAATATAAGAAAATTATCGAGCCTGTGAAGGTAGAAATGATAGACGCAGGAAAGATTCGCGTAACGAATCGGTATGATTTCGTAACACTGGATCATCTGCAGGTCCACTACAGTGTCACGGCTGATGGACGAACGGTTAACAGCGGTGTACTCATACTTCCACAGGTTGGCCCAAGTGATAGCGCAGACTTGTTCATTCCAAATTTGATAGATCAGCAGTCGGCCCTTCTCGTCTTTGCTACAGAGATGTGGCTGAATGTCGGCTTCACGCTGGCAGCTGACTGTGCTTGGGCGGCGCAAGGGCATGAGGTAGCCTGGGCACAGTTTGCACTGCCAAGTCATTCAAGCTCGGCTGTCTCTTCCCCATCGCAACTGCCTGCAGAGCAGAAATTGTCAGTCACCGAAGAAGGACGCCAGCTAGTCCTTGCGAATGACAGTTTCCGCATTTCTTTTAATCGTCTACGTGCAGGGTTTACGTCCCTTCGCCTGAACGGAAAGGAACTCATTCAACAGGGACCACGTCTGAATTTCTGGCGCGCTCCGATTGATAACGATATGTATGTGCTCCCGGATTGGCGAAAGGCACACCTCGATCGACTGACCGAGCGGATAGACGATTTCCGCTGGGATCGATTGGATGAAACGTCTGTGCGTATGACTTGGACTTCACGTATAGCACCCCCTGTCTACGATTGGGGCTTCCGCTGTGAAACGTCCTATACAGTTACTGCAAGTGGACTAATCATTATAGATGTGAAGGGAATGCCGAAAGGAACACCACCCGCTATGCTCCCGAAAATCGGTCTTCAAATGGAAGTTCCCGGTGATATAGACCGGGTGAAATGGTATGGCCGTGGACCGGGTGAGAGCTATTCGGATAGCCGGGAGGCTGGACGCTTTGGCGTATATCAGACCAGTGTAGATGGATTATTCACGTCATATATTTATCCTCAGGAGAACGGAAATCGGACAGATGTAAGGTGGATGTCGATAGTCGATGGAGCAGGAATCGGTCTCCTGGCAGCAGGAGCCCCAACGCTTGATTTCAGCGCCAGACGTTACACCGACAGTGATCTGGAGAAGGCGCAGCATATGAGCGATTTGGCACCTCGTGATTTCATCACACTGAATCTGGATTACAGACAGAATGGACTGGGAAGCAACAGCTGCGGCCCAGCACAGTCCCCAGAGAATACGGTTACGCCGGAAGCGTTCCAGTTCCGCATCTTGCTTCAGGCGTATATGGCGGAGGATAGCTCTCCTGCAAGGCTTAGCCACCGAATGGGTACAGAAGCGATGCAATATGAAATGGAGGAAGATCAACATGCTTAATACACAGGATGTTTTGAATTTATCAGGCAAAGTAGCCGTCATTACGGGCGGAGCATCAGGCATTGGGCTGGCCACCGCCGAGCTTCTGGCGAGCTTCGGGGCACATGCTGTCTTGATTGATATTAATGAGGCGGCGGGTAACGAGGCCGTCGCCAGTATCCGTGAACAGGGAGGTCAGGCCAGCTTTTACTGCTGCAACGTGACCTCTGCTGCAGACTGCGAACGTACAGCCTCAGAGATCAAATCAGTTCTTGGAGGAATTCATGTCCTGTTCAATAATGCAGGGGTTATCCGCCGCAAAACGGTTACCGAGTTGGATGAAAGAGACTGGGATCTTGTATTAGATGTTTCACTCAAAGGCGTCTTCCTGCTCTCTAAATATGTCATTCCCATTATGGAGCAAAGCGGTGGCGGCAGCATTATTAACACAGGCTCAGGTTGGGGACTGAAAGGTGGAGACCGCGCAGCAGCTTATTGCGCAGCAAAGGCAGGCGTTGTCAATTTGACGCGTGCTATGGCTATCGACCATGGTACGGCGAACATTCGAGTCAACTGTGTATCACCAGGAGATACGGATACACCGCTCCTGCGTGACGAAGCGAAGCAGCTGCAGCAAGATGAGTCCGCATTTCTGGTTGCCTCTGCAGGAGGCAGACCACTGGAGCGTCTAGGCACACCGCGTGATATCGCGAATGCCGTATTATTCCTGGCGAGTGATTTGTCCTCATGGGTAACGGGTAGTGTGCTCGTTGTTGACGGAGGCGGAATCGCTTAGGGCGGGTAAGAAAGAATATTTTCTCAACATATGAACGGAGGCGTTAATTGTGGCTCACAACAAAACATATGCCCATCCCTATATTCCAAATACCGTGCCGGAGGTCCGGGACGCGATGCTAAAAGAAATTGGTTTAACGTCTATGGAGCAGCTCCATGACGCGATTCCTGACAGCCTGAAGCTACAGCGGGAGATGGACCTTCCGCCAGCCATGAACGAGTATGAACTGCGCCGACATATTGATGGACTACTAGCGAAGAACAAGCACGGTGCTGATTATCTTAATTTTCTGGGCGCAGGATGCTGGCAGCATTTCATCCCGGCTGTATGCGACGAGATCAATCAGCGTTCTGAATTCGTGACAGCCTATGCTGGAGAACCTTACGAGGACCATGGTCGGTTCCAGGCCCTGTTCGAATATCAGAGCCTGCTTGCCGAACTCGTGGATATGGATGTCGTAAACGTTCCAACCTTCGACTGGGCTCAGGCGACTTCCACCGCGATCCGCATGGCGGGACGTATTACAGGGCGCAAAATCGTGCTGCTCCCTCGTTCTGTAGATCCCGATAAGGCAGCAATTATTCGAAATTACTGCACTCCGGTCATGGATATCCAGTATGTTGACATCGATCAGGTGACAGGACGAATGGATCTGAATGATCTGCGTAGCAAACTAAGTGACGATACGGCAGCGATATATTTTGAAAATCCCGGTTACCTTGGAATCATTGAGGATCAGGGAGCTGAGATTGCTGAGCTGGCTCATAAAATAAATGCGGTTTCTATTGTAGGTGTTGATCCCATTTCACTTGGCGTTCTGGAGCCTCCGGGCCGCTACGGGGCGGATATCATTTGCGGAGATTTGCAGCCGCTGGGTATGCATATGAACTTTGGCGGTGGGCAGGCTGGCTTTATCGCAACACGTGATGAGGAAAAATACGTAATGGAATACCCTTCGCGACTATTTGGCATCGTGCCAACTGAGGTGGAAGGCGAATATGGCTTCGGGGATGTTGCCTATGAACGTACCTCATTCGCTCTTCGGGAGAAAGGCAAGGAATCGGTAGGAACCCAGACCGCTTTATGGGGTATTACGGCAGGTGTATATCTAGCCCTCCTCGGTCCCGTTGGAATGCAGGAGGTTGGCAGCACCATTATTCAGAAATCGCATTACGCTGCGAAACAGATATCACGAATTCCAGGTGTGTCTCTTCGCTTCGAAAATGGCACCTTTTTCAAAGAGTTTGTTGTTGATTTTAATGATACAGGTCTAACCGTTGACGAGATCAACCAGAGATTAATGGAGACAGGGATTTTTGGAGGCAAGGATTTATCTTCATCCTACCCTGCGTGGGGTCAATGTGCGCTCTACTGCGTCACGGAAACGCATACCCAGGCGGATTTGGACCGACTTGTCGATGCTCTTCGTTCCATTGTCAGCACATCATAGTGATCATATAGAGGAGGACTGAACGCCATGAAACGGATTCGCAGAGACCATAAGGTTCGTAAGTTTCACCAAGCGAAATGGGATGAGCCCGTTATCTTTGAACTTCATCGGCAAGGAGAGCGGGGCGTCATCCCGCCGGGGACGGAAGCAGCTGTAGCCACTGAAGTAGGTAGCGCGGAAGACAGCATACCGGCGTCCATGTGGCGGCGCAATACGCCAGCTTTGCCGGAAATCGGTCAGGCCAAGGTACTGCGGCATTATTTGAGATTATCCCAGGAAACGCTGGGATCGGATATGAATGTGGAAATTGGCCAGGGAACCTGCACGATGAAATATATTCCCCGGATTAACGAAATGCTTATCCGCAATCCACGTATGACTGAGCTTCATCCGCTGCAGAATGTGGATTCTGTTCAGGGTATTCTCGAAATATTCCATAATCTCGATCTGGCAATGCGAGAGATTTCCGGTATGGATGCATTCTCCTTTCAGCCGAGCAGCGGAACCCAGGCACTTCTGGCTATGGCCTCCATCGTCCGCGCCTATCATGATTCGCGTGGTGAAGGGGAGCAGCGTGATGAGATCATTACAACCATCTTCTCTCATCCTTCCCAGGCCGCTACAGCTGCCGTCAAGGGATATAAGATTATTACGCTACATCCAGACGAAGACGGATTCCCGGACCTTGAGAAGCTGAAGAACGTTGTCTCCGAACGGACAGCCGGATTCGTCGTGGCTAATCCAGAGGACACAGGCATCTATAACCATCGTATCCGCGAGTTTACGGATGTGGTGCACGCAGCTGGTGGTGTTTGCTACTATGATCAGGCTAACGCCAATGGCCTGCTCGGGATAACACGAGCAAAGGAAGCGGGTTTTGATATGTGCTTCTTCAATCTCCACAAAACCTTTGCTGCGCCCCATATGTGTGGCGGTCCTGCAACGGGCGCTCTCGGGGTGACAGACGCCCTGAAGAGTTTCTTGCCTGGACCACTGGTGGATAAAGAAGAAGGCGGACGTTATATCCTGAGAAATCAAACTGAAGTCAGCATCGGAAAGGTGCGCAGTTTTCACGGTGTAGCCCAAACCGTCCTCCGCTCCTACGCCTGGATTATGAGCCTCGGACCGGATGGTCTGAAGGATGTTGCCCAGGTAGCGGTGCTGAATAACAACTATCTATATCATAAAATTGTTCAAATACGTGGAGCGAGTGCCCCGTATGTTCAAGGACGTCGTTTGGAACAGGTCCGCTACAGCTGGAAACAGCTCACGGATGAGACTGGAGTGACGACGGAGGATATTACGCGAAGAATGTGTGATTTTGGCTTGCATTACTGGACCTCTCATCATCCATATATTGTTCCGCAGCCGTTCACACTGGAGCCAACGGAATCCTATTCCAAGGAGGATCTCGACGAATATATCCATGCGCTGGAGCATATCTCGAATGAAGCCTATACTCAGCCAGATATCGTCAAATCGGCTCCGCACAGCAGCACGGTGCACCGCAATGATGAATCATCTTTGGACGATCCGAAACAGTGGTGTATTACTTGGCGTGCATATTTGAAGAAAACACAACCCGAACTTCAGGAACAGCATTAGCTTGTACACAGCACCCTACTTTAGTGTTCATATATAGGAGCATTAATATTACAAGTTCTATAAATAGACAGTAAAAAGACCCTCAACACGTGTTGAGGGTCTTTTTACTATAGATTCCAAAGCTTTAAGTTGGAGTTAAGATCGGAATTCCTATTCACTCAGCATGGACTGTGTAAAACTGATCCACTCGCGGGTTGCGAAGGATAAGTATCGATCCCTCCGCCAGATCATGCCAAGCTGCCACGGAATTACGGGCTCCATCACGGGTATAATGCGTACACGCATATGATCCACCTCACGGCAGATTGTCTCTGGCAGCAACGCCACGCCCAAATTAGCCGCTACCATCGCACTGAGCAGATCCCACTGCGAGCTCTCATACACTACCCGGGGTTGAAATCCTACATGCTGGCAGGCTGCAATAATCCGGTCATGCAGTGCAAAATCTTCCCGAAACAGCACAAATGCATCATGCTCCAGTTCGCGCAGAGCGACCGACTCTTTACCCGCAAGCGGGTGCGAAGGGTGTACGAGCAGATTCAGCTTCTCTTTCACAAAAACAAAATGATCCACCAGTTCATCCACTGTTGGCAGTACAGCAACACCAATATCCAGTGCACCGCTGATGACATCAGCCTCCACTTTTTTGGCACCATCCTCAAATAGCTGAATGGTTACCTGAGGGTAAGCTTTATGGAATTCACCGATAATCATTGGAAAAAAGCTGGACCCCACCATCGGTGGCAGACCAATTCGAAGATGTCCCTTCTTCAGGTTCATCAGATCGTCCAGCTCGGACGACAGACTGCGAAATGATTTTTCAATCTCCAGCGCCTGTCGGAAAAAGACATGCCCCGCATCCGTCAGCGCAACCTTCTTGCCATAACGATCCAACAGAGTTACGCCCAATTCATCTTCAAGGCTTTTGACCGTTTTGCTAATCGTCGGTTGTGTAATGAACAACACTTCGGCTGCTTTGGTGAAGCTTTGCTGCCGGGCAACTTCCAGAAAATATTGCAAATGGCGGATATCCATCGTCTGATCCCCATCCTTCATAGATAAATGGAATGGTAAACATTCTTAATATGCATTTTACTCATGAAAGAATGCGATGTAAAATTTGTGATACCAAACAATGTTTCCATTCATTTTCATAAACATTTCAAAATCATCACGTTAATTATACAAGGAGGGATTAAAGTGAAGAAATGGGGCCTTGGCATTTTGCAAGTTGCACTCTTAATGGCCTTTTCACTGCTCATGGACCAGTTGGCCCGTGCTCTCCATCTACCTATACCCGGTTCCATACTTGGCATGGTCGTGCTGTTCATTTTGCTTCAGACCGGGGTCGTGAAGCTGCGTTGGATTGAAATTGGAGCTGCCTGGCTGCTCGGTGAGCTACTGCTGTTTTTTATCCCCTCAGCCGTCGGTATTATGAACTACATGCCCATGTTGGAGCAAGACGGACTGCAAATTCTGTTTATTGTTCTGCTTAGCACATTTTTGGTCATGGCCTGCACGGGACTTGTAGCCACCCGAATCGCCAAACGAAAGGAGCGTCACACCGGATGATTGGATTTCTCTGTCTCTTGTTAACCGTCGGTATATATTGGGTCGCCAAACGCATGTATCGTAATCTGCCCAAAGTTTATCTCTCTCCGCTGCTGATTACGCCGCTACTTGTCGTTGGCGTGCTGCTTGCAACAGGTACGGATTACGCAGCCTACAGCAGTGGCGGCAAATGGCTAAGTCTTCTGCTTCAACCGGCTACGGTGGCTTTTGCCATACCGCTTTATACGTTTTTCCATGTACTCAAAAAACATATTTCCGAGATCGTCTTCAGTGTTATGACAGGCTCTGTGGTGGCGGTCCTCTCTTCTGCCCTGCTCGCCAAATGGCTGCGTCTGGATTCCGGACTCATTCATAGTCTGATCCCGAGATCGATTACGACTCCCATTGCGATGAACGTATCGGCTACGATTGGCGGCATTCCGGCTATTACAGCGGTTTTTGTCATCATGACTGGTCTGCTGGGGGCAATTATGGGGCCGTCCATTGTGAAAATGCTGCGTATTGATGGCGAGATCGCACGTGGAACGCTGTTTGGAACCGGTGCCCACGGAACAGGCACATCCAAGGCATTTGAGCTCAGTTCGCTGACAGGAACGATCTCCAGCATCTCCATGGTACTGGCTGCGTTGTTCACTTTAGCAGTTGCACCTATACTTTCTAAACTTATTTTCCCATAATAGCTGGAAAGATCCCTTTTTTTTGAAATATTATTGTTGTATTAAAGCCCTTTCTTCCTTACAATAAGGACAGGTTTTAATTGAGAATATTGCGGGGGAGATGCGATGAAAAGAACCGGAATGAAGAGATCTCTGGACCGCCTTGGACGAATTGTCCTTCCCAAAGAAATGCGGGATACGATGGAAATCCATATCGGCGATCCGCTTGAGTTTTTCATTGAAGGGAAAGAGTTGATTTTGAGAAAGTACAAATCAACGTTGTGTGTGTTTTGCGGTGATGTGGATACGGAAATGTATTTCAAAGAGCAATTCATCTGCCGGACTTGTGCAATTCAATTAAAACACCCGGATGACACTCCCGAATGGTTCGTTCCTCAGAACAAACAGGCTCCTGCACCCGTGGAGCGTCCTGCTACTGAATCCGCCACAGTCTCGTCTCCCGTATTGGAAGAAGGGGCTACAGCTGCCAACCAAGAGTACCCGGACCTGCGGCCGAAAACGGCACGAATGTTGCAACAGATGAAGGAAATTGTTGAACAGAATCCCGGTTTGGCTCAACAGCAAATTGCGGAAAAGCTTGGCATCAGCCAAGGACGCGTCTCCCAATTAAAAAAATTGCTATAAGAAAAACGTCTTTCGAGTGACTTTTTTGATTATCTATAATCAGGAGATCTTCCGAACGAAGGAAGTCCTACTGCAAGAGAACCCTTTGATCACTGTGGGTTCTTCTTTTTTTTATATTCATACGTTAATAATGGAAAGGAGTTCTATGGATAAAATCCGGTATTTGTCACAATTTAACCTCATGTCCTGCCTGTCAGAAGCAGACCTAGCGGAAATGGACAGCATGACGTCCATTACAACCATGCCGAAGAATACAATCATCCAGACACCCGATACATTTGCAGAAGGCTTCTATTTTGTCAAAAAGGGAAGAGTCCGTCTGTATACGTTAAATGAAGAGGGAAAACAGTTTACATTTGATATTTTGGGAGAAGGGAATGTGTTTGGAGAAATGAACGGCATTTCACTCGGCACACGTACCGTTTATATCGATACCATGGAAGAATGCGACATTTGTCTGATGGACAGGCAGCGTTTTGAACAGTTTCTGATTGAACATCCCCAGTTTATGATGAATCTGATGAGAGTGCTGAGTGAGCGAATCATGGGAATGAGTGAGTTGACACAGAAGCTGGCACTCGGCAACCTGCATGACAAAATTATGCATAATCTCGTTCGACTGGCCAATCAGATCGGATGGTTGGAAGAGGAAGAGTATTGTCGAATCAATCTTGCGCTCACCCATCAGGAGATTGCCTGGATGGCTGGAGCAACACGAGAATCCGTTAGTGCTGCTTTGCAAGTGCTTACGAGAACCGGACGCATTCGCACTGGATTCAAGTCATTATCCCTGCATCACGATGAAATGTTCGTATCAAACAGGTTAAACGGTCAGTTGTAAGGTGCATTACATCTTGTTTCTGCTGCTAATTGTATCGTGTAGATGAATGAATCTACATAATATCAGCATTTTTCACAATCCCAAAGAATTATGCAAAATGCTGATAAACAAGGAGGAGTACGGTAATGGATGCAAAGACAGACCTAGATATATCCGAGGACGTTCTTCTACGCAAAGGCGCACGCAAAGCAGCTGACATTCCGGATCAGATACACAGCCTGCTTCAAGCCGGACATATCGAATCGGTGAATCTGACGGAATGGCTCGCTGTGGACCACATTCTCCTTTTTCAGCAGGTCGCCCAGGAACTGCGAATGGATGCCGAAACCCGCGAGATTACGGAGCAGTTAACACAGATGAATGAACAGCGAATTATGAAAATCATCCCCGCTATCGCCAATCAGTGGCTCGCACTTCTGGAGCGCCTGGGAGACAATGAGCGAATGCATCATTTCCGATTCCTTGCAGATCATAGATCAGATAGTGTACGCTGCTGGGCAGCCTATATCATCGGATTGGATTCCCGCTTGAATCTGAATGAAAAGTTGAATCGGATCAGACCTTTCGCAGCAGATCATCACTTTGGTGTAAGAGAGATCGCCTGGATGGCTGTTCGTGAGCCAATTACTGCTGAGCTATTAGACGCTGTAGCGCTTCTGGTGGAATGGACGATAGATCCTGACCCGCTGATCCGCCGGTTTGCCATAGAATCAACAAGACCGCACGGTGTGTGGGCCAAGCATATTCAGCAGTTAAAAGAAAATCCAGCCATGGCTCTCCCCCTGCTCGATCATGTGAAATCCGATGCTCATAAATATGTGCAGGACTCTGTCAGCAACTGGCTGAATGACGCTGGCAAAACCAACCCGGAGTGGGTTCGTCAGGTGTGTGACACCTGGATTCAGCAATCGGATACTAAGCATACACTGCGGATCGTCGCACGTGGTCAACGAAGCCTTTAATCTTTAAGCAATCCTTATACAGGGTACCCCCCGGCAACTTAAAAGACGAAAAAAAGATGACTATCGCTACATCACAATGGTCATCTTTTTCAATATCTGCACTCCACAGAGTTCTGCCCTTAGACCTGCACGAGATCCATATCCAATTCTTCTGCTTCCAGTTTACGCATGCCCATAATCAGAACGACAATGTTAGCAACCAATAACACCGCCGGGAAAGGAACAGCCGTATATTGTCCATAAATCAGATGACTTCCCACAGCCCCAATCAGAATGAACGTCAGTACTCCTGAAGCCAGAAGACGAGTACGCGGAATCAACAATCCCACCGCACTGAGCAGCTCCACTGCACCAATGAGATACATCGTCCATGTAGGATAGGAGAACCCTTCGAAAGTCTGTATCATCATCTCTGCTCCACTAACCTTGTTAAACCCTGCCATTACGAACACACCTGCAAGCACAACCAACGCAATATACCCCGAAATTCTTAAACCTTTGTTCATATGTATAATCCTCCTGAAAATGAATGTCCATATCCATCTGTTGTATAAAAAGCAATCTATGTAAAAGTTACAACGTAACTCTATTTTTAAAAAATAGCCGTTTTGCACTGCGAAATTAGTATGTGCTGATATTATGTATATTAATAATCATTAACTTACTTTTGTGAAGTGAGTATATAATAATAACATTATTTATTCAAGTAATTTTTTGACGAATAGTGTATAATACATTACAAAAGGTATGTTACAGTACAATTTGTAGTAACAGGTTGACTTCATTGTCCCTTACTTTGGTCAGAGCGGCAGAAAGCCACGCACTTTTATATATACGAAAAAAACCTTAATACTTGAATCGAGGTGAACACGTTGAAGCTGAGAAAAGTAAAATCGCCAAGTCCCTGTATGATTACTCAAGCCATGGATATCATTGGTAAGAAGTGGGTGCTGCTTATCATGTACCAACTGTTATCTGGACCCAAACGATTCACTGAGCTGGAAGCAGAAATGGCGATTAGCGGTCGCTTGTTGTCCGAACGTCTGAAGGAAATGGAAATGGAAGGTATCGTAACCCGGCATATGTATCCTGAAATTCCACCCCGCGTAGAGTATGAATTGACGCCCAAAGGCAGAGCCATTGAACCTGTCATTAATCAGATATACAACTGGTCCTCCGACTGGTTGAAACAGCAGCAGTCTACTAAGTAGCTATATTCTGATTCATGCTCAACACAAAGACGCCTGAATTGAACTGATCTTCGGATCAGTCCAGATTCAGGCGTCTTTGTCATGGATTTATAGTTCTTGTTACGTCATACAAGGATTAATGAGAGAGATGTTTGGAGCGCTGAAGCTGTACCGGCAAACCCGAATCTGCCGAAACCAATGCCGCCGTTGTAATCTCTTGTGTGCGACAGGCATCTGCATAATCGGACAAAATCCGTGAGCGATCCCCGGTACGAAGGGCGTGAATAAACGCTTCATTTTCCCGCTCATACGGGTTATGTCCTGCTGGAATCTCCAGACCTGCCATCGCATGAGGGGCAGCACTTGGCAGAAGAAGACGTTCAGGCGTCCAATCCCAGACTCCGGCATCCGTGTAGAACTGGAGCCCTGCGCCACCCTCACCATCTGGCAGCAGGCAAGTGTTGGCAATGCTTGCGATGGCCCCACTCTCCAGCTTAAGCGTTACATTCGCTACATCAGCTACCGTGACATGTTCATGCTTCTCATGCATGCTGCGCTGGGCCGCTACTGCGTATACCTCTGTTACTTCGCCAGCACAGTACCGCAGCAGATCCACGATATGAGTCGTCTGTTCCACAAACTGTCCCCCGGAGCCTTCCTGACGACGCCACCAGGCGACTCCTGGCATTCCGCCCATCCAGCGCCCAAGCGCCATACCGACGGTCTGCTCCTTCATCGCTTGTTGCAGCACCTGTGCGGCCTCCTGATAACGGAAATGATAACCTACAGACGTCAACAATCCGGACTTCTGTATCTGGTCCAGCACCTGACGGGGAATATCCATGCCTGTACTTAGCGGTTTCTCTACCAGGAACGGGATACCCCGACGAATCAATTCGGTTTCAATCGTTCCGTGAGACATCGGAGGAACACAGATATAGACTGCATCCAACTTCTCACCATCTAACATATGTTCAAGTTCACCGTAGCCAACAGCATCATAGACGGAAGCCATGGCCTCCGCCTTCTCCAGCGCTGTTCCACAAACAGCTGCTACACGAACGCCTTCCATTCGTGCCAGAATATCCGCATGTACCTTGCTGAACCAACCTGTTCCAATGATTCCGATCTGTAAAGTCATAGATGTAATCCCCTCTCCTGTTACACACTTACATGTTCCATTCGACCCCCAGATGCGAATTCCTGCATTAAATTTGGCCCGATGCCTCCAAGAGCAACTGATCCAGCTCCTGCGTATACCATGTCACTTGCTCCTCAAGCCAATCCATGCGTTCAGCCATATACTGAATTACCGCTGCTTTATACTGACGTACTTCGTCAATGCGGAAAAACAGGTCCCCGGTACGTCTCACAAAAAGGTCTGCCGGTGTTACAGTCATCTCCTCGTCGATCGCATAACTCAGCATCAGCAGCAGCTCCTGGGGCAGAGCATGCAGCTCGGCCTTAGCCCGCGGATCAGGCATCCGCTCGTACAGTGCATCCACATTAGACCCATATACTCGGGCTAATCGCTCCGCAGCAGATCGATCAAGTCCAAGTGCGACGCCGTCCTTAATCTTGCGTTCAGCATACGCACCAAAGTTAGCAGAACCTCCGACATCTCCCCCTGAGATTGGCATTTCTTTCGTTATACATGGCCCAACGGATCTTCCCGTCTCCTGCTCCAACTGGCGGGCAGCCAGATCAACTACCATCTCGGCCATTTTGCGATACCCTGTTAATTTGCCCCCGGCAATCGTAATTAACCCCGAAGGGGCTACCCAGACTTCGTCCTTGCGTGAAATTTCAGAAGGCCCCTTGCCTTCTTCATGAATCAGCGGACGCACACCCGCCCAACCGGACTCCACATCCTCAGCACGAATCCGTACGTCCGGGAACATCCCGTTGACGGCATCGATGACATAATCCCGATCTGCCTGGGAGATTAACGGGTGTGCGGGATCATCTTCAAACACGGTATCTGTGGTTCCTACATAGGTTTTACCCTCCCGCGGGACAGCAAAGACCATTCGTCCATCCGGTGTATCAAAATATACAGCCTGCCTTAACGGAAAACGTGTGCCGTCGAATACCAGATGAATACCTTTCGTCATCTGCAATGTTTTGCCTTGGCGGGACCCATCGATCTTGCGCAGCTCGTCCACCCATGGACCGGAGGCATTAATCACTTTGGTTGCCCGCAGATCATACGATTGACCGCTAATCTGATCCACCGCCTGAATGCCTGTAACCAACCCATTCTCCTTCAGGAATGCGGCTGCCTTTACATAGTTGACGGCCTGAACGCCGCACCGTACCGCTTCCTTCATTACTTCAATGGTAAGCCGGGCATCGTCCGTCCGGTACTCCACATAGCGTCCACCACCCAGCAGCCCATCTTTGCGAAGCAAAGGCTCATTGTCCAAGACAGCTCCGGCATTTAACATTTGACGTCGTTCACTACGCTTAACTCCAGCGAGACGGTCATACACCATCAGGCCAATGGATGTGCTGAAGCGGCCAAAGGTACCCGCCGTATAGATGGGAAGCAGCATCGGTTCGGGTGTCGTCACATGGGGCCCATTCTCGTACACCACTGCTCGCTCCCGTCCCACCTCAGCAACCATCTTCACTTCAAGCTGCTTCAGATACCGCAGACCGCCATGCACCAGCTTGGTGGATCGACTTGAAGTTCCTGCCGCAAAATCCTGCATTTCCACCAGTGCTGTCTTCAATCCACGGGATGCTGCATCCAGTGCAATACCAGCTCCCGTGATTCCTCCGCCAATAATCAATATGTCAAAATGTGCATTCGCCATACGATCCAAATATTCGGTACGTTTTTCTGCCGAGAACGATGCTGTCATCCCGATTCCTCCCATTCCTTACCTTTGTTTTACTCACAAAAGCACAAAAAAAAGACCACGTCATTCGCTGCAGCAATTGCTGAGCGGTACGTGGTCTCTCCCGATCTCCAGACATCATTTTTTAACTTGTGAGTTAATCCTATCACACATTTCCGGCGGCGTGAAGGCCTGAAATGACACATTATTCAAAAAAATTTCAAAAAGTTGTTCTGCCTGCGGAGGGAATTTCAAGCTGATCCATTAATCATTTATTTTCCCTTAAAGTGGATAGTTGTTTTCTCTTCTCCAGGAAAATAAACCCTGTAAGTTATGCATCATTTTCCACCAATAAATATCATTTATTGTATAAGTTTAACGAAAAAGTACAAATGCCCATTTCACGTATTCTCTAGTCATTTGAAAACCATCGCTGCCTTCACGGCACGTTGCCACCCTGCATACAGTTCTGATCGCTCTCCTTCAGCCATAACCGGATGGAAGACACGTTCCGTATTCTCGTGATCCATCACTTCATCCGCGCTATTCCAATATCCGACTGCAAGTCCTGCCAAATAAGCCGCACCTAATGCCGTCGTTTCGTTCACAGTGGGACGCTCAACAGGGATATTCAGAATGTCACTCTGGAATTGCATCAGAAAATCATTGGCCGCCGCTCCCCCATCCACGCGCAAGGCATTGACCGAAATACCTGAATCGGATTCCATTGCCGCCAGTACATCCTTGGTTTGGTAAGCCAGTGCTTCCAGCGTTGCACGGATTAAATGTTCTTTGGTCGTTCCTCGCGTCAAGCCAAATACCGCTCCCTTAACCTCACTGTCCCAATAAGGGCTTCCCAGACCGACAAATGCTGGCACCATATAAACGCCGTCTGTAGAGGGTACGCGTGCCGCATAGTCCTCACTATCTTTGGAGGAACGAAGCATCCTTAAACCGTCACGCAGCCACTGTACCGCCGAACCCGCAACAAAAATGCTGCCTTCCAATGCATACTCGATTTTGCCATTCATTCCCCAGGCAATGGTTGTGATCAGCCCGTGATCGGACTGCACTGGCTGATCTCCGGTATTCATGAGCATGAAACATCCGGTGCCGTACGTATTTTTCATGCTTCCCTTTGTGTAACAGCCTTGACCGAATAAGGCCGACTGCTGATCTCCTGCTGCTCCGGCAATCGGAATCCGATGACCGAAGAAGTGATAGTCAACCGTATGTGCATACACCTCGGATGAACCGCGTACTTCCGGCAGCATCGCTTTGGGAATGTCCAGAATCTGCAGCAATTCGTCATCCCATTGCAGATCATAGATGTTGTACATTAAGGTTCGGGAAGCATTGGATACATCGGTGACATGTGTACCGCCGCTCAGCTTCCAGATTAGCCAGCTATCGATCGTACCAAACAGAAGCTCACCCTTCTCTGCACGCTCCCGGGCACCAGGCACATGATCCAGAATCCACTTTACCTTTGTTCCCGAGAAATAAGGGTCAATGAGCAGTCCCGTTTTGCGATGAAAAAGGTCACCCAGTCCCTTCCCCTTCAACTCATCACAAATTCCAGCCGTTTGTCTGGACTGCCAAACTACAGCATTATAGATGGGGCGGCCTGTTTCTTTGTCCCATACCACAACCGTTTCCCGCTGGTTCGTAATGCCGATGCCGGCAATCTGAACCGGCTTGATTCCACTTTCGGCCAGACATGAAGCCATCACTGCCAGAATGGAGCTCCAGATTTCATTGGCGTTCTGCTCCACCCAGCCCGGCTTGGGAAAGTATTGCGGAAATTCCTGCTGTGCAATATGCACAATCTCCCCGCTCCGGTTAAACAGAATAGCCCGGGAACTCGTCGTTCCCTGATCAAGGGCCAATATATATTTTTCCATACAGACAACCTCCTGTTGTGGGATTACTGCTTTTACGCTGTATGCGATTTCTTGTAGTGCCGAATCAGGTCCACGTTGGAAGTGGTTACTGCGGTAGCTCCGGCTTCCAAAGCCAGTTCAACCTCTTCCGGTGAGCGGATCAACCCACCTGCAATGATGGGGATACCTGTCCGTATGGATACTTCTGCAATAATATGCGAAATAACACCAGGCAGTACTTCAATATAATCCGGCTGGGTCTTGGACAGCAAAAGATAACTTTTCTCCAGCGCATTGGTATCCAGCAAAAAAATGCGCTGAATGGCTGTAATCCCTTTCTGCTTTGCCTTCTGAATTATACTGGCTCGCGTTGAGATCAGTCCTGCCGGACGAATATGCTGGCATAAATACTCTGCGGCATATTCATCGTTCTTCAGCCCCTGCACCAGATCGGCATGCAGTAATATTTTCTTGTCACGCCGCCGTGCTTCCTCCATCACACTGTGAAGCTGCGCGATGTGTGTATCCAGCACAACCCCATAGGTGTAAGGGCCTTCAATCATTGCTTCGAACTGCTTCATGCTCTTGGCAGCCGGTAACACATACTGTCCCTCAAATGGCACCTTCGTTCCTCCCGCATAAATCAGATGCCTATATTGTATAGTTCACATGGTGGAACGGCAAGGGAAGTCAGGGTCGAAAGAACATTTCTTGACGTAAGAATGGACTATTTCGTTGTCTAAACTCAAAAAAGCTGTTCATGTAACCCCGGAAGGAGCATACACGAACAGCTTAAATTATCCTGTCTATTGAACAGTAGGAGAAACCGACTTCATGGCAAATTTATGCTGAATGATCCATCAGGATCATCCTTTTAAGCCTGGGCATGCGGAAGCAAGGTTTCTTCTCCAGCCCAGCCATCCTTTTCTGCCAAGTGGCCGGAACGGCTCACTTTGGTCTGCAAATATTTTTCGTTGAAGGCCGAACGATCTCCCCACAGCGGTACACGTCCACCCACATTCAATCCCGCTTCCTGCAAAGCAGCGAGCTTCCGTGGATTGTTGGTGATCAATGTAACGGGTGCTGAACGCAATGCACGCAATACGGCAATGGCATCATCATAATTACGCGCATCATCTGTGAATCCAAGTTGCAGGTTCGCATCAACGGTATCCAAACCTTCCTCTTGCAGCAGGTATGCCATCGCTTTGCTGAACAGACCGATACCACGGCCCTCATGGTTTGCCAAGTAGAACAGCGCGCCTGCTCCGTGGGCAGCAATCATTTTCATCGATTGCTCCAGCTGGAAGCCGCAGTCACAACGTTTGCTGCCAAAAATGTCGCCTGTATGACAGATGCTGTGCATCCGAATCAGCGCTTCCTGTGCTTCGGCAAAGTCACCGTATACCAATACACTGGATTGCTGGCGTTCAGCCAGTTCGGCAGTAGCGAGCGATTCAATCAGCTCACCGCTTTCCATGGCCTTCTCCGATTTCATCCAGCTGTACCACTGGAAGGTACGTGTCTCTCCATCGAGATTCACCGGGAGCTTAATCGGACCCACGAGGTATATGAATTCTTTTCCACTCGGAAAAGTCTGAATTTTGGGGGCAAGCAGTTGAATAATATGTGAATTAATCATTAGTAAGTTCCTCCTGTTAGGCCATCTTTGGTTAGGAATGGATTCGCATCTTGACGGAAAATGGATCACTGAACGGCATATCGTACGTATCTATATTATTGTCATCATCATTAGTTACTTTATGTAAGCAAGTTTAAAATAAAAATTATGTTGTGTCAAGTAACTTTTGTTTTTAAAGTAACTACTAAATTCATGATACGTAACCGACAAGAATTTGTGTTTCATTTCAGGAATATTGGGTATGAGTTTATAAACTGCTCATACACTTATGTTGTAGTCCATCGCACTTCATGCCTCGAACTTAACGATGAGGGGGTTATCACATGATCCGCCGGAAAAGAACATGCTGGACAGCCATTCTGCTAGTCTGTGTCATGCTGGTGAGCGGATGCTCCATCTGGCCGGGACAGAACGATTCAGCGAGCAACAAAAAGGTAGCGCTTACATTATGGTACTGGAACCGTTCCATCGATGATAAGCTGATTGCCAAGGCCAAGGAAAAGTTCCCCAATATTGAACTGACCGCCCAGAAAATCGGCGGTGATTTCAAAGCAAAACTCAAAACGACACTCGCTGCGCGCTCCGGTGAGCCCGACATTGTCGCATTGAACGATTGGATCATGGAGCTTTTTCCCAGCGAGGACCGTTTCTATAATCTGTATGATCTCGGCGCAGGTGACGTCGAAGACCAATATCTGGATTGGAAATGGAAGCAAGGTGTTACGCCAGACGGGCAGATGATCGGCTTCCCCATGGATACGGGACCGACAGCTCTCTTCTACCGTGCAGATCTGTTTAAGGAGGCCGGATTGCCCTCCGAGCCTGAAGAAGTGGCTCTACAGATCAACAACTGGGATGCTTATTCTGCTGCCGGAGAAAAGATCAAGGAGAAGTTCGGAGGAAAGGTATTTCTAACCGATAATATTGGAACCGTTTACAATCAAGTATTGTCGCAAGGAACCGAACGGTATTTCCGTCCGGACGGCTCGTTTATCGGCATGGATTCGCCACTCGTCAAGCAGAGCTGGGATACCGCCGTATCCTTCAAGCAAAAAGGGCTGCTCGCCAATGCAGACGGCTGGACCCCAGGGTGGAATGCAGCGATGAATAATGGTGAGATTGCTTCCTTTGTGGGAGCGGTCTGGATGAAGCAGGTATTGCAGGAAGCCGCGCCGGATACATCGGGCAAGTGGCGAGTCACTCGCGCTCCTGGGGGAGACGGCAATAACGGCGGGTCATTCCTGTCCATTTTGAAATCGAGCAAACATCCAAAAGAAGCGTTCGAAGTCATCCAGTGGCTGCAAAGCCCGGAAAACCAGCTTGAACAGTATACAACGTTGAACCTGTTTCCATCGGCACCGGGTGTGTTTGATACACCGGCGATGAAAGAAGAAGAACCCTTCTTCGGCGGACAGGCGACAGGGCCTGTATTTGCCGAATCAGCACAGCATGTGCCAGAAGCATTCTTTGGCGAACGATACCCTTCGGTACACAACATCATAACTCGGCGGCTGAATGATATTGCAAAGCAAAATGCCAACCCGGAGCAGGTTTGGCCCGATACGGTCCACCGTGTTGAGCGGGAGTTACAGCGTTAATTCAGACACTCTTACGAGATGGCAATCCGCAAAGGAGGAATTCATATGGCTGTAACCGAACCTCGATTCACCCCGGATCCCGGTAAGGTACGTCCGGATTTGGATCGGCAGAAATCACTCTTGTCCCGGATGTGGGAACATCGTGCACTCTATGTGGCGATCTCCCCGTTTTACATTCTGTTTGCCGTATTTGGACTGTTTCCGATCGGGTTCTCCTTATATCTGGCCTTCCACAAATGGGATGGCATTGGCGTAATGACCTATAACGGACTAAACAACTTTAAATATATGCTGACTGATGCAGAATTCTGGCAAGCGGTGGGCAACACGTTCATGATCTGGATTTACTCCACCATTCCGATGCTGTTCTTTGCCCTAATTGTGGCATTCTTGCTGCATGCACCTTTTGTAAAATTCCGCACCCTGTTTCGCGTGGGCTATTTCCTGCCGAACGTGACGTCCATCGTGGCCGTCGCCATTATCTTCGGTGCCCTGTTTGCTAACAACTACGGGTTTCTCAACTACCTGTTACAGTCCGTCGGACTTCCGGTAGTGGAATGGCTTAATGCACCATGGGGCATTAAGGTAGCGATCTCCTCCATGGTCGTCTGGCGCTGGACGGGATACAACGCGGTCATCTATCTGGCCGGACTTCAGAGCATCCCCCAGACATTGTACGAGGCTGCCAAGATTGACGGCGCATCCGGAATACAGTCCTTTTTCCGCATTACAATTCCGATGCTGCGTCCCGTCATTCTGTTCACTGTCATCACATCGACGATCGGCGGCATGCAGCTGTTCACCGAACCACAAATTCTCGTGGGCAACGATGGCGGCGCAGGTGCAGCCGGGATGACCATTGTATTGTACCTTTACCGCGAATCATTCATTAACAACTACTTTGGCTATGGTGCAGCGGTTGGATGGGGCATGTTCCTCATTATTGCTCTGTTCTCGATTGTGAACTGGAAGCTCGTTCAAGGCAAGTCATCCTGATGTGACAAGGGGGGAGCGCTCATGACGTCCAAATCTCTCAAATCGCTGGTGTTGTATACCGGTCTTATCGGGGGCATGCTCATTTCCATGTTCCCGTTCTATTGGCTGATTGTAATGTCGACCCGGACGACGTCCGATATCTACAAGTTCCCACCTCAGCTCTGGTTCGGAGGTGAACTGTGGAACAATGTTAGTCGGGTGCTTCAGCAGATTGACTTCTGGGGCGCATTCATGAATACGTTGTTTGTGGCGGGCTTGGTGACGGTACTGGTGCTGTTTTTTGATTCACTGGCAGGGTTTGCGTTTGCGAAGTTTGAATTTCCGGGCAAAAAATGGCTCTTCGTCCTGCTGCTCGCCACCATGATGGTGCCTTCCCAGCTGTCGCTGGTCCCTTCCTTCGTACTTATGGCGACGTTCGGATGGGTCGGTTCCTTCAAAGCCCTTATTATCCCAGGCATGGTGAACGCCTTCGGCATCTTCTGGATTCGCCAGTATGCCACGGAGTCTATTCCGAATGACCTGCTGGATGCCGGACGCATCGATGGCTGTAATTTCTTCCGGCTCTATTGGAACGTGGCATTGCCGATTCTGCGGCCTGCCTTTGCCTTCCTCGGGGCATTCACGTTTATTGGCGTATGGAATGATTATCTCTGGCCCCTGATTGTCTTGACGGATGCGCGAAAGTATACACTGCAGATTGCGCTGTCTCAATTAAACGGATTGTACAATACGGATTATGCAATGGTTATCGCAGGTACACTGCTGGCCGTTATTCCGCTAATTGTCATGTTCCTGTTCATCAGCCGCCAGTTTATCTCCGATATTGCCGCAGGGGCGGTAAAGGATTAGGGACAGCTGCATTTTGATCCATCCCTCAAGTCTGATATTCTTATCTATAGATAAATAACAGATGCCATATAAGTTGGGTGAATAGCGCCACGTGGACGGAGGGGACAGAAAGGGCCTGGAGAAATGAAATGTTCGCATTTATAACTAAATTTCTCCCTTTGAAGAGGGATCAAAGAAATTTGGGGATAACGGCGATCGGAAGGCTTTCTGTACCCGGAGTGTAAACGTGTAACAGCATTCATTTAACTTATATATTCAAGAAAGAGGGATGACAAAATGGCTTCTTCACCCTATATGATCGGCGTAGATATCGGCACCACTTCCACGAAGGCCGTCCTGTTTGAAGAGAACGGAACCATCGTGGCTCAAGGCGGTGCCGATTACCCGCTGTATACCCCTACTCCTGCGATTGCAGAGCAGGATGCGGAAGATATTTTCAAAGCCGTCGTCGAATCGGTTAAACAGGCGACCTCCAAGGCGGGCATCAAACCGGATGAAATTCTGTTTGTCTCGTTCAGTTCAGCCATGCACAGCATTCTACCCGTCGATGAACATGGCAAACCGCTGATGCGGGCAATGACATGGGCAGACAATCGCAGTGCCGAGTGGACGGAAGCACTCAAAACCGAAATGAACGGTCACGAGATTTATTTGAGAACAGGCACACCGATTCATCCGATGTCACCCCTGACCAAAATCATGTGGTTGACCCGAGATCAACCGGAACTGTCCAAACAGACGCACAAATTCATTTCAATGAAAGAATACGTATTTTATAAATTGTTCTCCGAGTATGTGATTGACCACTCCATGGCCTCTGCCACGGGAATGATGAATCTCGAAAAGCTCGACTGGGACGAGGAAGCACTGCATGTCGCAGGCATCACTCCGAATCACCTGTCCCGCCTTGTGCCGACGACTCATCTGCTCAAGAAAGGCTTAAATCCCGAATATGCCAAGGAGATGGGTATTGCGGATACGACGCCATTTGTCATCGGGGCTAGTGACGGCGTGCTCTCCAATCTGGGCGTAAACGCCATTGATCCAGGCGTCGTGGCGGTTACCATCGGGACCAGCGGAGCGATTCGTACTGTTGTGGACAAGCCAGTCACCGATCCGAAAGGACGCTTCTTCTGTTATGCGCTCACCGAGGATGCGTGGGTGATCGGAGGCCCAGTGAACAATGGCGGGGTTATATTCCGCTGGATTCGGGATGAGTTTGCAGCATCCGAGGTAGAGACCGCGAAACGCCTCGGGATTGATCCGTACGAAGTATTGACCCGTGTTGCCGAAAATGTACCTCCAGGCTCGGAAGGCCTGTTGTTCCATCCATACATGACGGGTGAGCGGGCCCCACTCTGGAATCCGAATGCACGTGGTTCATTCTTCGGCCTGACGCTGCATCATAAGAAGGAGCATATGATTCGCGCTGCTCTCGAAGGTGTCTTGTTCAACCTGTACACCGTCATGCTGGCGATTGAAGAGAAAATCGGGCGTCCCAAAAAGATTCAGGCGACTGGCGGCTTCGCCCGCTCTGAGCTGTGGCGACAGATGATGGCTGATATTTTTGACCAGGATGTCATCATTCCTGAAAGTATCGAAAGCTCCTGCCTTGGGGCAGCTGTGTTGGGGCTTTATGCTCTTGGCCGCATCGATTCCCTCAGCGCCGTCTCCGGCATGATTGGATCGACCCATCGTCATCAGCCAGACCCGGATAGCGTTCGCATCTATCGCGAACTGCTGCCGATCTTCATCCGCATCTCCCGCAAATTCGAAGAAGAGTATGCGGATATTGCGGCTTTTCAGAATAAGACGATGCAAGAGTAGAGAAGGCATGGGGGGGGCCAAACGTTGAACATGGAATAGCTAACGAATCATAGACGTCTTATATGAGGTATATAGCATGTTTTCAAAATCTAACAAACCCGAGCCGTCTTATATCCAATTTTAGCGGTAAAAAACCGCCCCAAAATGAGCATTGCCGAAAAATAACATCTCTGCGATTCGTTAGAATCTGACTTATGCCGATTTTCGTCCAATAGCGCGTCTCAGGTTCTTTAGACACGGTTGAGAATGTTGATATACAGCCAATCCATACATGTGGAGAGTGTAGCGATGTTGGTTCGAATGAGAAGTTAATGTGGGAATACCCTCTCTTCATTCAGAGGGTATTTTTTGTCTTCTAAATCGAGCGTAAGTTAGATGCTATGGACACTCGGGGGTGGTTTACAGCTAAATGCATGTCTCTATTCTCAATGTTGGGCAGTACACATCTCGCAGCAGCCAGACGAAAAGTTTTAACGATACGAAAGGTGGAATACCAACATATGGTACAATAGGTTTGGGTAATTGTTATGATGAAAGCTGTTTTTTGGGGGGGAGACAAAGCATACTAAAAGTAAATTGTTTATGTAATACGAGATGTTGCTTTAACAAACGGTATTCATATCATTACATTGGACAATGCTGCTTCTCATCAGGAGACTGCACTGTCTTAAACCATTCTTTCGATTTTGAAAACAAGGTTGTAGAAAGTAAAAAAAACTCTTTTTGAAGTGACGGAAAACCAATACTATAGTAGGGTAACTGCATTGTGTATGTTGACATAAGCTAAACTAAAGGGTGGCGAATATTCAATGAAGGTTAAAATTCTAAACATTTTATTATCAATTTCTATAGTCAGTATTGTGTTGGTTTATGGATTAACTAAATATGATTTGGTTGAAAAGGGTAGTGCAACTAATAGCTTAGATTCAATAGAATTACCAGCAAGTGAAGAGGTCAAAGAAGAAGAGAATACATATGGTTCAAATGCAGCAAACGGAATGGTTGACGTGAAATCGGAAACAGAATCATCTGATACCGAATATATCTATTATTTAACAGAGGATAAAATCATTCAGGCGATTGATGAAGGGAAAAAAGATATGTCGTATTTTGGTGAGGATTTTAAATTACCCTTATTAACATCGACCAGCAATGATAGTACGTTTGAATACATGGATATTTTTATCGCCACACCGTACAGATTCGTGGCAATTTATTCAAGTAATCAATATGTGAAGTACGATAAGACGGCATCTATTGATGATGTTGCGAGCTTTATCAACTATGATTTTATTTCATTTTCTGCTTATCTGATGAGTGGAACGGCTAATATGCTAGACACCGAATTGATACAGGACGGAACAGTAATCGAATCATATAAGACTGATAATAATGTGAACGGAGATATGAAGATTATCTATTTTTCCGTAGATGCTATAGATTTCCGGGAACCCGCTATTCTGAAGATATTTGAAAAAGGCAATCCTGCAAACTACTCTGAATACCAGATTTCTTTTGAGGATTATGTTAAATAGAGCTTTTGTGAATTTATGTATCCCGATAATACAATTATGCGAATGGATAATCTTCGGGGGAGGTGAAAAGTTGGAACCGATTTCTAAAGAAGAAATTCCTAACGAGGTAATTAAGGAGTTAGGTGCAATAAGCAATATCAACTTCCCACGGCAGGGACATACCTCTGATGTTGGGATTATTGATTCTGAAAATGGACTTTTCGTCTTAAAGAGAACTAGGGGAGAACAATATTCAGAATGGCTGAGAAAAGAATCATCCATTTTGGAGTGTTTGTCTCAAACACATCTTCGTGTTCCAAAAGTATATCAATTTATTCAGCACCAAGATGATAATGAAGGTATCCAGTCTTGGTTGCTAATGGAGTATTTACAAGGGGAAACTATACGCAAAATTTTGACGCATGAAAATGATCCAGACACGAGGTATAACATTCTTTTCGACTTTGGAAGAAGGTTACGAGAACTTCACTCAACGCCTTGTCCTGATGAACTTAAGAGCGGTGAAAAATGGCTCGACATTATGCTCAAACAAGCTGAATATAATTTAGAGCACTATAAGGTTGATGGAACAACGGCATTACTTGAAAAATTAAAAAATAAGAAGCCCACTGATTTTGAGCAAACGCTAATTCATGGTGATTGTACAATTGATAATTTCTTGGTCTATGAGGGTAGAATTTCAGGAATCATTGATTGGAGCGGCGGAGCCTACGGAGACCCTCGTTATGATCTATCTTTAGCTATAAGACCAAAGCCAAATATTTTTCAATCAAGTAAAGACCATAATGCCTTCTTCGATGGTTATGGAAGAAAGATAATTACCGATGAAGAGTACGAGTATTTCGAAGATGGTCTCTATGAATTCTTCTGATGTAGTGAGTCGCGAATACTGCCACATCAAGTTTGTCTATTATACGCAACCCACATGTCGTAAGCTGGAACAGCTCCAAAATACGAATCGTCGTATGCGATCATTCATGAAGGCCATCCCCATATCTTCAACTAGAGGGATGGCCTTTTCATACAGAGAATTCGTTTGAATAACACATATCACATTGCTCCAAGCTTACTCATCGACTCGCTTCGCGTTGAGAATAACCTGGATTACTTATTTCAATAAAACAGAGTTTATTTCCCAATCATACTCGAATCGGTTAAAGAGATTTATATTCTCCGTGGTGCTACGCTCAATAATCGCCTCTACCTCTGATTCACTCATTCCCAATTTGAATGGTCCGATGCCTACCAACCCTATGTTCTAACCCTAACCTAAGAGGTTGATTGAGCATACGGACATAACAAAACCCCACAGAATAAAAACTGTGGAGTTAACGTTTGCTATCTTCTTATTAATTCAGATCTCTGGCTCCTTATTCATAAAACTGAAATCTCTAGATTTTAATTAATGGTTATACTTGTTGAACGCATTCTGGTCAGCCTGTACATTCTCCAGGTACACGATCTGCCCCGCATCATTCACACGAGCGATATCGATGCCTGCTTTGGCATATACCGTTCCGTCTGCCGCTTGTCCGCATACCGCCCAGTTAGTCTGGTAGCTGCCGTCAGGCTGTTGCACCCACCCGTCCCACATATGTTTTACATCCTTATTGTATTCGTAAAAAGCCTTCATAAAACCATCAAACCCTGATCTGCTGGTGCCGTTAAGCACAATCTCTGCATCCGGTGTAAACAGGGACAATAAGTCCTGCATGGCGCGCTCGTCTGTGCGTGAAGCATCAAATAAACGGAAATAGTTGTTCAACATCGTAGTTGTATTTGTGGTACTCATTTATATTCCTCCTAGAATAAAAAGCCGTTTTCCAATCTTTAAGTTCGAATATTTTCGAACTAACTGAAAAGAAATGTATCATACTTCTTATACTCCCCGCAAGGTATAGTTCGATTTTTTTCAAACATTGAAAGGTACAGCCGAATATGCTAACGTCATAGATATGAGAACTCCAACGATACCTATGGCTTCGGAACTGAAGTTGACCACGGTCTGCAATGCATTGGGTGATCCGATCCGCATGAAAATTGCACACTGTCTGGCCAGCTCTGGCGAGAAAAACTGTTCAGCCTTCGAAGTAGACCATATTTCCAAATCCACGTTGTCCCATCACATCAAAATTTTACGTGAAGCTGGCGTGATTCAGCCGCGCATTGAAGGTAAACAGCACTTTTATTCCCTACGAAAGGAAGAACTAAACGTACGTTTTCCAGGCCTCATCGAGATGATTCTGAATACAACCGAGGAATACGCTCATTAAGTGGGTCTGAGATAAAGCATCACAATGATCATGATCGCAATTCCCATAAAGGAGGCTAACCATATGGACAAAAAGGCGGCAAAGATACTGCTGAGCACCTTCTGGGGAGGTGGGGGCTGGAAAACAACCTCTCTACCCTTCTCCGGGGAGGAATTTGAATATGCCAAAAGTAAAGGTGTTATGTTCGATCCACTCACGATCACGCATGACGAGATTGTCCAGCGTCTGTACGACATGCATCAGGATGACTCGTTTAAAGAACGGGTGATTTCGGCCTTTTTACATAGTCTGTCCACCAAAAAAGTCTATCTACGCAGCGCATTACCCAGCTGGGCTTTAACATCGAACATGCCTTTACACACCTATGTGGAACGCCCTGCCCTTCACCCTAACACCAGTGCATGTGGAGATTGCAACTTCTTGCGTTTGCAGTCAGACAAGGAATATTCCAACGTCGACTTAAACGTCCTGAACTTTGAACGGATCAAGTGGGGCGGCGTGCGTCACGGTTGGCTTATCTATTGCCTGATGGATCTGGAATTACTGCTTCAGGACAACGATGCAAACTATGAAGTAACTCCTGAAGACCAAGCCATCCTGGTCAACCTGCTTGAAACAGCGCAGACGGAAGACCCCAAAGACAGTGCTCGCACACTTGAGAAAAAGTGGAAGGATCTCTTCCCTTCGAGCAAACAGGAGCGCGATGCCCTGTTGGAAATTTGGGCGGCAGCCGGCATACTGGTTCCTGGAGATAAACCGAGAAAACGCAAAGGTGGTTCCAGCGATTTCGTCTTTGCAGCAACCTGGCAAGGTGATGATGGATATAATGCGGAAGTCGCAAATCATTATTTCGGCTCCTATCTTCCTCAAAAGCAATAAAACCTGATATTCTGCTCACCTTGACGTGTGTCTGGTTACAATAATGACATCGACAGATTTCCTGTTTAACTCGTATAATAAGGGGAAATTGGTAGATGGGAGTGAAACAAGCGAGTTTATGGTATACATACTGGCTTTTATAGTGTCTTTTGCTGTCGTGGTTCTGCTTATTCCGCCGCTTGGTCGACTGGCTCACCGGCTCGATTTTGTGGACAAGCCTCGGGAAGATGTGGAGCGTAAGCTGCACAGGCAACCTATCCCGCTCACGGCGAGTTACGCGATATTTACTGGATTTTTCCTGACATACATTGCTCTGACCAAAGAAATCACATGGGAAACAGCGGCTCTGGTCGCTGGTGGTATGCTTCTGCTAACGATTGGTACCGTCGACGACTGGTACAAAACAAAAGGCAAAGATTTTCCTGCCCTGCCCAAAATGCTCGTACAAGTCTCTGCGGCCGTGCTCGTATTTGCTTCCGGCATTGCATTCACGGGATTCGTGAATCCCTTCAACTCCGAATACATCATGCTCCCGATCTGGCTGCAATTCATTCTGACGATCCTGTGGATCTTCGGTGTGACGACAGTCATTAACTTCACGGATGGCATGGACGGATTGGCAGGCGGTTTGTCTGCTATCTCGGCCATTACATTGTTCATCGTTGCAATGACCAAAGGACAAACGGATTCTGCCCTCATGGCCATTACGCTGGTCGGTGTAACACTCGGTTATCTGAAATATAACAAAGCTCCCGCCAAGGTGTTCATGGGAGATGCCGGGGCTACGTTTCTCGGCTTTATCCTGGCGGTAATCGCCCTGGACGGTGCATTTAAACAAGCGACCATGCTGTCCATTTTCATCCCGATTTTGGCTCTAGGCGTGCCGATCTTCGACAATATTTTCGTGGTCATCAAACGTTTCATCCAAGGCAAAGCCATCTATCAGGCAGATGCGAGTCAAGCACATTATCGCTTGCTGCGTGCTGGTCTGAATCATAAACAGGTAGTTGGGGTCCTGTACCTCATCAGTACCTGCCTTTGCCTCTCGTCCATTATTTTGATGCTGGTGGAGATGTAAATGTTAGAAACAAACGTTGCAACATAAGGTTGCAAACCAAAGAGACGAGCCCCCTGATCCTGTGGCTCGTCTCTTTGCTATGTCACTAACGAAGCGAATTAACCTTCTAACGGAGTAGCTATCTTGTCGTACACAAACCTCTGTCTACGCACTCTACCCTATCCAATACCCGCCCCTTTCTGGACCTGGGCGTTATATTCGCTCTTATCTTGAGGCTACAGATGACAGCGGAACCGCAGGTTTCTGCCCATCTACCCATCCCGGTCGATCCAGTTCGAGGAGACGGCGGTAGCGCTCTTCCCGAGCCAGCAATTGTTCGTGAGAACCCTGCATGGTGATCTGTCCATTTTCCATAAAAATAACTTCATCCATCCGTTCTGCTCCCATCAGGTGATGGGTGACCCAGATCATCGTTTTGCCCTGCATGCTGTCCAGAATCGTTCGCATGAGCGCTCGTTCCGTCACAGGATCAAGGCCTACGGTCGGTTCATCGAAAATAACGACTGGCGTTTCGCGAAGAAGTACCCGAGCCAGCGCAATCCGCTGTCTTTCTCCACCAGAGAAACGAAGACCGGTCTCCAGCATCGGAGTATCGTACCCCTGCGGTAAAGATTCAATGAGATCGGATAGACCTACTTGCGCGGCCACTCGCTGGATCTCCTCGTCTGTTGCATGCGGACGGCCAATTCGCAAGTTGTTGGCTACCGTCGTATCAAATAAATGCGGGCTTTGATTAAGCACCGCAATGACATCCGGTACATTCTCGCCTAGCGTTTGTACCGGAAGATCATTGATTAACACGTTCCCGGCGGATGGAAGCAACGCGCCCTGAATCAGCTTCAGAAGGGTAGACTTTCCTCCGCCACTGCGACCGAGAATAGCCAAGCGTTTGCCCTGAGGAAGATGAAGGGATACACCCTGCACTGCAAATGGAGCATCTGGCGTATAACGATAACTCACCTGATCGATCTGAATATCAGCTCGCAGCCTGGGCGGAATGCGCAAGCGAATACGTCGGTCCGATGCACTCTCTGTGCGCTCCAGGGAACCCGGCTGCTGTCCAGCTACCGAATTGCTGCTTGATACACCTGAGGTCATATCCTCTTTCACTCTGGCTGCTGCATTCGCTTCTTCAATTCCAGACTGTTCTGGCTTATGCTCTTCACCTTCCAAGTGCTGCAATCGTTCCAGCGATTCACGATACTGCGGGATATGCTCTACGGCATCACCTACTGGCAGCAATGCTTCCGTGAGTGGAAACAGCACCAGCACAAATGCAGCAATCATAACCGCAGGCAGCTGTCCAGCAGAAGCCGCACTTCCCGCCCATAAGGTCACGGATACTACCATTAGTCCGATCACGCACTGCGCAACCAGATCACGCCAGCGCGTCCATTGCCGCAAGCGGAGGCGAATCATATCTGCCTGGCCTTCAGTCTCTTCCTGCCGACGCACAAATTCTTCAGCTCGTCCACTTGCTATCCAATCTCCGAGGCCAAGCACACCATCGGTCAGACGAGTGTACAACTTGGCGTTTTCCCGCTTCAGCCGCACCCGCAACTTCCACGTCACGCGGAGGGAAATGGCAGGAAGCACGGCAACCAGAAACAACATGTACAACCCCATCCACAGTGCAAAACCCAGATCAACGGTGCCAAAGGCCACAACAGCTCCACCGTACATCATGAGCGCCGTAACCGCCGGAAATACTGTACGCAGGTAAATATCCTGCAGTCGTTCTACATCCTCTGCAAGAGCAACAAGTACGTCTCCCGTCTGCATACGAGAGCGCAGGAACAGTGCCTGCGGCTCCAAAATCCGGTACAGCTTCACGCGCTGATCCGCGAGTATACGCAAAACCGCATCATGACCGGCCAGACGTTCGACATATCGGAATACGGCACGGAAAATCCCAAATGCACGAACACCCACGATAGGTACATATACCATCAAAATATTTTCAGGACGGAGCGCTGACTTGGAGATCAGAAACCCGGAGGTGAAGAGCAGCAGCACAGCACACAATGTAGCGCATATCCCCAGCGCAATGACTGCCACCAATCTCCAGCGGTACTGTGCCACGTACGGAGTGATCCAACTATTCTTTTCGCTCTCGCTATGGGCTGTTTCTGTCTGCTCGTATCCGGCTTTCATCTCATACCGCCTCCATCTGGGCCTGAATCATCTGGTAATATACGCCTTGTCGTGCCAACAATTCCTCATGTGTTCCTGTCTCTGCAACGGTGCCGCCATCCATTACGATTATCCTGTCCATATGGGGCATCCAGTGCAGTCGATGTGTCGCCAGAAACACCAACTTGCCCTCAAACAGCGGCAGCATCGTCTGTTTCAGTTCATACTCGGTCTCCACATCCAGATGAGCGGTCGGCTCATCCAGCAGGAGAATCGGGCGCGCACTAAGCAGGGCTCTCGCCAAAGCCACCCGCTGTTCCTGTCCGCCGCTGAGCTGCCTTCCCCCGGCCCCAATCAGCTCCTGCAATCCATTCGACAATGAGGAAGCAAGCTTATGCAAACCAGCTGCGTGAATGGCTTCTGCCACCTCCGCATCCGAAGCTTCCGGCATATAGAATCGAATGTTATCCGCCAGACTGCCACTGAAAATGTATGGATGCTGCGGGATAGCAGCCGTTTGTTTACGCCAATCCTCCATCATCTCTGGAGATAAGGGCTGGCCGTTGTATAAGAATTGGCCTGAAGTGAGTGGCTGGAAGCCTGCCAATACATCAATCAAGGTTGATTTCCCTGCTCCGCTGGCTCCAATAATCCCTACTTTGCCAAGACCGGAAACCTGAAACGTCACATCATTCAGCGAGCATGGCCCATCTTCCTCATGCCGCACCTGTACGTTGGTGAGAGCTACTCTACAGGTCGCCTCCCAGAACGGTTTCGATGAGGAAGCAGCGACGCCACTCCGATCACTTACCTCACGCAAAACCACCCGTATGGTGGATGGAGGCACATCGCTTGGGCCAGAAAAAGGCTCAGGCGAAGAGGAGTCTCCGTTCTTTTCTGACACATCATGCAGAACAGCACTCGTGTATTCTTCCTTTTGCTTACGTTCAGCCAATTTCCCTCGTTCAATCATCTGACTGATCGCTTCCCCGGCCTCTTTGCCATCCAATGTGGCGTGGTAATCTGCGCCTACCATTCGTACAGGCAAGAAGTATTCGGGTGCGAGAATGAGTACAGTCAGCGCCGGCCCAAGCAGCATATGCCCATCCGTTAGCCGCAGCCCCAAACCAACCGCCACCGAAGCCACCGACAGCATGGTGAAGAAATCGAGTGCGAAAGAGGACAGAAAAGCCATGCGCAGGGTAGACATCGTAGCCTTACGATAACGCTGGCTGACCCGAATAATTGTCTCGCCATGTCTGCCGCTCTGTCCCAGTGTTTTCAGTGTCTCCAATCCACGCAGCGTATCCACAAAATGGTTCGCCAGCGCTTTGTAAGACTTGAACTGTCCATCAATCTTCCGCTGTGCAGCCAAACCCACCAGAATCATAAACACGATCAGGATGGGCAGCGTCAGCGTCAAAATAACCCCGGACATCATATCCAGCTTGAAGACGTACAACAGAATAACGATTGGCGTGAATCCCATCCCCAGCATTCGAGGAATAAACAGTTCCACATACGTCTTATACTGGGCTGTTCCTTCGCGCGCCAACGTGACCAGGTGCCCTGTTCCCTCCGTTTTGGCAAAACGCGGCCCCAGCCGGAACCACTGCTCCACCATCTGCCTGCGCAGATCGTTTCCTGTCTCCTCCGCATATCGCGAAGCGATGAGCTGCAACCAGAAGGAGATGGCATAGCGGGCAGCAAAAGCAGCCAGGAACCACAGCAGCACCGGGTACTGCTCCGTTACGGTCGAACCTTCAAACAAAGCCGTAATGGCCTGTGCCAGCCATTTGGCCTGCATAATAATTGTCATCGCCTGCAACAGCACCAGCGCTGAGGCCAGCGCGAGTACCGGCCGGATACCCGGCAGCTTTAGCAGCCCCCGTCCCATCTCAGTACTCCAAGTGATGCTGATCGTTCAGACGTTTGCGGAAAATGTAATAACTCCAGATCTGATAGCCGAGTACAAACGGAAGCAGCGTACAAGCCACAATGGTCATCACTTTCAGCGAATATGCACCGGATGAAGCGTTGTAGACCGTCAGGTCAAACGCCGAACCCATTGAACTCACCATGACCCTTGGGAACAGACCGATGAATACGGAAGCAAACGCGATTGCAATCACGGCTCCCGTCATGCCGAAGGCCCAGGCTTCACGTTTCTGACGCACGAAGTAAGCGGCCAAACCCAATGCAGCAGCACCCAGGACAACCATAATCCAGAGTGCCCAGCCGCGCACAGCGAACACATTGGTCATGAAGTATGTCATCACAGCGTAGACCGCGAGGATCGCGGCCAGCGGCAGCATCAGTTTTTTAGCTGTATTCAGGGCACGTTCTCTGAGATCTCCAACGGTTCGTAATGAAGCAAACAGCAGACCATGGACTAGACACAACAACGTCACGCTCAACCCACCTACCACCGTATATGGATTGACGATGTCCAGGAAGCCGGGGCGAAGCTGCATCTGCGCATCAATAGGTAGGCCTTTCATCAAGGTAGCGAAAACAACCCCGAACAAGAACGGCAGCAACGCACTGGAGACCACGATGATGATGTCCCAAGTTTTGCGCCAGCGTTCATGTCTCATCTTGCTGCGGAATTCAAAGGCAACTCCGCGGCCGATCAAGGCCAGCAGCACCACCACCAGCGGCAGATAAAAACCGCTGAACAGCGTGGCATACCAGTGCGGGAAAGCTGCAAACATTGCACCCCCCGCCGTAATCAGCCAAACCTCATTGCCATCCCAGAACGGACCGATCGAGTTGATCAGCGTACGACGTTCACGATCCGTTTTGCCGATGATTGCCGTGGACATGCCCACACCAAAATCAAAACCTTCCAGAAAGAAAAAACCAACAAACAAGACGGCAATCAGTAAAAACCACAACTCACTTAGTGACAACAGAATAACCCCCATCCACGCCGAACGGATCGGCCGATTCATCATGCTCCTCCGGCTTTTCGACTGCATATGGCCCGGCCTTGATTTCACGAACGAACAGATAAACCATCACAATGCCGAGAACCGTATACGCTGCTGTAAACGCAATGGTGGAGAACAATATCTGTCCTGCGCTTACGTTCGGGGATACCCCGGCTGCAGTCGTCATGTAGCCAAATACCGTCCACGGCTGCCTTCCTACCTCAGTCATAATCCAGCCCGATGTATTGGCGATAAATGGCAGGGAGATGGCGAACACCATCAGACGCATAAACCACTTGCCTGCTCCCTCCAACTTGCGGCGCATCGCCAGGAATGTACCGTATATAGCCAGCAAAATCATCAATCCGCCCGCAGCAATCATGACGCGGAAGCTCCAGAATGTCGTCCGGACTGGTGGAATATAGTCGCCTGGTCCATACGTTTGCTCGTACTCCGCTTGCAGTTCTTTCATGCCTTTGACACTGCCGGAGAACTTGCTATAGGACAGATAACTGAGCAATCCAGGGATCTTGATCTCGCCGGAATTCTCCTGTTTGTTCGGATCGATAAAGGCCACCACCGTCCATGGGGCAGGGTCTTCCGTCGTCGTCCATGTTCCTTCACTGGCGGCCATTTTCATCGGCTGCGTCTCCACCAGATATTGCGCCTGGAAGTGACCCGAGAAAGCAACCCCCAACGAGGAAACCAGACCAATAATGATGGCAATGTTAAATGATTTGCGGAAAATCTCCACATCCTGCTTTTTCATCAACTTGTAAGCACTAATCCCCGTTACCACAAATGCTCCTGTCATCAAGGCGCCAAAAATCGTGTGCGGGAACTCCACCAGCAGTTGACCATTCGTAATCAGTGCAAAGAAGTCATTCATCTCGGCGCGGCCATTATTAATCTCGAAGCCAACCGGATGCTGCATGAATGAATTGGCTGCCAGAATCCAGAGCGCAGACAGGAATGTTCCAACAAATACCAGCCAGATGCAGGCCAAGTGCACTTTTTTGGACAAACGATCCCATCCGAAAATCCAGAGTCCAATAAAGGTAGACTCCATAAAAAACGCCAATAAGGCTTCCACAGCCAGTGGCGCACCAAATACATCCCCAACAAAGCGGGAGTACTCCGACCAGTTCATGCCGAACTGGAATTCTTGCAGAATGCCTGTGACCACACCGACAGCAAAGTTAATCAGGAACAATTTACCCCAGAATTTGGCCATCGTTTTGTAAACTTCCTTACCCTTCACTACGTACAACGTCTCCATAATCGCTACCAGCAGCACAAGACCGATGGACAGCGGCACAAAAAAGAAATGGAAAATCGTTGTGAGCGCATATTGGATACGCGATAACATGATCGGATCCATACCGTTACCCCTTCTTTCTGTTCCTTCGCAGTTTTCGTATTTGGCATTGAAGCCCCTTCTTCAGTTTCTGTCAGCCAAACACGTATTGATGAACGTATTGTGCCAGATAGACTATTTTATACATGTGACAATTATCACAAACCCTGCCATGACAGCAAAAAAAAGTGACGATGGTCACACAATAGAAAAAATTAAGCCTAATCTTTGGGCTTGCCAGCTTCCTCTATTCGCGGAAGATGCTCATGTTTGGGACGCAACGCCCATATGTTAGTGTCAGGCATAAAATACACTGTGCAAAAAAGGCATTACATATTGAACCATTGGTTTCATTGATATCATTCAAAGCAACGACGATCCAAAAATCTCCGATGACGTTGCTTCAATTCTTGAACGGACAAAATTGCAATTCAAGTGAGGTGATTTATTAATGGAAGAGTTGTCTCCAATCCCGGACGCGGAGCCGTATCACGGGGTAGATGCAGAATCAAGTACGGCTCTGCCTGCCTTTCGCTATGTTCTTTTCCCCCGAAAGGGCGGGTGGTCTGCTTTTCCCTATCCAGACATCGCTGCTCTGATGGTCGCGGAAGGGCCTGTCTACTATGTCAGCAGCCTGGAGCGCTCCGAGGAAATGCCTGCGAATATCACTGTCATCACACTTCCCGAAGCTGAACAATTGTTGCAGGAGCCCCGAACGGTTGCAGTGGTTGCTCATCCCTACTGGCTGACCGCCTCAGCCTCGCTCAATCCGGAGCTTTGTATTGTGCTTCTTCCCGAGCCGGTTGGTGAAGAAGCGGAGTCCCCCTTGTGGGAAAGCTGCATTTCAAGACTGGTCGGAATCGCCGATCTGGTGGGCACCACTTCAGAAACACGCTATATGAAGCTGGTATTCCAGGGTGTACGTGCCATCTGGCTAAATGGAGAAGATACCTCTCCTGCTGGTGTCATGCAAAAGGATGATCTCGAAGTGCTTCTCCGGGACTATGAACTGCTATTCCTGCATGCGCTGCGACAGACCCTCTCGGGTGTTCAGGATACGGTTACCCGGCTGCAATGCAGTGTGCGCGCCGACTTCTATCGTCAGCTTCGATCCAAAGCAGGAGCGCATGAGACGATTTCCTTTTTGATGGCCGCCTATGAATATGTGCTCGAAGATTCCAGAGCGGCCGCTTCGCTCAAGGAGGCCTTCTCCCACGCAGTATTAAACGGCCGCAATGATTGTGTGAGCTCCCACTATCGATTCCTATCCGCTATTCATGCGAGGACCGGGGAAATCGAGAATGCGTTGCAGGTGTATGGAATCAGCGCTGGCAACGAGCAGGAACGGCACCATTATGAACAGCTCTGCCGCTGGCTGGAGGCCGGGGAGGACCAGCTCGTTCAGGCTGAACTGCTGCGTCTGAATGATGATTACGGAAACGCATTGCACATTTTGGATGAACTCGGCGGCGAAACGGCACGACATTGGAAATTTCGTATCTATCAGGAGACTGGGCGTGTGGAAGATGCATTGGATTTGGTGCACGCAGTGGATATTCAGGATAACGCCAGCCGACAGGACTATCGGCAGTTATCGGGTCTAGCACTGGCTCTGCGCGGAGAACGGCACGGAGCGGTGAGACAATTTTTGGAGATGGCGCTGGAGGATGAAGATGCTCTTGCCCGGATCGTCGAGATGGAGCTGCTGGATCATGCCGTCCAGCAATTGCTGGGGGAGGTGCCATAATGATGCTGGACCCGAAGAAACGAAGACAACATGTAAATGGACCGATGGTGCATAGGGATATACGATCCGAGACATCTCATACTCTAACGGAAGCGCCGCAATCACCGCACGCTGAGCCACTGGAAACTGGCGATAACCATCTGGAAAATGCGCTGAGTCCGTTGGATATCCGAAGTGAAACCCATCAAAGATATAGCACAGAGCACCCAGGAAATCAGGATGCTGTAAAGCACAAGGATACAGGCCTATTCAGAGAGCCGTTTTCCGTTCGTCGGGTTCGTAAAAGTCAGGACAATAAACTGACCGCCATGCTACAGGTGCGTAACGAGCGCGGACGATATCTGGAGGAAGTGCTGGACGATCTGAGTGAATTCGTGGATGAAATTGTCATTGTGGATGATGCCAGCACAGATGGAACACCAGATATATGCAGAGCCTACCCAAAGGTCGTTCGTCTGGAAGTGTTGGAAAAGCCGTTATTTGCGGAGGAGTGGCGATTACGTAACGCTCTGTGGCAGGCAGCGGCAGGAACCTCGCCGGACTGGTTGCTCTCGGTCGATGCCGATGAGCTGTACAGTGCGGAAGCCAAGAAAGCGATACGCGCTCTGATTAACCAGGATCATTCGGACTGGATTGCTTTCCGTTTCTACGATATGTGGGGCGGCCGAACCCACTATCGGGAAGATGACCTTTGGGGGCTTCACCGCCGGCATACCGCTTCCTTGGTTCGTTATATGCCGGGTTATCCCTACTTTTATCCGCAGCAAAATCATCATGTGCCTCGCCTTCCCTTGCCCTGCACCGTATTGCCCGGAATCAGCACGGAGTTGAAAGTCCAGCATCTTGGCTGGGCAGGAAGTCTGGAGGATCGGGTTCGGAAATACTTGCGTTATAAACGAATTGATCCACACGGCGAGTGGGGCAGCCTGGAACACTATGAATCGATTCTTGATCCGGAGCCCCGACTGATTCCGTGGAAGGAGGAGCAGTGAGATGGGCGTGGTCAGCATATTGACACACAGCTTCACCGATGGCTATAACCGTGAATTCAGCCGGGTGTTCGGGGGCGGGCTGGAGCGATACGTCCTTGATTTGTGCAGCGTAATCCGCGGATTGGGACACATTCCCGAGGTGCACCAGTTGTCCTATTTTGAAGCATTTCAGACTCGCACGGAACAGATTGATGTATATGGATATGCCTACGATATGAATGATGTGCCTGAAGCTTTTGCCCGAATGGCGGCAGCAGCACGGGGACCTGTAATCTATGCAAGCTGCCTGTGGCAGCCCATTGCTTATAAGCCGGGCAGTCTCGGTATCTGCCACGGGATTAACTGGGATCGTCCTGCGTTGCCGCTCGAAACCAAGCAGCAAGTTGCTGAACATATCCAGCTGGCACTGGATGGACTTGTACGCATTGTGTCGGTAGATTCGCATTTTCAGACCTTTTGCCGTGCTGCTTGTACGTTTACCGATCCTGGTCAGGTTGTACTCATTCCCAATGCAGTGGATACCTCCTACTTCACGCCTGCTCCGCCAAGGCGTACGTTCGAGCATGAACAGGAAGACGAATGGCTGGCTGCATGGAAGAAAGATCTTGCGAGCCATGAAGACCATGCTGGAATCATCATCTCCGGGTTGAAGGCTGCATCACTCGTCAGGAAAAGAAACGATGGAGACGGGGTGTTACGGACGGATCGATCCGAGGTGACCGTAATCGCTGAGGAACTGGACTCGGGGGATATCAGAGAGAATGTGACTGGTCGGCAGCCAAATGAGCTGACGGATGAATATTTGAAGAAGCAGATCGAAGATACAACCGCTGCGGGCTATGCGAACCCTCCGCGTCCCTTGCGCATCCTGTATCCGCGCCGCATCAGCATGGAACGGGGCATTATTCCAATGATGCTGGCAGCTGACCGACTACTAGGTGCTTTTCCCGACCTGGAGGTCGAATTTGCCGGAGAACTGGTTGAAGGCAGCACGGTAGGTAGATCCTTCCGTTATTGGCATCGCACGCACCTTCATGCAGACCGAATCAAACATCGCACGTATGATTTTCGGGATATCCGCGAGGCCTACCATCAGGCAGATATCGCTGTGATTCCGACCGTTTTCTCGGAAGGAACCTCCTACGCTTGTCTGGAGGCGATGAGCTGCGGGCTTCCGGTCGTTGCTTCCAATGTTGGCGGGCTGAATGATCTGATTCAGGATGGCTTCAACGGGCTACTGGTACCTCCAGGTGAAGAAGCGCTGACCGCCGCGCTGGTGCGTCTCGTTCAGGACAGGGCCGAGCGGGAGCGACTGGGTATCTATGCCCGTGAGACGGCACTGTCCTACGACATATCCCATTGGCGGAGCAGGTGGAGTACGGTATTGGAATCTTTTCTGGCAGAAGCAGGATTAAAGGAGGGAATTCGGGGATGATGGATACGCCAAATGCAACGGATTTCATGGAATCAAGATACATTCGGGAGGGTGACCCCAAAACGGATACATTGGTCTTTCCACTGCATCCTGCGTGGTGGAGCCGTCCGTATGAATACGAATGGGCGCGCCAGTTTGCACGTCAGGAGGACGTTGTACTCGACGCCGCCTGTGGTATATCCCATCCCTTCAAATTTTGGCTGGCAGAGTACTGCCGGGAAGTTCATGCCTGTGATTGGGATGAGCGTATTATGTCCAGAGAAGCAATCCGGCTGGATATCGCTTCTGATTTTGGCGAGCAGGCAGCACGTGACCTGCCAGAATCGAGCCTGGACAGATTACATCTTGCACAGGCCAATCTGGCCCAGCTTCCGTATGAATCCGAGAAATTTGACAGCGTATTCTGCATCTCCGTGTTGGAACATCTGGATACAGGCACGATGCTTCGTGCCTTTCGCGAATTCGCCAGGGTTCTGAAGCCGGACGGACGGTTGATTGCCACGTTTGATGTGCCCGAGATGCGCCCGGATCTGCTGGAGACGATTATGGCTGTCACCGGGCTGACAATCGAGGGCAAGCTAAGTGTGAATGAACCCGAGGATGCCATCTGGTCTGACATGTATGGCCCGGCGATTCGTTGTTTTCGTGCTGTTATTCGTAAGGAATGATCAGATGGATAAAACGGATTACTGATGAGGGTCATACATTAAGATTAACGCTAAATCTTTAAAACCCTTGGATTGCCTAAGCGTTAGAGATGAACCAGCAGCATTCTGCACTGGTTGGCGTATGCTTCAGTGGCTGCTGTGCCGGGTGATGTCAGGCGCAGCAGGGTGTGCAGGCCCGGCGGAATTGTTGTTGCCGGGCTGCCGAAGGCGGCGGGTTGCTGTGCCGTGATTTGGGCCCATTCGGCCCAATCACGCGCATTGCGCCGCCGCCCGGCGAGCAAAGCGAGCGTGCCCGCCAGTACCATGGCGGGCACTTCGTGCGAGAAGGGCTGCTGCGCGCCATGCGGCGTGCCGAACAGCGTAAGCAGCCCTTCTCGCACGCTCGCGGGCGCGCGCAGCAGCCCGCAGCGGGCCGCAGGCGAAAGCGCCGCGAGCAGCGCCGGCGCCTGGCCGGGCGGCAGGGCCTGCAGCAGGCGCAGCCATGCGGCCCAGGCGCCTACGCGCACGAGCGCATGCGCCGCGGCGTGCACGGCCTGCGGCGCAGGCGAGGCGCAGCTGGCCGGGGCGCCGCACAGCAGCGCTTCGGCTGCGCGGACTGCGTCGGGCGTGGCCGCCTGCTCGCGGGCCCTCCGCCGCGCTGCCGGGGACGCGGCTGCGCCTCGCGCTGAGCCTGCAGCAGCACTGCCGCGGGGCTCGCCGGGCTGCTTGTGACCGAGCGCCCACAGCGCCAGCGCCGCCTCCAGCCCGTGCTGCGCATGCGCCGCCCAGGGCTGCAAAGCTGCCCGGGCAGCGGCGTCCTCGCCCAGCAGGGCCAGCGCCAGCCCGGCGGCGAGGGGCTGCGCCCGCAGCGCGGCGGACAGCGATGCCACGTGGCGCAGCAGCCATTCCGGCCGATGCGCATCCAGCGCGGCCGGGATCAGCGCCTGCCAGGCCACAGGCGGCAGGCTTATCCGCATGGCTGCGCTTGCGATGGCATGCGGCCGCCCGGTTGCTGCAGCCAGCAGCAGCAGGCGCTGCCAGGCTGGCAAGCTGCCGGGCTGCACGGTTAGCGCAGCGGTATACGCCGCAGCTGCTTCCTGCCCGCAGCCCAGCCGTTCGTAGGCCATGCCTTCCAGCGTCAAGCTACGATACGTTCCGGCACCGGAAACGGACGTGTATCGACTGGCTGTGGATGCTGCCACTTTGGCCTGCTTGAGCCATTCGAGCGCCGCAGCATCCCGTCCCTGATCCAGCTCTAGCACAGCACCAAGCTCCAACAAATCGGGGAAATCAGCATATACCGACCTCCATTCCTCAACGATAGCAAGTGCTCTCTCTGGATGACTGTGCTCCCGCCAGGCATACGCCGTTTTGAGTACCAGATCTGAATGATATCCACATTCCGGCGTAAGCTGTGCCAGCAAGGGCTGCAGCAGTCTGAGCGCTTCATCATATCTCGCTTGCTGAAACCATTCGGCGGCCATGGCATACAGCAGTTCGGGTTGATCCGGTGATTCATGGAGAGCGGAGCGAATCAGCCGCATATTACGCTCGGGTTTATTTTTGCCAACAATAACGTCTTCCAGATAGCCATAATGAATAATTTCAAGCCTGGAGTCGACCACACCCCACGGAGCAAAGGACAGAATGGAGGATGCCACTTCTTCATGAATCCTGCCCTGAAAAGCAATCCGGGGATCATTTCGAAATAAACGACATACCGCATCCTTTACACGCTCTTCTCCGGATGTTCCAAGCAGACTTGTGACATGTATCCAGTATCCCCATACATCATCCTGAGTTTGGGACAGCAGCCGTTTCATCTCGGCCAGATTATACTCTGTCTGCATCCAGACTTCATCCGCATCCAGTACCAGAATCCATGGATGCGTGGCAGCGGCAAGGGACAGGTTGCGGGCAGTACTAAAATCTCCGGTCCAAGCTGCATTGATGATAACCGCACCATAACGACGGGCAATGTCGATCGTATCGTCTGTTGATCCCGTATCTACGAGGATGATCTCATCCACAACATCCCGAATGGCGTCCAGACACCGCTGAAGCGACCGGGCCTCATCCTTCACGATCATGCACAGGCTGATTCCTGTCTGCATGTTCATCCTCCGCCCTTCCTATACGGCGTTCTTATTTCTTTCATTCAACTCTCAAAACCATCCGGCCCTGGTAAATCCAGTCTAATCTGCTGCACAACAGGCCAACAGCGGTGCCGCTGACCATCTGCCCCTTGAGCGAATACCTTCAAGTGGTGATCGGCGGCACTAACCAGTCCTTTCACCAGCCAGTTGGTTCCCACACGTGAATCGGACGCTCCATGAAAAGGTTCTTCTTCCGCCCCCTGCCGGACGCCCGCTACCAATGGATACGCACCTTCTGCCAACTGTCCCTGAGAAAGTTGAACCAGCGCATGCAGTACATCCCATTTCCCGGATTGCACACAGCCCTCCATCATCAGCCCGAGCGCCTGCCAGCCATCATACGCTGCTTCAGGTGCTGTTCCAGGCATTCCGGTGGAGTCGGCTTGCTTCGCAGTGCCTCTCACACTCCCGCTTCGCTCTGTCTGTGAATGAGACTCCCCATCCGGACTAGAACCCGATTGCGCACCACGGTACATCCACGCAGTCAGTCGATCTCCCCTCGTTACCGGTCTTCCTTCAATCCAGTTTAGTCGCTCTATCCACATGGCAGCTGGTACAGAAAGATCTCCTTTTTTTCGTCGTACCGTATCCAGCTTAAGACGAGCCTTGCTCCATTTCCCCTGTTGAATCTGGAGCAGAGCCTCCGCCATGGATAACCTCTCTCTCATCCCCTGGGAAGGGTGAGAAGATAGATCTGGTAATAACTGCACAGCCGCATCATAGCAACGACACTGCTCCAGAATGCCCAATACTTTATGGATCGCCTCTTCTGAATGGATTGCAAATCGCTCCTGAATCAGCGTCGCCAAGTGCTGCTCCTGACCGGAAACCCGCATGATTCGAAAAATCCGGTACAATGGTGGCAGCAGGCTGGATTTGGTACGAACCGCTTCCACATAAGCCTCCACTGCGCCTTCAAGGTCTGCCCGCCCTTCCAGCAGCCTTCCCAGGGTGTACCAGGTCTGATAGGTTCCGATACCTTCTTCTGTATGAAATATGGGTGGCGGCGGTCCCATACGGACTGCTTCACGCAAGGATAACTCTGCCTTCTCTGTCTCACCCAGCGCATCCTCACATACTCCGCGATTGTGCAGCAGATCTGTATATTCAGGAAAAAGCTCAAGCGCAGCCTCAATGCGATCCAATGCTTCCTGCCAGCGACTCAAATGCTGGAGGCAGCGAATCTCATATTTAATCAGCAGATGTGCATAGCTCGTCAGGGTGGGATCAATTCCCGCTTTGGCTATGCCAAACGTCTCCATCGCCTGTTCCGTTTCCCCCATCCGCAGATACTCGACACCCAGGTTATAATGATGGAACGGCTGCTCCGGCTCTTCCTTCACCGCTTGTTGCAGCAGCCGCAAATTCCGGTTCATCTTATCCTTACGCTCCACGATGGCCGTCTGATACCCGTAATGGTGAATGATCATGTCCGTCACATGGAAAGCAGCCTGTGGATTCTTACGACAGATTGCCGCCGCAATCTGCTCATGAATCCGACCTTCGAACCGATGCTCCGGCTCGTTTTTGAAAAGGCGCAATACCGGATTAACCGTAACCCCCTGCTGGCCCGACCCCGTATAGTTATGGATATTTAAAAACAATCCGTCACATCCGCTGCCTGCGGTCCAGCTTCTGATCTGCTCCCGTGCAGTTTCATCCAGCGCCTCGTCCGCATCCAGAAAGAGAATCCATTCGCCCACAGCCCGCTCCAGGCCAGCATTCCGTGCCGCGGCAAAATCGTCGCTCCACACAAACGGCACAACCACTGCCCCATGTTCCCGGGCAATAGCAGCACTGCGGTCCGACGAACCGGTATCCACAACAATCATCTCGTCCACCACCCCGCGGACACTTTCGAGGCAATGAGGCAGCAGTTCTTCTTCATCCTTCACGATCATGCATAATGAAATGTGCTTGGTCGGCAAGCTGGTTCCTCCTCTCCCTTGCATGGAACACCGTACGCCAAGGAATACCTTCGGCGGTGCGCAGCTGCTGTTCTAACAAAACCTGTTGTGCATTAAGTACCTTGTCAGCGGGAGAACGAGTCAGCTCCTGTCTGATCACCCCCAGCGCCAGCCGCATATAACAGATAGCAGCTCCAGCTCTTGCCTCCCGTTGTTCTGAATCCCTATCCAATGCCTGCTGGAAAAGAATCAAAGCCTGATCGTAATGGCCTTTGGCGTACACGGCTTCCCCAAGGTAGAAGAGACTTTCCGCATCCAGATCACCTTCTGACATACATTGAATTAGGAGATCAGCAGCTGCCATGGTGTATCCTTGGCGGTAAAGAACAGCTGCCAGCCATTGCTTAGGCACGACGTCGGCTTCGCCGTGTTGAGACTTAATTGCAACTATCTTTTCATACAGCTTCCTGGCAAACGTGAGTTGCCCCGTCTGCACTGCCCGAATCAGTATGTTCTTGCTCAGCTCCGTTGCAGCCGTCGAAAGCGCCTGATGAACTGTTTTCTCAGCTCTGTCATCCTCGACATGCACTTGATCTCTCCCACTCAGCAAGGCATTCAGCATTCTCCAGCCTTCCCTCTCCCGGAGTTCTGCTGTTGCCATGAATGAGTCGGATACAGATAATTCATTTACCCAACAGGTCAACGCCACGTCCAATCGCTGTTCAGGCTGAAGGCTATTAACCTCACTGAGTTCATCACTCCACTGATTCCGCATGTAATGCAACGCATCTGATACCCTGTTTGCACATAACAGCCAATACAGATATTCTCCAGACCTTATTCGCATATTTCGTTCATCTCCATGCAGCACGTTCAGCGCTTGCTCATACGCTCCACTGGAAGCAAGCGCATGTACCACATGCATCAGACCATCCTCGTATGTGACTGCGCCCGGAGTTGCACTCATCGTTGTTGAACGCTCTTTCCAACGTGCAAGTAATGTTTCTGCTATGCTTTCATCCGTCTCTCCGGATTGTTGTAATACATCGGCTAACCCTGTCCAGGCAGGAGTATATGTGATCTCGCTGCCCAAAGCCAGGCTGTACAGATGAACGGATTCCTGCAGAAAGCCTCTTTTTTGTGCAAGCCTTCCCATGGCTGTATAGGCTTTGTAACTATCACAGCCCACGTCTGTTACGTAATCTGTTACGTAATGTCTCTCCATTCGGGCTGGCTCCCTGTGAACATCCTCCGAGGACTTGCTCGCACGTACTTCATCGCTTACCAAATCATCTTTTTGCTCTATTGTCTTCTGATGTATGCCTCGAATCTCTACCTTGCTATTATCGATGAGATCAGTTTCATTGAAACCCTCCCGGCAATTAGCTGCTCTTGCATAGGAATTGTAGGCTCTTTCCTCCAGACCCTGTTGCTCCAACACCTCACCATATAGCAGATGCAGGTCGGCATACCCCGCATAACGTTGTCTTTCTACCGCCAATAGCCCGTGAGCCTCGTCATAGCGCCCCATTACCAGAAGAAGCTTGGCATAGTCCCGAACCAGGGTCGGGTGATAAGGAGCTTGCAGCGGTGTATGAAGTAAAGATTCGGAAAAGGCTTCTGCTGCCTGTTCGAAATGACCTAGCTGACAGTACGTCACCCCCACATTATAGTGGTGAAAAGGCTGCCCCGAATGATCGGCCAGTTCCCGCTGCAAAAGCTTCAGATTACGCATTGGTTTGTGTCCTTGAGCAATCGAGGACGGGAGATAACCATCATGAATCAAACGTAGTGGAGCAAGGGGTTCATGCTCAACAAGCCGATCCTCCTCACAGGTGAAGGAGCCGTTTATAACCGGATCGTCGCCTTCTTTGTCTCCACCAACTCTTGTATTTCCACGAACCAATTGCTCATGGATACGCCCCGCATACCGATATCCTTGATGGGCGCGAAACAATCGCACAGGTTGGAAGATTACGCGCTCTCCCGCTCCCTCACCGGTTCGGTTCTCTATTGTAATCCGCAGTCGCGAAACGCTTTTATGGACTTTGGGAAGAACATTCATAAGCTCTTCCAACCCTTGTATAGCGTATTCATCGGCATCTATACACAGAATCCATTCCGTGTTCGCAAGGGGCAAGCTGATATTTCGAGCATGTGCAAAATCATCCTCCCAACGGGTGTGAAGCACGGTTGCTCCATATTGTCTGGCGATTTCCGGTGTACGATCTGTTGAGCCGGTATCTGTAATAAAGCATTCACTGCCCATCGGCTTGACGCTGTCGAGACAGCGAGGCAGATATTGTTCTTCATTTTGCACAATCATGTGAATTCCAAGTAACCTGTTCTGCATACGCAGCCACCTCCAATGCAAAAAAAAGTACATGAAGCCCACCAAAGGGGACTCCATGTACCTATATGACGATAAACCGGGTTATGTGCCTTGTCCATTGAAGAACACATCAATCGTACTGGCTGCTCCAAGCAGACTGGAACGGTAGGAAAGACGTGTATATTTGAGAAAACGCTGCGGTACCAGAACATCGACAGACCCTGGTAAAATCCCAGTCACCGTGTCCACATCATCGTACCAGTTAGTTCCGTTGGCACTGATTTCCACGCGAGCATCCACCCGATTGACCCCCGGCCCTCTGTTATATACAAAGAAAGAATAGGTGCCAAATACACTCGTCGTCACAGCAGGAAGCGGTGTGAAGGTGTTTGCTGTAGGAGTACTAAGGAGCTGAGACTCCTGAAAGCTCTTTTGTGAGATGGACGTCACGCTGCTGAGCGTTCCGGCTGTGATCGTCGCTCCCAATACGCTGGTTATCGTTCCGTTCAATAAGTTGGTCAGCGTTCCTGCGGTAATGGTTGCACCCAGCACACTCGTAATCGTTCCGGCTGTGATGGTCGCTCCAAGTACACTCGTGATTGTACCATTCAGCAAATTCGTCAAGGTTCCTGCGGTCACCGTGGCTCCGAGAACGCTGGTGATCGTCCCGGCAGTAATCGTTGCTCCAAGTACACTGGTTATCGTTCCGTTCAACAAATTTGTCAACGTTCCTGCGGTCACCGTGGCTCCGAGAACGCTAGTGATTGTCCCGGCTGTAATCGTCGCTCCAAGTACACTGGTTATCGTACCATTCAGCAAGTTGGTCAAGGTTCCTGCGGTCACCGTGGCTCCGAGAACGCTAGTGATTGTCCCGGCTGTAATTGTCGCTCCAAGTACACTGGTTATCGTACCGTTCAGCAAGTTCGTCAGCGTTCCTGCGGTCACCGTGGCTCCAAGAACGCTAGTGATCGTCCCGGCTGTAATCGTTGCTCCAAGTACACTGGTTATCGTACCATTCAGCAAGTTGGTCAAGGTTCCCGCTGTCACGGTTGCCCCGAGCACACTTGTGATTGTACCTGCGGTAATGGTGGCTCCCAGAACACTGGTTATCGTACCATTGAGCAGGTTGGTTAATGTTCCGGCTGTGATGGTTGCACCAAGCACGCTGGTAATCGTACCTGCTGTGATCGTCGCTCCGAGGACGCTGGTAATTGTTCCGTTCAGGATATTCGTGATGGTTCCGGCATTAATCGTAACGGTAGTGAGACCTGAGATATTACTGATCGTACCATCTAAAATGATTCCGATTACGTTCCCGCTTGTATCGGTGTGAACCGGCTGGGCTGTGCCTGTACTATCATGACCAAAAATCAAGGTTCTCAGATTGTCCGGATTCGTGTTAAACGTTGTAAAGTTAGGCATATGCCTCGTCCTCCTCCCTGGTCAAATCAGTTGTATTCCACGTTCTTACGGCATACGCTGCGCCTGAAAATAAACATCGAGCCGGGTTGGCTGATCCGGTTCAACCGACTGGATAACCAGCCGGGTATAACGCAAGAATCGCAGCGGCACTAGCGCTTTGGTCTCGCCTCCCGCGATCACCTCCTGGCTGTCTACAGCATAGTCCCTGGCATTAGGGCTGATCTGAATCTGCACAAGAGCCGGATGTTCGCCCCGATTTACAATGCCATATGTGTACATGCTGAGCGATGAGGTATCTTGAGCCGGGAGAGAATTTATACTACCGTTTGTCTCGGCTCCGACATACGTATGCTCTGTAAAACAGTGAGTAGCACCAGGGAGTCTCGTACGTGAGGAACAACCTTGCTTGAACCGGGGACGAGTAATCCGGGCACAAGGAGGTTTCAGCAATTTAGCGCGGCAGGAACGACGGGATTGGCGACGGCTGACATATTTAGTTGGTTGGTTCGTTCTCTTCTTGCTACGCTTCGCTGTTCGACTCATATCGATTTCCCCTTAAAAAATGTGCTTCCGCATCGTATGCCTGCATGCAAAATACGGGCACGGCATCTGCCGCTATTTGATCATTAACTGTGGGATGGTCCCAATCCCTTCCCCTGTTCCTTACATACACTGCAAGTACATCCTCTTCACGTCTCTATTTCAAAATTTCATTGAATCAGCTCATTCTATTTCAGGCAGATTGGAGGTGGATTAGTTGACCAATTCCAATGTATTCAATCGATCTAACGGTCCCTTATATACTCAACTGACTAATACATTCTCCGCCCCCGGCATTGAGTCCACTCCAGAGGGCGGAGCGGCAGCGGCAGGTAGTTCCTTTATACTAACAACAGGCAGTATCAGTGTGGGAGCCGGACTAAATCTCCTGTTACAAGTCGTAAACGCAACTGGCAGCGGCCGCACACTTTACGTCTCTCGGATCAGCGGAGGCACAACAGCAGCAGCAACACTCAACGTTTACTCCGGTGGTACCATTACGGGCGGCACCACAACCACACCCATCAACACGTTATTAGGTAATGCCAATACCAGTGTAATGACAACCAGACAAATTGCTGGCATATTAACAGGAACATCCACAAACTTGCTGAGCATCCCCCTTACAGCGGGTATATATATGCTGAATTTGAATGGCTCAATCATCGTCCCTCCAGGACAAACGCTAACCATAAGTGCGGGAACCGGTGCTCAAACAGCTGCAATCAACCTTTCCTGGTGGGAATTCTGACATATCATTTGAGAAAAGGAGGTGTGCACAATGCCGAATGATCACGTGTTCAACCCCCTAAACCGTCCCGTCTATACTTCCACTACGAATACGTTCACCTCTCCCGGCATTGTGGCTCCACCTGAGAACAATGCCGGAAGCACAGGCAATCTGTACAATGCAGGCTCAACCAACTCCACTACATTAGGATTACTGGGGGGCAGTGTTGTTGCTACTGTACAGCTGACCAACCCGGCCGGAAGTGGAAAAACTGTATATATATCGCGGCTCTCCGGCGGAATAACGGTTGCGCTCAACTTGCTTTCCTCCTTCAGCGGTTCCATGAATCTGTCTTCAAATGGAACACTGACATCACCGAGCACACTCACACCAGTAAATAGTAACCTATCTAGCAGTAATACCAGTATTGCAACCGTCCGGTTCTCCGCTGCTGCGCCTACGGGTACCACAACCCTATTGGCTATGCCCTTGCAGGTAGGTCCATTTCTATCCAATGAGGTAGGACGTTACGTGGTTCCTCCAGGCCAGTCCATTAATTTATCCGTCAGCGGCTCTCTTACTGTGGGGGGACTCATGGCCTCAACTTCCTATTTCTCCTGGTGGGAAGCATGATATACTGCCCTATTCCAAGGAAACAGCCGCTTTCGGTTAAGTAACCGAAGCGGCTGTTCATCGTTCCTCTTCTTTTTACCGCAACAATGATATCACAGCTGTCTGACGGACTTTTGCCCAAGCTCTCCTCCAGTCGACTCTGCTGGATGCGGCTGTTTCCCCTCCCATAAGATCCGCTGCAGCAGCATGCCTGCCACACCAATGGCCAGTGTCGCCATGCCGATATATTGAAAAGTGGGACTGGGTCCCACACTCCGAATCAAGGCACCGCCAGCAAGTGGGGCAACGACCAGCACGACACTGGAAAGCGAATTTTGAATACCGAATACACGGCCTACATAGGCAGGAGGGGTTTCTTTTTGCAGCAGGTAATTCAACGTCACCATAAACAGGCCATTGCCCAGCCCGATGCAGAGTCCCCATATGATGACCCAGATCCCTGACGTGTGTGGACCGATCCAGCCCAGCGCAGCAATTCCGGCACCAATTAGCACATATCCTCCACCCAGCCCCCAGCCATACCCGATTCGAGGAAGCCGATTTAATAGCAAAATAACCAGAACCGCGCCGGCTCCCGCAGATGATCCCAGCCAGCCGATCAGAGCTTCGTTGCCCGGCTTGATCTCCCGAAACAGCGTCGTAAACTGGTAATCGATCATGAGGATAGCCATTAATCCAAAACAACCAAACAGAATTGTACTCAGAAGGGTACGGCTGCTATGGATAAACCGCCAACCTTTCTGCCATTGGGAGAACAGGGACTCCGTGGTCTCCGCTGCCTCCAAAGGAATTCCGTCCGATGCAGACGGTTCCGATTTCTCTGTTAAACGCCGTAAAGGCCACAACACAGCTCCGGATAACAGGCGCGTACAAGCGTTGATTATAATGCAGACCTGCGGTGAAAATACGGCCAGAATGACTGCGCCCAACAGCGGTCCCGCCACTTTGGAGCATTGGTTCACAAAACCATTCAGCGATGATGCCTGAAACAGATGTTCCTCTGCCACTACCTGACGTGTCAACGCCTGTTGGGCTGGAACGTGGAATACGCCCATCATGGCTCGAAGAGCAAGAAGCGGAAGCAGCCAGCCCGCACTGGGCGCGAACAGAATGGCAATCGTTAGCAGAACGGTGATCACATCACAAAGCAGCATGATTTTCACCTTATGCAGCCGATCGGCCAGTGCCCCTGCAACAGAGCCCAACAATATGCCTGGAACAGCCATACATACTGGAATAAGAGCAATAATTAACGGATCTGCACCCCACCTATAAGCGACCATGATCTGGATGGCGAGTGCGTCAAACCAATCTCCAAAGGTCGCGAGCGCATACGCCATAAACATCCGCATGAAGCGGAAGTTGGTCCATAGGCTTTTGGATGAGCCATTGGTCGGAATGGATGATGAATCGGGTTCATTTGAAATGACGGTCATACGTTATGCTTCCTCCCTTGATTACAGCCTTGTTGCTGGCTTGTATATTCCTTGGCTGTAACCATAAGGGCGTTATATCAGAGGAAGATCAGAGGCTGGAGGAAAGGGGAATAAAAAAGTGGAGATTTCGGTCAAAATTTGCTGCCCATAAGCAGGCACACCGTAACTTTTGGAGATTTCCGCATGGACTTGACGGTATTTGCTTTGAAGGCGCCCCTCTATCCGGTGATGTGCCATGAATAACAATATCTGATAAGCGGAATTTAGATATAGCGGTGCGTTCAGTGTCATTTTCAATACGTCGAGACCATCGTCCATTCTTGGCTCTGCCTCACGGATTCGCCCCTGTCGGAGCAGCCATAGGCCTTCCATGATTTGAAAACGTCCGATTTCCCGCAAGTATGGCGCATCTTTCAACCCGGAACGCAGGACAGCCATCTGATCCTCTACCGCTTCGCCGCTGCCACCCCACAGTTCCACATACAATTCTGACAGCTTGACCGGAAGTATGAAATGGATCAGTTCATCTTTCTCCATTACATGATACGTTTCCATGAGTCGGGCTTTGGCTCGTTCATACTGGCCTACCTCTGCGTAGACTTCAACAATGTTGAGAATACGAAGTTCACGATGCTGATCCGCAGACAATGCGGATGAATTCAGAGCCTTTTCGTACAATAGAAAACTCTCCGAGGGTTCAACCAGTGCATGTATAAAGATCAGCAGCCAATACAAACGCTCCTCCAAAGGGATTTCTGTCGTTGTAATCAGCCATTCCAGATCTCCCACTATAAAATGGATGTACAGCTGATAGAATGGATCAACCTCAATGCCCAGCGCTTCTTGCTGATCCAGCAGCGTAAGCATCGATTTCCCCTGCCCATACAGATGATATTTGCGAAATAAGCCATGAATCGCTTCTCGCATCTCCTGATCTTGAGCGGAAGGGTTGGAGGGCAGCATCGTCATATTAAGTCGAATATTAAGCCTGTAACCATAACCGCGCACGGTCTCCAGTGCAATTTCTTCCCAACGTTTCAGTTTCTTGCGCAGCCGGTATACATGGTCGTCCACGGTTCGTTCTACCGGATATTCCAAGGGCCATACCCGGTCCAGCAGTTGACTGCGAGTAAAGGCTTTTTCCTTGTTCTCATACAGAAAACGCAGCAGCGCAAACTCCTTCGCCAGCAGGCGAATGGAATCGGTACGCCGGGTTACGGTGTATGTCCCTTCATCAAATTGTAACGACATGCCTGGCCCTCCTGTCCATAGGACGAATAGATTCATGGGTTAAGGTGAAGATAACTATCGGCTCGACCATCACATGATGTGATGAATTATTGTGTTCAACATATCACAAAAAACCTTTTGCGAGAACGCAAAAGGTTTTGTAATGAGATGTACTGGGTCTCTTAGGTGATCGCAGGTGCTCCCAGGATTTAACCCAGTACCACGCGATCATCGGCCATTTTTTTGCCGCTGATACGTTCAAATTCACCCAACAGCTCCGGTACAGTCAGCGTGCGCTTGCGCTCTTCACTAACGTCCAGAATAATCCGGCCTTTGTCCATCATAATTAGACGATTGCCCAGACGAATGGCCTGCTCCATATTGTGTGTGACCATCAACGTTGTAAGTCTCATCTCACGTACAAGCGTTTCGGTCAGCTCTGTGATCAGCTCCGCACGAGAAGGATCAAGCGCAGCCGTATGCTCGTCCAGCAGCAAAATTTGCGGCTGAGTGAATGTCGCCATCAGCAGGCTGAGCGCCTGGCGTTCACCACCGGATAGCAGACCAACCTTGGCATTGGGGCGTTTGTCGAGCCCAATACCGAGCTTCTCCAACTGGGCGTTGAAAATCTCCCGTCTGGCGCGTGTAACTCCGAAGCCCAGTCCGCGGCCTTTGCCGCGTTTGTACGCCATCGCCATGTTCTCCTCAATGGACATATGCGGTGCCGTACCCGCCATCGGGTCCTGAAAGACGCGGCCAATCCAACTGCTGCGCTTATGCTCAGGAAGGCTTTTGATGGAACGGTCATTGATCAGCACATCACCCATGTCGGGCTTCATCACCCCTGAGATAATGTTCATTAACGTTGATTTACCCGCTCCGTTACTGCCAATCACCGTCACAAAGTCTCCCGGATTCATCGTCAGGTTCACGCCGACCAGCGCAGTTTTCTCGTCCGTAGTTCCCGGATTAAACAGCTTGGTCACTTGTGTAATCTCAAGCATGATCACATGCCTCCCTTCGCCTGTTGGCCCGACGAGCCCATAAGCTCTTCAGTTCGTTTGCGAGCCAAACTTTTCTGCTTCATGGAGCGCTGCATGGTTGGGAAAACAAGTGCGATAATAACAATCACCGCAGTAATCAGCTTCAGATCAGATGTATCGAACCATTCGACCTGGAGCGCGATCGCGACCACAATCCGGTAAATAATTGAACCGACGACGGCCGCCAGTGTGGCCCAAAATACGGTTCTTGCACCCAGAATGGCTTCCCCGATAATAACGGAGGCCAGTCCGATGACAATCATCCCAATCCCCATCGTAATGTCTGCAAAACCGGATTGCTGCGCAATAAATGCTCCAGACAGGGCAACAAGTCCGTTGGACAGACTAACACCAACAATGGTGGTGACATCCGTATTTGCACCAAAGCTGCGGATCATGCGTTTGTTGTCACCTGTTGCGCGCAGGGCCAGACCAATATCTGTTTTCATGAACAGATCCAGCATGATTTTGAACACCAGCACAACCACAATAATGATGATCATGACATGCTCACCCGAGAAGGGGTTGTCCATGCCCATAATGGATTTGTTCGGTGCGCCAAGAATACGCATATTAATCGAATATAGGGCAATCATCATCAAAATACCGGATAACAGCCCGTTAATTTTGCCTTTGGTGTGCAGCAAACCTGTACAAGCTCCAGCCAACATACCTCCAGCCATTGCTGCCAAGCAAGCGAGCCAAGGAGAGAAGTCGTTGGATATCATGACCGCCGCGATTGCGCCTCCTGTTGTAAAACTTCCGTCTACGGTGAGATCGGGGAAGTCCAGTATGCGGAATGTAATATATACACCCAGTGCCATCAGTGCATACAACAATCCAAGCTCGATTGCCCCTTCAATTGAACCCCAAGTCAAATTCACATTGCTTCCTCCCTGTCTATCGAAAAGAATGAGGCGAACCCGCCTGCACGTCCGCCTCGCATCCGTACTGCCGGAGGATCCTCCGGTCAGGTTATTGAATAATGTTATTGTCCTGATCCTTCACTTCTGCCTTCATCTCATCGGTAACGGTGATGCCTTGAGCCTCAGCAGCCTTCAGGTTCAGGATCAGATCCAGCTTGTCCGGTACGGTCACTTTCATGTCACCCGGTTTTGTACCATTTTTCAAAATGTCCGCAGCCATTTCACCAACCTGATATCCGTGATCGTAGTATTTGAAGCCTACAGTTGCGAAAGCCCCTTTTTCCACGGTATCGCGGTCACTGGAGAAGAACGGAATTTTATTTTTGTTTGCTGTCTGGATGATTGTACCCACTGCACTAACGACCGAGTTATCCAGCGTGATATAAAAGGCATCCACTTTGCCAACCAGAGAATCGGTTGCCTGTTTTACTTCCGATGTATTGGTAACAGGCGCTTTGACCAGCTTGATATTATGTGTCGCCAGCGCTTTCTCCGCATTGTTCGCCATTACAACCGCATTTGGTTCGCCCTCGTTAATAACCAGACCTACCGTCTTCACATCCGGCAAATATTTGGCGATAAAATCAGCCAATTGCACGATCGCCTCCGGGTTTGTATCCGACGCACCCGTTACGTTGCCGCCTGGCTTGTCCATGTCACTCACCAGTTTGGCACCGAGCGGGTCCGTTACCGCTGCGAACAGCAATGGCTTGTCCTTTACTTGCTGAGCCAGAGCCAGTGCAGATGGTGTTGCAATCCCAAGGACCAGATCATTTTTGGAATCCCCGGCAATCTTCTGGGCAATGGACAGGTTGTTCGTTGAATCCCCTTGCGCGTTATTGTAATCAATCGTCAGGTTCTTGTTCTCTTCAAGACCAGCATCTTTCAGAGCCGCAATAAACCCTTCACGTGTGGCATCCAGCGATGGATGCTCGACGATCTGCGAGATCGCGATGCGATACGATTTCTCCGCAGTGCCTTCACTTGTTGTGCTGCCTGATCCCTCGGTCGTTGTGCTACCGCCGCTGTTATTTCCGCAACCAGCCGCTACGATCATTGATGCAACCATCATTAAGGACATCCAGAATTTCTTTTTCATGTGTGAAACCCCTCTCCATCTTCTAAAATGTTGATACCCTCGTCGTTATCCAAGTGACACGATAGGGCGGGACAAAACGAACGCTTCAACGCATTGTTGCTTTTATCGACAAAAGCAGACAAATACAGACTTTCCTCATGCGACTGAAGTGCATGACCCGTGTTGGTATTTTATTGTTTCCCTAATATTAAGGTGCGACCTGTTTCCCGTCAATGGTTGAACCGCTTCCAATTTGGTTTCGTTGCAGATACGTGAGAGAAAACATTACATAAAACAAAAAAAGACCTCCGCAAATCAAGCGGAAAGTCTTAGGGGAACGGCCACTGTCCATCTCTCCCGATGAATACTGGCCTTAGCTTATTTTTGTTCTGTCTGTAATTCTTCAATTTCAACAGGTGTTAACCCGGTAGCTTTGATGATGATATCCAACTCAATGCCCAGAGACAGCATGTTAAGTGCAATTTTTCGTTTACTCTCTGCTTCTCCTTCTTTGATGCCTTCTTCGATGCCTTTTTGGATGCCTTCCTCCAGGCCTTTCTTGAGACCTTCTTCTCGTGCGCCCTCAATCATGGAAGCTTCATCCCATAAAAATTTCTGACGGTCGATATATCGTTGACGTGCTTGCTCATCCTGGCTCAGAAACTCCAATACACTCATGGCTTTTTTCAAAGCCGGTTCCGGTTCGTGCATCATTAACGCCTCCCAGCTTGATTTAGTCATTCCTTTCAGAAATAACAGCCAACGTACCAATCCATCCTTCATTTGAATATTTTCATCATTCAGCTTTGGTATTTCCATAAAATGAATCTCTATAACATCCGTCAGTGGAATATCGGTATGGTCTTCTCTTAAATGAAATACGTTGTGGTACTGGTCATTAGCGAGCATTTTGAAATTAACAATGTTGATCGCAACACATTTTTTGAGTTGGCTATATCTCTGTCCCTCAAGTAATTGTCCAGAGTATTGTTTACCCCAATAGAACAAAGTCCTCTTTTCTAAATCATACTGATTAAACAACTGCATTTCAACATTAATTAGCTCACCTTGATCTGTTTTGGCACGTATGTCCAGAATGGACTGTTTATCTCTCGGGGTATCCTTGTCCAGATAAGGGTTGATTAACAAAATGTCGGTCAGTAAGGATTCACCCGCATTTTTAAAGGTTTGATTTAGAAAGGCCAGAAGTACATCCTTGTTATCTTCACTTCCAAAGATTCGTTTGAACACATAATCATTCTTGGGATCAAGCAGTTCATTCATCATTGTTCACTCCTATGCGCAAAATTAACAGTATATATCTGTTGATTTTCCAAACAAATATAAGGATGTAGACTGCACCGGATGTTAATCTGATTATAACACGCATCTAATACTAGATGTAACGTTTTAACGTCATTTTCCAACAAAAAAGAGACCGCTTCGACGAATCGAAACAATCCCTTTTTCTCTAGAACCCATTAATTCCCAGACGCTTCGCGAATCTGGTACGTGCATTTTTTGCCGCCGTCGGCATAACATTCAGTACGCTCTACATCGGCCTGCAGCAATGAACGGAACAGCTCCAGCTCACAGCGGCAAGCTTGCTTGTAAACACTCGCTACCTGCACAATGGGGCAGTTCAGCTCGGTAAGCACATGGGTGCCATCCTCTTCCGTGGAAGCATCGGCCATATATCCGTTTGCATTCTGAATGCGCGCAAGTTCCTCGACACGTCCGGCCAGATCCTGGCCTTTCATCTGCGGCAGTCCGCTGCGAAGCAGCTTGTCCCGACGGCTCTCAAACAACGCATCCACAACACCACTTCCCACTGAATCGGACAATTCCTCCAGCAGTTCCAGCGTCAGTGAAGAATATGATTTTGGGAAAAAGTTATCCCCGCGTACTGTCAAATGGTACACGGAAGATGGGCGTCCGGCTGTAGCTCTGGCTTCCCGAACCTCAATCCATCCATCCTGCTCTAGTGCCGTCAAGTGACGACGAATCGCCATGCCGGTCAGACCAAGCTCGGCTGTCATTTCCCTTGCGGTCATTGTGCCTTGCTGCTTCAGCATGAACAAAATCCGTTCACGCGTCGTTCGTTCCTCTTCGCGCTTCACGATCAGCACCTGCTCTCCCTGCTTATGCGGTTACCGGTGCTGCCTCCCGGCAGGCATCCGAGCAAAAGCGGTTATGCGTCTCTTCGCAATCCTCACAGCATACATGCTGCAGGTTGCAGGTTGGACAGTTAATGTAACGGTCATGCGTCGTACCACAGTGATAACAGCTGGCAATCACGATATCTTCATCCGTCCGGTTAATCGGCACGGAAATACGCTCGTCAAATACATAACATTTACCATCAAACAGACGACCTTGTACCTCATCATCCTTGCCGTAGGTTACGATTCCGCCCTCAAGTTGTGCCACGTCCTGGAAACCTTCGTTGATCATGAACCCGGTCAGCTTCTCACAACGGATGCCGCCAGTACAATAGGTAATGATCTTTTTGTCCTTCATGTCACCCAGGTTCTCCCGAATCCACTCTGGGAATTCACGGAAAGATTCCACGTCAGGACGAATCGCTCCCCTGAAATGACCAATCTCGTACTCGTAGTCATTACGTCCGTCAATTACAATGACATCCTCCTGTTGAAGATGCTCGTAAAATTCTTTCGGGGACAACCGTTTACCGCTAACTACGTTAGGATCCAAATCGTCGTCCACGCGGAACGTAACCAGCTCGGCTTTGTGACGAACAAATATTTTTTTGAACGCATGCTCTTCGACATCATCCATCTTGAACACCATATCGCTGAACAGCGGATTGGCGTGCATATCCTTCATGTATTGCTCCGTTTGCTCCGGCGTACCGGATACAGTGCCGTTAATGCCTTCTGATGCAATCAGAATACGGCCTTTCACACCCAGGTCCTTGCAGTATTGCAGATGCTCTTGCGTAAACGTCTCAGGGTCTTCAATCTTCACGAACTTATAATATAAAAGCACGCGGTACGCGCTGTTACACATGTGTATCACCTGTTCCTATTCCATGTTGTTATTGGCCGGATCATCCGACAAGACTACAGCATTGCAACCTTGCTTATGAAAAAGAAAAGAAACAGCCGTCCGAAACAATGTCTCGAACTGCTGCTTTGAACATTCGACTTTTATTCCTGCATTCTAGTTTATCGGAAGCGGAACAGCTTAGTCAATATAAATGTATAGAAAGGGATGAAAGTTATGGAACAATTGAACCATAAATGATGTGAAGCTGGAAAATATCTAAATTTATTTTAAATTTGAATTAAAATCATATTCATTTTTGCCTTCGTATCCATTACACTATGCTCATCATTATATGGCTTACCCACACCGACTAGCAAAAGATGTGGATTTGAAAAAGCATACTGTGAATATATTAGGAGGAAAATGGGGATGAAAACGTGAGTTTAACACTATTTAGGAAAGTAAGCATCATATGGTTAATAGTTCTTATTGGGCTGAGTGGGTTGGGAACCAATTCTCACTTTGTCCAAAAGGCCAATGCCGCAGGAGCAAAACCCTATATGGGTGAAATTCAATTATTCCCCTACACGAAAGCTCCCTCCGGTTGGGTGTATGCTGCCGGGCAAACCATGCCGATCGCTCAGAATACCGCTCTTTTCTCCCTGCTGGGCACCAACTTTGGAGGTGACGGCAAAAACACATTTGCGGTGCCCGATCTTTCAGATGCCGCACCAGTGGGAATGGGCTACTACATATCCATAAATGGAGACTTCCCCTCTCGTGAAGAGGGTACGTACGGCGCCGGTAATGCTGTGCTTGGTGAGGTTCGCCTGTTCCCGTATTACTTTACCCCCAAGGGCTGGCTAGAGGCAAATGGTCAAAATCTCCTTATCTCTCAATACAACGATTTGTATCAAATGATTGGTACAACCTTTGGTGGAGACGGTCTGGAGACATTCCAATTGCCCAAGTTACCCAAAATCAAGGGTGATATCATCCATTATGCCATATCTATTGATCCGTCTTACCCTGCCGGGAGTGGGGGAACAGATTCCGAATACGTAGGAGAAATCATTCCCCTTCTAGTACAACTTCCTTTGAGTAACTGGATATTGGCTGATGGCTCCTTACTTTCCACCACCAATAATCAATCCTTGTTTAGCCTAATAGGCAACAGGTTTGGCGGCAATGGGTCAACTGATTTTAGAGTGCCTAATCTGAACAGCAATCAACCGCTTCTGGTGTATTACGTTTCGAACTCTGGACAAATCCCTAACATTGTAGATATGCCACTGCCAAATGCAGTGACAGACAACTATATCATCAAGCAGAACACCCCGCTGACCATCAACTCTCCGGGTGTTCTAATCAATGATAGTGATGCTTCTGCTGCCATACTGAGAAGTGCGCCCATGAACGGTCAACTGACCCTTAATTCTAACGGTTCGTTTGTATACACGCCGAATAACAATTATGTGGGTAATGACAGCTTTACTTATGCTGCAATCAATGCAACGGGCTCTAGTGAACCAGCGTTTGTTACCATAACAGTTGATCAGGACTTGGCGCCGATTGTCAGCGGGGTAATCGACGAGAGTGTGTATAATCAAACGGTCACGCCGACATTTAATAGCGGTACGGCACTCCTGAATGATGATGCATTCACGAGCGGCACTGCAGTTACGGAAGATGGAGATTATATATTGGTGGTAACCAACCACATTGGCAGTACAACAGTTCACTTTTCCATTGATAAGGTCCCCCCTGTTGTAACGGGGGTCATCAATAATGGAATATACAGTGCGAGCCGGATAATCACCTTTAATGAGGGAACAGCCACCCTTGATGGCTCTCCGTTCCTCAGTGGAGAGACATTCAGTGTGGAAGGTGAACATGTACTGGTCGTTACCGATGCGGCAGGCAATACGACAACCATTCAATTCAGCTTTTATGCGCCACGGACTGTGACATTTAACAGTAATGGCGGTTCTGAGGTAACCGAACAAACGGTGAATTACGGTGAAAAGGCCATTGCTCCTACCGATCCTTCCAAAACAGGCCATACTTTCGCTGGCTGGTATACTGATTCAGCTTTGAGTCAGGCTTTTGATTTTAATACAACAACCGTAACCAGCAATCTCACTCTGTTTGCAAAATGGGCAATCCATTCCTTTAACGTTAACTTCGAATCCAATGGTGGCACAGAGGTAGCTGATCAGGCGGTTGATTATGGTGAGCTGGTAACAGCACCTTCTGATCCTACCAAAACAGGTCACACTTTCGCTGGCTGGTATACTGATTCAGCTTTGAGTCAGGCTTTTGATTTCAATAACACAACCATAACCAACAATCTCACTTTGTTTGCAAAATGGGCACCAAACACATATACGGTAACTTTCAATACACTTGGAGGTTCAGCAGTATCCGATGTAGCTGTTGAATACGAAAAGAAACTTTCAGCTCCTGCTTCACCAAGCCGTTCCGGCTATACGTTTGCAGGTTGGTATACGGACCCCGAGTTGAAGACTCAATTCAACTTTGATCAAACGGAGATTACTGCCGATCTGACCTTATATGCCAAATGGAGTGTTAATTCCACGCCACCATCAGGTGGGAGTGGTGGTAACAGCAGCGGCGGCTCCGGTAGCCAGAATAACAACGGGTCGAGCGGTAATCCTTCGCCACCTAACACAACGAATTCATCCAATAATGGCCGTTTAACACTCGCATCGGGGCAGGTCGGGCAAGTAAGTTTGGGCGGTAGCATCGCTGTAAATATCCCTGCCGGGGCGATGAACCAGGAACTCAGGGTCACTATCGAAAAGATTGCAGATCCTTCTGCCTTGCTGACCCATCAGATCCAACTGCTCAGCCCGGTATATGAACTGCTCAAAAATGTTCCGCAAAACTTCAATGTACCCGTAACATTAACGCTGACATTTGATTCATCAAGCTTGCAGCGCAATCAGCGGGCTGAACTATTTTACTTTGATGAACAAGATAAGGTTTGGCTCTCCGCCGGTAAATCATCTGTGGACGGAAACCAAATTCGGGTAGACGTAGACCATTTCACCAAATTCGCCGTATTGGCGGTGGATGAACCCAAGAATCCGGCAGAAGTTGCGTTTAACGATATTGAAAGTCACTGGGCGGTAGACCTCATTCAGCAGGCCGTCCGTGAAGGCATGGTGAGAGGGTATACCGATGGATCGTTCAAACCAGACGCATCCATTACGCGTGCAGAGTTTACGGTAATGCTGATGAATGCACTGCAAACAGAGTACACAGAAGCGACATTATCTTTTACCGATCGTTCAAAAATAGGAGCTTGGGCACAGTCTGCTATAGCGAGTGCCGTGCAAGCGGGATTCATTCAGGGAGACACCGGCGGGGCTTTTCGCCCTAACGAGGCTGTAACCCGTGCAGAGATGGCTGTCATGGTAGCTAGCGCCTTGCAATTGAAGGCAGAATCCGGCACCGGCTCAACCTTTGCAGACGATGAATTGATTCCGCAGTGGGCCAGAGCAGCTGTTGCTGGCTTGCAAAAGTCCGGGCTATTGAACGGCAAAGGACTGAACAATTTTGCTCCCAGAGACAACACTACACGTGCAGAAGCGGTGAAGTTACTGCTGAGCATGTCAAAATAACAAGCCATAAATAAAAGCCTGCGTTCTGGCAGCGCCCTTCTCAAACTGGATATAACAGTTTGAGAGGGGTTACCCTAGAACACAGGCTTTTTGCTTTTTTAAGAATACTGAATTGCATTCGCAATAAGCATAAATACAATTCCCATGGCGATCCACATCACCATCAGCGGCCAGAAGAATCTAACCCATTTCTGATATGGAATGCCGGATACCGCGAGACTGCCCATTAAGGCAGAGGACGTTGGCAGAATCATGTTGGTGAATCCGTCTCCGAACTGAAAAGCCAGGACGGCTGTCTGACGGGTAACGCCAAGCAGATCCGATAATGGAACCATGATCGGCATCGTTGTCACGGCCATGCCTGTACCGGACGTGATGAACACGTTCATGATATTTTGGAAGAAGTACATACCCAATACCTGCACGGAAGACGGCAATTCGCCAACCAGTGTAGACATCCCGTAGACAACAGAATCAATCACGTTCCCCTGATCTAGGACAACCATAATGCCTCTTGCCAGACCGATGATAAAGGCACCATAGGCAATGCCGCTTGCCCCTTTGACAAATTCACTGGCAATCCGGCTAGGACCGAAACCGGACACGAGACCAGCGATCACACCCATGCTCAGGAAGAGAGCGGCCAGTTCTTCCATCCACCAGCCTTCTTTGGATACACCCCAGATTAACAGGGCAAAGCCAGCTACAATCGTAATGATCGTCAGAATATGCGTAATGCGAATCGTTGGCAGCTTGTTCAGGTCAACCGCAGGCGCATCTGCTGCCTGTTCCTGTTCCAATTCATGTACCAAACCGCGAGTGGGATCAGACTTCACTCTGGAGGCATACCGCATAATATAGATACTGGTAACGGCGATAAGGCACACTAGAATAATTGCGCGCAGCCACATGCCCGAGAAGATGGGTATTTCTGCAATCGCCTGGGCCAGTCCCACGTTGAACGGATTGAGCAAACCGGCGGTAAAACCACACGAGGCCCCCAGCGAGATCATCGCCGTACCTGTTAATGCGTCATACCCCAGCGCACGGGCGATAGCGATACCGATCGGTACAAAAACCATGACTTCCGTGGACATGCCCATCGTGAACCCACCCACTGAGAACAAGGTGATAAACACCGGGATGACCCATAATCCTTTGTTGGCGAACGAACGGGCAACCCGTCCTGTGAGGGCGTCAATCGTGCCCGTGCTTGTAATGATCTGAAATGCTCCGCCGATGATGAAAATAAAGAATACAACGTCAGCGGAATCAACCAGTCCGCGAACGATCGACTTCGGGATATCCCATAATCCCGTTGGATTGGCTTCCACATGGTGGTAGGAATCCGGGACGAGCAATGATTTGCCTGTGGCCTCATCCTTCACACGATCAAATTCCCCGGCGGGAATGATGTAGGTCAGCACCGTAGCGACCAGCACCAGAATGAACAAAATGACGAAGGTGTGTGGCATCTTGAACCATTTGCGCCGTTGTTGTGGTTGTTTTGTTATGTTTTCCAATTCATCATCCCTCGTCCTTCTGTTGTTTCCATGCTTCAAACTCATTCCGTACCTGCTGTAATGCTTCCTTGTCTGCGTACAGATCGAACGCCGTAAGTGCTAATGCCTTTGCAGCACGGTTCAACTCGATCATGCCCTCCTCTGCTCCGGCAAGCCGGGCAAATTCAGGCGTGTGTGTTGTCGCATCGCCTAACCGAATATACGGATGGATCGCGGCCGTAATTTGGCTTACATTACCAATATCCGATGAACCGACGCCGCCTGTTTGCGGTGGATCATGCACCTCAATGCCCATGTCCTCCAGATTTTGCTGGAACAGACCCGCCAGAACCTTGTTATTATTTCGCTCGGCATAGATGAGGCCTTCCGTAATATCTACCGTAGCTCCAACGCCTTCGGCAGCATGGCGCACGACCCGGTAAACTTTGTCCATGACGATTTTCAGCTCTTCGACTGTCTTCGCACGAATGATATACACGGCTTCGGCCAGCTCAGGCACCACGTTGGGCGCATCCCCACCTTTGGTGATGATCCCGTTGACCCGAACGTCATCCTTCAAATAAGGACGAAGCGAGTTTATCCCCGCGTACGCGTTGACCAACGCATCAAGTGCACTAATGCCTTTCTCAGGAGATGAGGCTGCATGAGCCTGTTTACCGTGGAATGTAAAGGTGGCGTCTACACAAGCCAGTGCACCTCTTAGCACCATCGTTTTTTGCTGCGGGTGGCACATCATGACGGCATCAATCTCGTCAAATACGCCATCGTTCACCATGATGATTTTGCCGCCGCCTTCTTCTTCAGCCGGTGTGCCAAGAACGATGATCCGCCCCGGAAGATCAGGGCAAGCCTCCTTGAGCGCCAGTGCTGCACCTACAGCAGAGGTTCCGATCAGATTGTGTCCGCAGGCATGTCCGATGCGGGGCAGCGCATCATACTCGGCGAGCAATGCAATCGTGGGTCCGCCAGACTGCCCTTCCCACACGGCACGAAACGCGGTGTCGAGGCCGGAAATGCCTTTTTCCACCTGAAATCCGGCTGCTTCCAGCGGTTCGGTTAACCATTGTTGGGCTTGAACTTCCTGAAAGCTAAGCTCAGGGTTAGCGTGAATACGCAGGGATAATTCCCGTAAGTCGGGGTCCAGCCGATCTACGGTTTCTTTGATCTTTTGCTTCATATGAGCAGGGTCCGTATACATACTATTGTGCCGCCTTTCTTCAAATACAGCATTTCTATATTCAACTCAATCGAATAAATATACAATCAGATTGAATATATTGTATGTGTGACCAACGCATAAGTAAATTCAAAAAAATTAAGGAATAGCCCATAAAAAATTTTATGGACTCGCTTGATATTAACATATGGATATCATCAGATGTCAGCATATTACTGGTTCATTTGCATATAAGCCAAGAATATTTCTGTAAATATTTTGAACATATATACATCCTTCAAATGGGTATTCGCCACGAGATTGATACTGTCCAAGAACAGTAAGATGCCTTTGATGATCAGAAGATAACGGATAATTATGCATAAAGCAATGCATCTACTCCATTATGCCGGTATCTAGCCTCCATCCACAACATGCTGAGTCCCTGCTGTTCTCATCAAGTCCACAAAGCGGCCCACCGTTGCCTGCTGCAGCACACTTTCCTTATACACAAGCCACGTATTCCGCCTCACTGCCTGTCCGTTTCGACGGATCAGTTCCTGCTGATGAAGGCCATCCGAAGCAGATACGAAGATACCCGGAATAATCGCATAGCCAAGGCCATATCGCACCATTTCCTTGCAGGTCTCATAGCTGTCCACTCGCATCGCTACCGTTGGAGAACATTCATAGCGCTCATACCACCAGGCTGCTACTGCTTCTCGGAATGGGCTCACGGGAGAACCGCCTGTTTTCGTCAAGGGCTCCTGAAATGCAATTTGCGGAAGCTCCGGAAGCTCATCCAGGTCAATAGGTTCACGGGATACAATGCAGACTGGTTCATCGTGGAGCAGATGTTTCCCTTCATACCATGGATGCTCTCCCCGAATGACACCCACCTGGATTTCATCCCGCATCAACAATTCCATAACCTCTACACTCAGAGCACAGGTCACAGCAAACTGAACCTCAGGGTACAGCTCCTTGAACTGTTTTAACAATGGAGGAAGCCTGTACAATGAATAATGATTGGCAATCCCCAGGCGCAGCGTTCCCTTAACCTCATTACGAATGTTCGACAGCTGTTCCTTGACTTGATTGAGTTCATCCAGCATTTTACGGGCATAGACTGCAAGATGCTCTCCCTCGGGAGTGAATCTGGCACCTTTTAACGTTTTATCGATGAGTGGTACGCCAAATGCCTTCTCCAATTGCTGCAAACGGTATGTCAATGCCGGCTGGGTCATAAACATGCGCTCCGCAGCCTTGGTAAGACTACTCTCTTCCGAAATGCTCAACAGCAGACGGCAGTCTTTTTCATCCATGATCATGTCCCCCTTCACTTCTCGTCTCCTCAGTATAACCCAGAACACCTGCGTTAAAGGTACAGAAAAAGCCCAACTCGTTATGAGTCAGGCTCGCTTTGCTGATTTGCTTCTTTTCATTGATGTTTACTGCGAGATCGTAATGACCGAGGTGACGAAATGATACGATTCATTTTCCTGCACAGACTGTGATAGCAAAATTCGGTTACCTTCCGGACTCCAGCTGAGCGGATCAGATGCGTTATCCATATCGGCCGAGATCTGGAACTGCTCCGCCGATTCCGTATTGGAGACGAACAGCCCTTTCTCCTCATCGCTCTCCGAATTGATCGTATAGGCGATTTTGGAATCGTCACCAGACCAGCTTGTTCCGAAAATTTGCGTGCCTCTGGCAAGCGTGGTTTTTTCATTCCCTTCCAGATCGGTCAGCACCAGCGCCCGTTTGGTATCGGCTGTTTTTTTCACAATCGCCAGTCTTGAACCATCATTGGATGGAATCACCCATTCCACACTTTTTAGCACCTGCTTCTCTTCACCGGTCTTCGTATCGTAAGCGTTCAGCTGCCCGTCCGTGCCTGTGATGTAGTAAATCACATTACCCGAAACGCGGACGCTCCTTACATTGAAGTTCCCCGTCTTGACCAGCACTTTCGTCGTTCCATCCACACTCGCTGATACGATATCCCCATTCATGTTTGGGAAAACGACATGCTCCTTATCCAGCCATGCACCTTCGAATACAAAACCGTCATCCTGTCCAGCCGGTATCACTTCCCCGTTGTGCAGATTCAGAATGAAGCCTTTGCCTGTCGATTCTTCTGGTTCTCTGTAGAAAATATACTGACTATCCGGGGACACGAGTGGTGAGCCCAGACTGACTTCACTTTCTTTTACAGGTGAATCGGTGCCCTTCGTCAAATCATACATGTATAAGTTATGCGGATAACGTTTCTCACCCTCTACAGTGACAGGCTTCATGGACTCGTTTACTTTATCCGACAAAATCCAGTCATTGCTTAGCCACGCTACCCCGCGCATATTCGGCAGTTTATCGATTTTCTCCAGCTTAAAGCTCTGGTACACCGACGTATTTGTATTATCCTTCACCGTAATATCCGTGCCTGATTTCTCGCTCCGTATATTGCCCCCTGGCTCTGTTGTTCCCCCGCATGCTGTTGCCGACAATAGGACGATTGCCCCGAGTGTGCCCATAGCCGCCTGTTTCCAATTCATCATGGTCCCTCCTGATTGCTTTCTATAGACCAAGCATACACACCGCATACTTCCAAAGTTATTCAGACTTGTTTCCAACTTGTAAACTCGAATCCGCCAGAGGAAAAATCAACTGGAACGTCGTTCCTTCCTTATGCTTCGGATCGTTAGACAGCAATGTAATCGTACCGCCCTGCTTCTCTACAAATTGCTTAACGAGCGATAGTCCCAGCCCGGTTCCCCCGGTTTTTCTGGCCCTGTCTTTGTTGACGGTGTAAAAGGGTTCAAAGATTTTCTCCCGCGCCTCTTCCGGAATGGGCGTACCCGAGTTAAAGATGCGAATAACCGCTTGCCGCTCCTGCATTCGCAGTTCATTTCGTACACGGATGACACCTCCCGGCACGTTGTATTTAATGGCATTATCCAGCAGGTTAATGAAAATATGCATCAGGCTCTCCCGATCGCTGCGAATGATCGCAGGCTGCAGGTTCAGCTCCATCGTGAGCGCAAACTTCTCGGCTTTGCCCCGCATTCGGCCGCAGGCGTCCTCCAGCAAAGCAAGAACCTCCACATCCTCCGCCTGATTCTCAAAATCATATTTTTCCAGAGCAGACAGATGAAGAACCTTTTCAACCATTTCGTATAACCGCTCGGTTTCTTTCCCAATGTTGTTCGTGGCATCATCCAGTAATTGCGGATCATCCTTATACATATCCAGCAGTTCAACATACGCCTTGATCGATGTAAGCGGCGTTTTGAACTCATGGCTAATATTCCCGATATATTGTTTCTGCTGCTGCTCCAGTGCCTGAAGCTTCTCAATTGCGAGCTGGAGCTTCTGCTGCTCATCATGCATGGCTTCAATATTCTGCTGAATGGATGTGCTCATATAATAAATGCCCTGTCCCAGCTCACCTAATTCATCCTTGCGTCTCACAGGCGATTCGGCAATATAATGCCCCTCACGGATGGAATCAGCGGACTTCTTCAAGCGAGTTATGGCGACGGCAAAACGATTGTAGAAGAGGTATCCCAGAATGAAGCTAAGCCCAACCACGGCAATACCCGCCCACATGAACAGCTGAAGGATACGAGCATAGAACTCATGATAGCTCTGAACCGGATATTGCATACGCACAGCACCCATCTGTCCATCCGGTCCATCCAAGGGCGCAGCATACAGCAGCGTATCCCCCTGTTCGTGATAGGCAATTTTATTTTGCAGCGCATAGCTTAGCGTCTCTTTGATATCTGCACTTTCTTCAGACGCAATAGATGAACCGACCTGCTGCCCCTTCATATCATAAAGCGCGATGGGCAAACCTGTGGAGCTCGCTAGCTCCTGAGCTAACCTGCGGCCATTTTGCTGTAAAAAAACCTCCTGCTCCAGACGAACGGACTCGGTATAGTAAGACTGCCGCACATTCAGATTGACCAAACGGGTCTGCTGGGACAGAATGGTCTCAATCTGTGTCTGTTGATTGCGCTCAATCCCGCGCAATACAAGGGAACTGAGTACAACCACGGTCAGGATCAACAGCGCCGCCAGAAAGACGCTGAACTTCAGTTTAATGCTGACTCTCATACCGAAACGCTCGGACCAGAGGCGGATGCCTTATAGCCAATTCCGTATACCGTCTGCAATTTTTGCTGATCAGTATCGCCGATTTTTTTGCGCAGCCGCTGAATATGAATATCCACTGTGCGTGTACCCCCGGCATATTCCATGCCCCACACCCGGTCCAGCAGATCATCCCGCGTGTATACACGCTCGGGGTTGGACATCAGAATGGTGAGCAGATCGAACTCCTTTGGCGTCAGCTCCAGCTTCTCCTCATCCACCATCACGGTGCGGTGGGCGACATGGATGCGCAGTGTTCCATTGACGATGGCCTGGTTCTTGGAATCATCAGGTGGGGAACTGCTTTTCTCGACACGGCGCATCAGCGCTTTTACCCGAGCGAGCAGTTCGCGGATCTCAAACGGTTTGGTCATATAATCATCCGCGCCCATTTCCAGGCCGACGATCTTATCCACGATGTCATTTTTGACGGTCAGCAAAATAATGCCGATATCCTCCCGGTCCTCCAGCCTGCGGCATACCCCGTAACCATCCAGCTTGGGCATCATGACGTCCAGAATCATGACCTGGGGATGGAATGACGCCACCTTGACTAGCGCTTCCTCGCCGTCATTCGCTGTCTCTACTTCATATCCTTCGCGCCGCAGCGCGTAAGCAATAGCACTGACGATGCTTGATTCGTCATCCACGACCAGCACTTTTTTATTCATCGGAATCATCCTCTATATATGTCATGAGTTATATTATTCTTCGGATCTATGTTAACAAGGTATGGCTTGATTAGCTATGGAGGGCTTGACGATTTGCAAGAAAAGCCTGTATCTTCTCAGCTTGGACTTCACTCTACTTTTTGTATACCCCAAAGGTAACAAAAAGAGCCAACCCGTGATTGGATCAGCTCTGGAAAGTTTAAATTCAGTTTCACATCACTGCTTAGGCAGCAGTTTTTTGATTTCCTCTGCGGAGAGCCCTGAGGCTTTCACCACAGCAGACATATCTACGCCAAGTGCAAGAAGCTCACGAGCCATTTCCACTTTACCTTCTCTTTTCCCTTTGGCCTCTCCCTCGGCAAGCGCACCTTCTATCATCGACTTTTCATCGCTTAATGCTTTCATCCGCGCATCATAAGCCATTCTCGTAGCTGCATCCTGACTCAGAAATTCCAGCGTGTCCATTGCCTTTTTTAGCATCGGTTCATTCATCGCCAGCACCTCCCAGTTTGATGGATCAATCCCTTTTAAGAATAAAAGCCAGTTCACCAGTCCGCCCTTGTCCATAGGGACAGGGTGTTGATCCAGTTTGGTCAATTCCATCACATGAATTTCTATATCATCTGTCAAACCAATACCTGTATGATCTTCGCGTAAATGAAAAACATTGTGATATCGTTCATTGTCCAGACATGAGTAATTTAAAATATTGATCGTCACGCATTTTTTCAAAAGATTATAATTTTCACCCTTCTTGATCTGGTGAGAGTACATTTCGCTCCAGTAGAATAGCGTTCTTTTTTCCATATTATACGGATTAAACAGCTGCATCTCAATGTTGATTAACTTGCCTTCCACCGTACGCGCTTTGATATCCAAAATGGATTGTTTATCTTCCGGACTATCTTTGTCCGTAAACGTGTTAATAAGTGTAATCTCCGTAAGAGGCGATTCACCGGTTTCAATAAACGTGCTGTTAAGGAAGGCTAACAAAACATCTTTACTTTGCTCACTTCCAAAAATACGTTTGAATACAAAATCCACTCGTGGATCGAGCAAATCCGTCATCCAGCATCAGCTCCATTCTTCACCAGCATTATATCATAATTCCCATACTTCCTTCAGCTTAACGTTAAACCTGCATTCATATCTGATCACTCCTCGAAAGACAAATTCATTGGCTCGTCCGACATCTCATACTCCGTCTCTATGTGAGTCAACGGTGTATTGGAATCAACCTCTTCAAAGCGGAAGCTGTCCACCCATACTTTGCCTTTGCCGTTCAAAATAACCCCGAATGAGATAACCGCACTGTCCTTCGGCACATCCAGTACAATATGGTACTGATTCCATGGCTGCGTGCCCGTAATGGGCCGATCGTGCATGTTATCAAATTGAAGTACATCATGGACGTTATTATCCACACGCATCCATAATCCGCAGAACGCATCCACAAGCTCGGTCTTCACGAATCCCGATAACTTCATCCGCTTACCCACATACTTGTCTGCCCTGAACTGCTGCATCATCGTGGCAAACTCATTGCTATCCATCGGCGTAACAGCTTTCAGATAACCTGAAGCTTTCCCCTGATGCACTTCGGCAGGATCAATACCCATCTCATAATTTTGCGGATGACTTCCGGTTAACATCCAACCTGTAATCGTTGACGTCTGATTCATCTGTAATTCTCCTCCTCTGGTTCTTCCTTCGAATAATTTCAGATCGAACAATTTGCGAAAACGCCCTGGTGGCATGCCATATAATTTGCAGAATGCGCGGGTGAAGGCTTCCTGACTCTCAAATCCACAAGCCAGGGAGATGTCCAGAATGCCTGCATTCGTCGATCGCAGGGCCGTGGACGCCAGACTCATCCGACGGTTTCGGATATAATCCACCACGGTCATGCCAACCTCATTACGGAAAACCCGGTGGTAGTGATACGGCGACAACAACGCCTCGGACGCCACTTCTTCCAGCCCGATCTCCTCATGCAGATGGGTTTCAATATAGAACAAACTTTGCTGAATCATTGCACGGTAACGGCTCAACTGAGGTAAAGCCCCCTTCCATATCCTTACTATACGTGAATGATGTCATTGCCGTTTTGATCATTTTTGCTATCCTCACTTCTGCTGACCTCTGCCGGAAATGCAAAGAGAGCCAATCACGGATTGAATCCTTTCCGTAATTGACTCTCCTGGGAAACTGTTGCTCCGTGGCTCCTGTAGAGGCACTCCATTGATCTACAACAGGTTCATTTATCTATTCGCACAACATTCTTCGTCAGACAGCCGGTACCGGCTGTGCACCAACCTCTTCCTCTTCATGCTCCACCAGTTCATGTTTCTCCCAAGCTCTACTCTTCCAGCGGAAATACATAATGACCGCACGGGTCCACTCATCAGCCGCAATGGCAAGCCACACACCAGCGAGCCCCAGATGAAGCTGGAATATGAGCAGGTACCCCAGAGGCAGACTCATGCAGACCATGGAGATCAGACCCATGTATACCGGGAACTTTGCATCCCCTGCCGCACGCAGGGAACCAATAATCACAATATTGCAGGTACGTCCGGTTTCGAGCAAAAGACTGAGTAGAATCACTTGAGCCCCCAGCTTGATAATTTCCGGATTATCCGTAAATATGCTCATCAGCGGTACGCGGAACAGGATAATGATCACGTCAATGATAACCGTAGCCAGAAGGGCCCATTTCACACTGTTAAAAACACGTTTGTACGCATCGTCTTTGCGCCGCGCACCCACAAGCCGGCCCACAATGATCGATGTCCCCATACCAATCGCCATGCTGAACAAGTAGATATAGCTGGAGATATTACCCGCATACTGCTTGGTTGCCATGGCTTCTGCGCCCAGATAGGTCACATACAGCGTGAACACGAGCTGGCAGGAATGATATACCATGGATTCCATCGCAGATGGAATCCCAATTCGCAATATTTTGCCGATAAATTTCTTCGACAGGTTGATGTAATAACCAAACTCCACTCTGACTTCCATTACGCGATAGAGCAGCCAGAAGAAAATGATCAGGCAGATCAGGCGGCTTCCGACCGTGGAGATCGCTGCCCCTTCCACACCAAGCTTTGGCAGGCCAAAATGACCAAAAATAAGGGCGTAGTTACCAATGACGTGAATCACGTTCATCAGAACGGAAACATACATCGTCTCTTTGGTGTAACCATGTGTACGAATCGTCGCGGCCAGTGCGTTAATAAGCGCCTGAAGAAAAATCCCGCCTCCGACAATACTTATATAAGAACGGGCGAAATCGTATATTTCACCTTGAATATGCAGCAGTGTCAACAGATGTCCTCCGAACAGAAGAAAGCCTCCGCTCAGGATCAGTCCGACAATCAGATTCAGTGTAATCGCATTACCCGTGACCTGTGCCGCCTCACTCAACTTCTTCGAACCAATATATTGTGCCACAACAATAGCAGCGCCATGTCCGATGACTTCCAGGACAAGAATCGCAATGGAAATAATCTGATTGGCTGCTCCGACCCCGGATACTGCATTATCGGACACCGAACTGAGCATGAACGTATCCACGCTCCCCATCAACATAAACAAGAAGAGTTCCAGGAAAATAGGCCATGTTAGCCGAATCAGATTCAGATCCTTGGCATCCGAACGCAGGGACTCTTGGGTTGAGGATATTGCTGTCATTTTCTCACCTTTCCCGTGTGGGCTTTAATTCTTAGGGTATGTTAGCACAGGTAGTTTGAAAATGCAGTAGTTTTGCGAAAATAATTGAAAGTTTTTTGAAATACCATAAATAGGTATTTTCATCTTTTTCATTTATGTCCGATGTATGCCGAATGGAATGCAAAGTTCGCCCCAGCGGAGCACGCCTACCTCTGATTGGAGCCAAGGTCGGATGATACAAAAAGACCCCATACACCCCTCATAGAAAGGGATGTTAAAGGGTCCATTAAGGTAGGGCAGCGAGATGCCATATACCAAATTTTGTTCTAACCTTTGACCGATCCAGCAGCGATGCCTTCCACAATTCGATTGCTCAAGACGAGGAACGCGATCAGGATCGGCAGAATGCTGATCATCAGCGTTGCGCCAATCGCTCCCCAATCCGTGGTGTACTGCCCAATAAAGTTCTGTACCCCAACGGTTAGGGTTTTGTACGAGTCTGTGCTGATGAACGTATTCACGAAAATAAACTCATTCCAGTCATAGATCATGTTAATAATTGCCGTCGTAGCTATTACCGAGGATGTCATCGGCAGCACGATACGGAAGAAAATTCGATGAACGGAACAGCCATCCATTACCGCTGCTTCCTCCACTTCCCGTGGAAGGGCGTAGTAGAAACCAAGCAAAATCATAATCGTAATCGGCATGTTAAACGCGATGTAGGATAGAATGACCGACAATGGATGATCCGTAAGATGAAGCTTCAGGAAGAGGCTGAACAGCGGGATCAGCGTAGAATGCACAGGGATCATCAGACCTACCATGAACAACCCCAATACCAGTGAACGCCCTTTCCAGCGCATACGAGTGATGGCAAAGGTAACCAGACTCGCGAACAACACGGTACACACGACAGACACAGCCGTAATCCAGACACTATTGAAGAAATATAAACTGATATTACCTTCCGTCCACACTTTCACATAATTCTCCCATCGCGGCGTTGCGGGAAGGGCGAACGGAGCCATATCGAATACTTCCTGATTATTTTTGAGTGAGAACAGCAGCAGCCAAATCAAGGGCAGAATCTGCAGCAATGCGACCAGAATCAACAGGCTGTAGAGCAGAAAATATCCGATCCTTCTCAGCAATGTCGAGCCCGGGCCTGTTCCCGGATAGGCTGGCAACCGAACCACGGTTTCCGTCTTCACAGGGATGGACCTCCTTTCATTTCACTTGTATCAAGAGTACTGAATGGTGTCCTTGGATGCCGTAGCTTTCCGTAACAGCCAGGTGACGACCAGACAGATGACCAACAGGAAGAAACCGACAGCACTCCCATAACCAAAGTCGAATCCCCGGAAAGCCTGATGATACATATAAGAGGCCATTACTTCACTGGAGCCATTCGGCCCACCATCCGTCATCACATAGATTAGATCAAAGTATTTCAGCGAGCCGACAACTGCCAGCACAATCGTCACTTTGATCACTTCCGTGATCAGGGGCAGCTTGATGCGAAAAGCAATCTGCCAAGGGTTCGCTCCATCAATCCGGGCGGCTTCCACCAGTGATTCCGGGATATTTTTAAGCGCAGCATAATAAATCAAAATATAAAATCCGGCATACTGCCACAAAATCGGCACGAACAGCGCATACAACACCAGCGATGGCTCCGCCAGCCATGCTGGCGGATTGGCAATCCCGATTCCTTCCAGAAAGGAGTTAAGCACGCCATTGCTTGGGTGATAAATCTTCAGCCATAGCTGGGCTATAGCCACCGATGACAGAAGCATCGGAATAAGATATATTTTGCGAAACAGATTGGCTCCCTTGATTTTGCCTGACAGCACAAGCGCTATCGCAAGATAGCCGATTAGACTCAGTGCGGAGAACAGCGCCAGCAAAAAAGTATGATAGGCACTCTGCCAGAACGCTGCGTCGTGAAGCAATCGTGTGTAATTTTCTAAACCGATAAAGGTCATTGCGCCAATCCCGTCCCACTGCATCAATCCGTAATATCCGGTCAGTACGATCGGTACATAGATCAGGACCAATAACAGCAGCAGCGCGGGAAGCACGTACAACGCAGCGACTAAACGGTTGGACATGACTTTGTCCATCAGAATATCCTCCCTTTGTGCGTTGTACCGTTAATTGCCTTTATCAATGGCTGCCTGATGATTTTTCACAAACTCCTCTGGAGTCACTGCTTTTCCAAACAAGGCCTGAATCATGTCCAGATGGACCTGAGCTGCCGCTGGTTTCATCTGCACATCCGCGAACAGTGTCAGGCTGCTGGCCTGATTTAATTCATTCAGCAGGTCAGTATAGAGCTGCGGCAGTTGGACTTCCGCAGTATCCACTTTTGTTGCCGGAATGACGCCCGCCTCAGTTACGGAGCTCTCACCCCATTTTCCCACGAAATATTGCACGAACTTCTGCGCCTCATCCTTCACCTTGGAGTTCTGTGCAACGAACAGACCTACACCTGGACCGCCGACCCAGCTGTTAATGTCACTTTTGCCATCCTCCATTGTCGGGAATTTAAAGAATCCAATCTTATCCTTGAACTCCTGTGGTACATCCGGATTGGTTGTATAGTTCGGCAGTTCCCAGGTGCCCATCAGGTACATGGCCGCTTTCTCATTCATGAATTCCGATTTGCCTTCATCGTTGGACAAACCGTTGAAACCTTTATTGAACGCGTTCATGTCCACCAGCTTCTGTACTTCCGCCGCCGCCTCAATTAGAGCGGGATCGTCAAACTTGCCCGTGCCCTGGATGGCCTTCTCCAATGCATCCCCGCCCAGACGATTCGCCAGATACATATACCATAGCGAGCCGGTCCAGCGATCCTTGTTGCCAAGAGCGATAGGGACTTCTCCATTGTCTGTCAGCGTTTTCACAACATTCAGGAACTCATCATACGTTGTTGGTGGTTGCAAGTTATACTTGGCGAAAATGTCCTTGTTGTAATAAATCGGAGAGATATTCAACTCAATCGGGAGCGCATAGGTTTTTCCCTCTACCGCATACGCTTCGGTTGTTCCTGCAATGAACTTGCCTTCCAGTGGACCACTCAGAAGGTCATCGACTGGCGCGAACAGGTTACCCTTTACGTAAGGCTCAAGAAATCCCGCCGCCCAGGTTACACCTACATCGGGGAGTTCATTGGAAGCGGATAAAATCTTAAGCTTGTTTTTATATTGCTCATTTTCCAGTACTTCCTGCTTGATTGTCACGTTCGGGTGATCGGTCTGATACTGCTTGATGATTTCGTTAACCAGCTTGTTCTGCTGTGCAGAACTGCCTGCTGGCCAGAGGTGCATAAACTTGAGGGTCACCTTTCCGTCGGACCCGCTGCCGCTTGCTTCACCTTTTCCGTCGGAATCTGAATTGCTGCATCCAGATAAAAATATGGTGAGGATAAGCGTCAATGTCAGAAGCATTGCTATGGGCTTTTTATTCATTTTCCCAACCCCCTGTATTCGTTTTTCGGTTGATGTAACCGCTTTAATTAAATTCTAACATGGGCACACCGACCCCATAAGACCAGGATGATTTGGAAAAACTCCACTATTTTATGGTTATTTTTTCTCTTGGGCGGTAATGGAATGACGATACTTGCTTGGGCTAATTGCTTCGAGGCTTTTGAACACTTTAATAAAATATTTGTCCGTCTGATACCCCACTTGCTCGGCGATCTCCGCGATGGGCATGGCGGTCTGAACGAGCAATTCCTTGGCTCGCTGAACACGTTTGCGGGTCAGATATTCACTGAAATTGATCCCCATCTGCTCCTTGAACAGCACGCTGAAATAACTTGAGTTCAGATGCAACAGCTCAGCGATTTCCCGCATGGTGACAGGCTCGCCCAGATGGGCTTCCACATAAGCAATAGCTTCGCTGATCTGGGGATTAAGCTGTTGATCTCCTCGCTCCCTTGCATCCAGCAGCTTGGGATCAACGAGCTTCTGCATCGTTTGAATACGCCGCTGCTGTTCACCGAGTTCCAGAGCTTTCTCAACCGTCTGGATCAACTGCTCCTTCTCAATTGGTTTAAGCAGATAATCCACCACTCCGAGCTTGATGGCCTGCTGAGCATATTGAAAATCGGCATGTCCGGACATGATCAGTACGACAGGCTTGCTCGGATAATTCTGTACCGCTTCAACCAGAGACAGGCCGGAGAACTCCGGCATTCGAACGTCTGTAATCAGAAGGTCTGCTGACTGTTCCTTGAGCCATTCGGCTGCCTCGACTCCGCTAGCTGCCGTTCTGATCTCATTGCGGCCAGCCGACCAGCCTTCCAGCGTCTTGCGGATGCCCTCTCTTGTGCGTGGCTCATCATCGACGATAAGAATCGTTTTGCCATGAATCATATGCACCCTCCGTATCCTTCGGAATATGAAAGCCAATGACGGTTCCTTGACCAGGTTCACTTTTCACGGACAACCCGCAAGCTTTACCGAGCTGATTGCCAAAATAGAGCTTCAGCCGACGATCGACGTTCACCAGACCTACGCCTGTTCCCTTATTGGAAACAGCAGGGCCCCCGTTCAATGCGCGAACGACAGATTGAAGCCTTAGATCATCCATTCCGGGTCCATTATCTCGAACTTCAATGTGAACAAGCCCCTCCTTCGTCGAAGCATCGGCGCGAACACTTACCTTTCCTGGTCCGATTCTGCTCTCCACGCCGTGAAGAATGGCGTTTTCCACCAACGGCTGAATGAGCAGTTTAGGTATTTTCACCATTCGCATGGCTTCACTCAATTGGATGTCCCACTCCAGTCTCTCCCCCAGTCTCATCTCCATGATTCGAAGATAACGTTCAGCGTGTTCCAATTCATCAGAAAGCGTAACCCATTCATCCTGGTTCGGACTGGAGATCGTGTAGCGAAATAATCGGGACATCGCCACAACCATCCGCGCCAGCTCCTCATCTCCTTTGTCCTCAAGGGACCAATAGAACGCCTCCAGCGTGTTGAACAGGAAATGGGGATTGATCTGTGACTGAAGCGCCTTCAGTTCCGTTCTGGACTGCATAATTTCCTTCTCGTACACCTCCTGGGTCAACTCGTTCAGCCTGTATACCATCTGATTGTATACTTCATTGAGCTTATGTATCTCCATTGTTGAGCTCACCATAATATTGGGCTCCATCGCCCCCGGACGCGCACTGCGCATGGCCCTCATCAGTCGCCTGATCGGATGTGTAATCATGGTTGATAAGAGAAAGGACATGATTAGAAACAAAACAACGCCGAACAAGCCGGAAATGAACAGCGCCGTACGAAGGATGGATACTCCCTCCGTCGTCTCACTCACCGGAGTAAGGACAGCCAGGGTCCACCCCGTAATTTCGGAATGCTGTCTGACCACGATATAGGGCTCATCCCGGGTCTGAACGATGGAGCGATCACTGCTCAACAATGCCTCCACATTCAGGTCTGCTTCCAGATTGGAAGTCACAACGCTCCCATTGGCATCCGCCAACAGAATCGAGTCCAGCGTATCGTCTGCATCATCCAGATCATTCAACTGAAAGAAACTGCGCTGCATCCGCACTACAACGTAGCCTCCATGTTCAAAGGCCCGGTCCATCAAGCTGACACGCCGAATAGCCATAATCACGCCGGGATCTTCCGGATCGGGGCCAGTCCAGATCAGCCTTCCTTTTTCCTTGTCCGCTTCCGTAATCCAGTTCCGGTCCAGCCTCACATCCAGGGAGCGGTCATCCATGGGGAAAATCCGGCTGTGATTGGTGGTGTAGATTTCCATGCTCTGTACGCCATTCATAAAGGATTGATAGCTGCCCACAATCTGCAGGAGGGCCTGACGCTGATTGAATGTTGCCGATTCTCCGCTTTTTTCATTGCTCAGCAAACGCTGAACGTAAGGATCATCCGCCACTTGGGCTGTCAGGGAGTTCACCTGTGAAATAAGGGCATCCAATCTGCCGTTGGCCTGAACAGCCGTCTGATAAATATGCTTCTCCGCATTGGTCTTCAGCAGACCGGATACCCGATCATAGGCAACAATGCCTGCAATGAATAAGACCATCAGCATCACCAGTACAAAACCAACAAAGATCTGATTGCGTAATGAATTCCATCTGCCCATTTTCCCTCGCAAGACCCATCCTCCTCGCTGCATGTAAAAGAAATCGCCACCCGAATCTCATGCTGGGTGACGATGGAGTACAAGCTATGCCGAATCCAGCATCAGCAATAATTAAAGCGTTTACATAACGGCTGATTACTCCCTTTCTCTGCGCTTTGTTTATCGATTAAACTAACGACTAAAAAATAGCACAGTTCCCTTTGTTAATCAATCACTTATATCTACCGTCCTGTCCAAACAAGCAAAAGAGCCATAAAAACAAAAAAAAGGCGGGCTCCATTGAGCCCAACCTCTCCTTTATTATTTTACCGAGCCTTGTGTCACTCCGTTGATAATCCACTTCTGCGCGAACAGATAGATGATGATCATTGGCAGCAATGCCAGCAAGTATGACGCAAACGCCAGGTTAAAGTCGGTATTGAATTGACCTTGGAATACATACTGCACAAGCGGCAGCGTGTATTGTGCCGGATCACTAATGATAATGAGTGGCAGCAGGAAGTCATTGTAAGTGGACAGACAGGTCAGGATACCCACTGTGGCACTGATCGGCGCCATCAATGGGAAAATGATTTTCCAGAACGTGCCCCAGGTTGTCGCTCCATCGACAAAGGCCGCTTCCTCCAGTGCTACCGGAATGGACCGAATGTATCCGACGTATACAAATACGTTAAAGGCGAGTCCATACACCGTGTGCAACAGGATTAGACCCAACAGATTCGTCATGTCCAATGATGCAGTCAGCTTAACAATCGGCAGCATGATGATTGGAAACGGAATGAACATCGCACTGACGAAGTAGTAGTACAGCCCTTTGAAAAATTTCCGTTTCTCCATATTTCGCGCAATCGCGTAAGCCACCATAGAGTTACTGAGCAAGGTCAGGATAACTGTTGATGCAGTCACAATGGCACTGTTACGGAACGATTGGAAGAAGTTGGTCATGTCTATTGCACTTGCAAAGTTCTCCCAGTGAAGCGTTGTCGGAATGGCAAATACCGATTGGGCCATTTGCTCCGGATTTTTCAATGCGATCGTTACCGTCATATATAACGGGAACAGAATGAACAAGGTACCCAGAACAATCAATAACATAACGGGCCAGTTGGTACGTAAACGGCTTCTCATTACAGATCCGTCTCCCTTCTTTGCAGGAACCGGATTTGCAGAATCGAAATCACCGCGATAACGATGAAATAGATAACCGAGTTCGCAGATTGATACGCATATTCGCCGCCTTCAAATCCACCCGTATAGATCAGATGGGAGATGGACTGTGTTGCCCGTCCCGGTCCACCATTGGTCAAGGCCACGATTTGGTCAAAGACCATCAGTGAGTTTTTCATCGCCAGCACCATGTTAATCGTGAAGAATGGAGCAATGAGCGGGAATGTAATGCTCCAGAACTCACGCCATTTGCCGGCGCCGTCCAGATTTGATGCTTCATACAATGTTGTAGGGATCGTTTGCAATCCCGCCAGATACAGAATCGTATTCAACGCAACGGATTGCCATACGGCCACAATCACGATCCCGATCCATGCCAGGCTTTCGCTGCCCAGAATGTTGGTGGATAGGGCGTTGATCCCTAGGTTTTGTCCCCAGATCGGAAATACGTTGGAGAACAGGTAGTTAAATATGTAACCTACAATCAATACACTCAGGATATTCGGCAAGAAGTAGATGCCCCGGAAAAAGTTACGGAACTTGATCTTGGCATTCAGCCCGAGTGCAATGAGCAGGCTTAGAATATTCGTCAGGATCGTTACAACGATCGCAAACTTGAAGGTAAACCAGTAGGCGTTGCCCACATTGTCATCCTGAAACAGATTGAAATAGTTTTTGAATCCAACAAAATCATAACCATTACCAAATCCGTTGTAGTTCGTAAATGAATAATAGATCCCCTGGAGGGCCGGCAGCGTCATAAATACGAAGAACAATACTACCGCCGGAACCGTCATCCAGTAATAGGGCGCAATGCGCTTGTTCATACTCCATCCTCCTTCGGACAAGGCGTTATCGCCGATTCGCTACCTTGTCCCATTCTTTGTCGAGTGTATCCAGATAGTTGTCGATGTTCTTGTTCTGCAAAAAGGACTGTACGATGGAATTCAGCTGCACCGCAGCCGGAATATAGTGATCGGCAAAGTCGATAACCTTGCCCTGCTCAATGTAAGGTGTCAGTTCCTGTACAGCAGGATCATCTTGTTTTACACCTTCCACCGCAGAGAACAGCGTTTGTTCCTTAATGTACTTGCCTATATTTTCAGGCTTCAGCAGAAATGCGATGAACTGCTCAGCCTGCTCCTTGTTCGGTGTATCCGCTGCAATGGTAAACAGGGAGTCGATTCCGTTCACCAGCTTAATCTGGCTAGGGTCGTTGCCTGTCGGGAATGGGAAGAAACCAATGTCCACATTCGGGTTCGCTTTGCGAATCTCGGAGATCGCCCAGGTACCCTGAATGTACATATAAGCTTCTCCATTAGCAAAGGCCCGGTTACCATCGGAATATGCTTTACCGAAGTTGTCGCCGTGACCGTAATTCATCAGTTCCAACTGCTTCTCCGCGACCTCGCGGTATTTCTCCTTGAAGGTCACCTTGTTCTCGCGACGCTCCAGATAGAAATCAATACCAACCAAGTTAGGTCCGAGTGCATTGAACGGCAGATTCGTCTGCCAGTCATCCTTGTATGTGAAGTAAAATGGAATTTTACCTGCATCCTTAATTTTTTGGGCTGTTGCAATCAATTCGTCCCAAGTCTTAGGCACGTCCAGTCCCATTTCCTTAAACAACGTTTTGTTATACATGATTCCGTTTGCATTTGTTGCGTAAGGAACGCCCGTCACTTCATCCATTCCCGTGACATCCTTCAGCATCTGTATGTAGTTGGGATCGATCGTTTTCAACAGTGGACTGTTGGTCAGATCGGCGAAAATATCACTCTGTGCAAGAATGGAATAGGTATCCGTTGCCCCCATCGCCATAATATCTGGCACATCGTTCTTCACCACACGTGTCTTCAGCACCGTCTCCGCATCTGGTGGATTCACCTGAGTGACCTGAATATCGGAGTGTTCGGCGTTAAATGTTTTGATTAATTCGTCAAAGGTTCCTTTGGCTTCGGGTTTGTTCTGAAAAAATTCAACCTGCACTTTGCCGTTGGCATGATTCCCGCTGGTGCAGGAAGACAGCAATACAGCCGTTATTCCACAAAGCAGCATTATCCCGAGTGCCTTGGTAAGCGATGTTCTCATGTTGTACCTCCCTCAGCTTATATACGTTAAGATTTACCCATTAAATTAGTGAAGTAACCATGTGGTTAATCCTTCCACTGATTCCTACTATGAGCGTTGACTATAATGTGCCCTATTATTCCTAAAACGGTTTCGATAAAATTGAATCAGCCCCACTGAGCGTGAGTCCGGTCATCGACATAACAAAAAAAGACATCGGATGATATCCAATGCCTCTTATTTATTCACTTATAATGGCCTACAATAGAGCTGTCGTTGCCTCATTATGAACGCTCTATTTTTGGCAATGCATTCCGCAATCGCTTCGCCCGATAGCTCTGAAATGCACGAATTAACATACCGATGACCAGCAGCACCACGCCTATGTTTATTGCAACATCCGCCAGATTGAGTATTCCGCGTCCCGACGGAAACACGAGAAAATCCGTTACGCGTGCGTAAATAAAGCGATCGATTGCATTCCCCAAAGCACCACCGACCATGAAGCCGGCTCCTGCCTGCATCCAGAAACCACGAATTTCACCTTTTTTCCGATAATACATCATGCCTATGATAAATAGAATGGCGACCACGCCGAACAGACGCGCGTTCCCCTGAAACAGGCTACCGGCCATCCCACTGTTCTCATAATGCTGCAGCTGCATACCCGAATCGCCAAGTCTCATCGTGTCGCCAACTTCCATATACATCCTCACCGCCATTTTGGTGCCTTGATCCACCAGGGTAACCAGCAGTGCTATAAAATAAAACAACATGTTGCCTCTCCTCCTGCCAGACTGCTATAGCTGCCTAGCCTATGTTAACCCCTCAGTCTTCTACCTTACCATTGGGTTTAACGTAATGTTTCCTCCACTTTAACACAGCCGCTGTATTGAATCCATATGAGCTGTAGAACCTGTGCTCACACTGAAAAAAAGCCCCCAGCCGTCTTATACGGAATGAGGGACAATTAACGAAATTATCGAATAGCGGAGAGCACATCCAGCAGCATCGATTTGAATTTCGGACGGTCAATGGCCTCGCAGACGCGTACGTTCGGTTCTTTGCCGAAACGTCCGTTGATATCCACCACGCTATATCCGCGCGTTAATTCTCCTGCTGCTTCCACGTCCACGTAATACTGACCGGATTTGGTCATGAGCGACTCATCTGCGGCAACAGCCATTAGCAACGTATCCGGATGAGTGGTTCCGTTCAGTTTATGTACCGATTTGTTGAACTGCATAACCACTTTGTTGATGGCCGTGAAGAAATCCGCACCAGATGTACCTAGCGCTGCAATCTCCGCATGATCGTCATCATCCATAACGGAATACTGAGTACACATCTCCCAGCCAACCATGGTAATCGGAATGCCCGCGTGTAATACAATTTTGGCTGCTTCCGGATCAACATAGAAGTTATACTCCGCGGCTGGCGTAATATTGCCCAGTGCATTATTCGTTCCACCCATGATGTAGAGATGTGCAATCTCTGGAATAATAGTCGGGTCCTTCTGAATGGCCATCGCAATGTTGGTCAGCGGTGCAATAGCAAGAAGCGAGATTTCGCCCGGCTGTGCGTGTACCTTTTCAATGATAAAATCAACTGCATGCCCTGCCTCGGGACGCTGGTCCGCCTTCGGGAAATGGGCTCCGCCCATGCCGTCATCACCATGTACGTCTTCCACCGTGCGGTGTTGGGCCTTGCCATAGGCCATTAACGGGCGTTCGCATCCTTTGTACACAGGCACCTTGCCGCCATGACCCGCAACCTGCACGGTGTACAGTGTATTTTCCACCTCTTGGTCAAACTGCACGTTCCCACCTGTAATCGTGATGCCCTCCACCTGGAAATGGTGCAGTGCCGTCAGGATCGCAATCGTATCGTCTCCTGCTGTATCTGTATCAATGATGACTTTTCTCATGATGCTGCGCTCCTTCTTGGTTAAATATTTATTCTGAATTATCGTTTATCGCTAGCATTTATTTTACATCAAAAATGTACCGATGACGATGGAAACGCCGATGATAATGGAACGCAGCAGCTGTGCCACGGCCATATTCCCTCGTGCAATTTCATCACATACCCGCATCTTGGGGGTCAGGAAGTCAAATATAATATAGACCAGACACAAAATAATGATTCCCAGCGCCGACCAAAGCAGCATATCCAGCCACGAGTGCGTGGAGAAGGACACCATGCCCACAATAATACACAGGCCCAGCAATTTGCTCCCCATGTATATGCCTGCCGCCTCGTTGCCTTTCGCAATTTCCTCACTATCGTTATACCGGGTCAGTTGGCTAAAAGCGAAATACCCGCATACCAATACAACCAGTAAAATGCCCACACCTACCGCTACATTCAGCAGGTTCAATCCCAAATTGTCCATTCCTTCTCCTCCTCATCATCCATCCGTTCATTGACCGTGGCCGCACAATAATAGGCCATATCCCCTGTCACTTTCTCCCCGATTCGCGGCAGTACACCCGCAAAACGTCCATTAATGACAAATACTCCGGTAAGCAAATAACCTCTGTATTCGCCATCCTCTGTCTGAATCACGGCCTGTTCCATTGGAACGAGCTGCTGATAAATCTTGGGCTGATTGTTATAATAGGCGGCAAGCTCCTCTTCTTCATCCACTGTGCCTGTTTCGTTCGAGTTTGATGGCGTCTGAACGCTCACAGGTGTATACGTATTCGGCTTGCCCGTAGTCTGCTCCGTTTCGTCACCCAGCAGTGAGGTCCCTCGGCCTTCACGTCCCCAATAGCTTTTGGCTACATATGGAATGGAATCCAGCTCAAAGGGTCCTGCTTCGAAATAAGTTGGCAGCAAATACCGCGAAATGGTTTCCAGCTCCGCATCGTTAAACAGCCGAAATCCGCAATATTCCGGGGTCTGTTCATTGCGTTCATAGAGCGACCAGATGGCGGCCATGAAGCCTTTGCTCTGCATCAGCACATGTTGTACGGGATTCATCAGACCGAGTCGTCCTTCCTGTACCAGCTCAAGCAGCGCAGCGCCGATATCCACCCCCGTCGTCTCGTCTCGATCATCGATCAGATACTCCAGGGGATATAGACGGTACAGCAGGTTGATCTCGCGCCCTTGATGGTAGAGTGAATCCCCGGGGATAATCTCCAATTCCTCCAGTGGAGCGTAAAACGTTTCATATCCCGCTTCCTGACACAGCTTCATCAGATACTCCGTATTGGTCCGATCCTCCACATGATCTCCGAACGAAGTAAAGGTCACCACGCCTTGCAAGCCCTGCTTTGCATAAGCACCCAACCAGCTGTGAAAGCATTCTCGGATACACTCATCCATGCCTTTGGACGGAGGATAGAGCGATGTTTTTTCAGCCATCCCAACCAAAATACCTTCCAATGCAGCTGCTTCTGGTATGCCTGTTGGGGTATCGGTGTTATTTTCAATGCATTTGGGACCCGTTTCCCCAATAATCCAGTCCTGCCGAGTGATCCCGCCTGTCACCATCTCCATACGAGCCGCTGGAATAAGGCCAGGGTAAATACCCAATTGATGCTCCAGAAAAGAGTCGGGCATGTATTGCTGGATAAAACGCATCACCTTGCAATAAATCCCGTCTACAGCCTCAACTGCTGCACGTAATTCCTGCATCTCCGCAGGGGTATAGACCGTTAATGCAGGCACACAATATTGCTTGCCATACATTCGGTGATAGGGAACTTGTTGCCCTGCTTCGTCCCTGAATACTTCTTCATGGCTGAACGGCAGCTCGTATATATGCCTCATCAGGTTCTAACCTCCCGAACTGCGGAAGAAGCTGCCAAAGCCGCTCGATTTGGAACTGGATTTGCTGTAGGAACTGCTGTCCTTGTTGCTCCGATAGGACGATCCGCCACCATAGTAATAGTGCCCGCTGCTGGAGTCATACTCACATCCGGTATCGTATTCCGGGTCGCAATCATCGCTATTGCTGCCACAACCGGATAATACGGCAGGCACTGCAAGCATGAGCGAGAAGGCAACCAGCTTGGCACGTGAGCCGGGTGTGGGTGTGAGATTTTCGGCCATTACAGATCCACCTCCTTCATAAAAAACAACACTTTCTTGCGATCCGCATCCAGCACGGAATACACAAATTCATAGGTTATACCGCCTCGGACCATGTAATGGTCCAGTAGTTGCTCGCCAAGCTCCATCGTGTACGAGGAGGATTCTGCCAAGTCCAATTCCTGAAATGCACTCCCATTCCACAGCATGTATTCCGAGCTGTACATGGAGGACATTTTGCACATCGACAGTGCAGCGTCTGCAATCGCTGTACCGTGTTCCGCAGGCTTTTGATTGTTGTATTCGGTCAAGTAGACTGCATGCTCCCGACGATCCTCGCATTCATTGGACAGATGCGCCCAGAGCTTATTTTTCATCAGGGTAGCATCGACCAGCTTGCGCATGAACAATTCATCGCGAGTAACCGAAACCTGTTCCAATACCCCCGTCTCCACCTGCCGATCATCCGACCAGTTCCGATAAGTCAATGAATAATAAATAACGATAACCTGCCTTTCTGTGAGCTCTAAGAGGAGCCGTTTCCATACACACAAACGTATTAAACGCACGAGAAGGAAAAAAGTTACACTATTCCCGATGACATGTAAAAAATCATGTTGTATCAATCTCAAGAGCGTTTTTCAATCGGCAAGATATAGATCGAAATAAATCATTCAATTACCATCGATATCATCGCGTCACGATGTTAACTATGAAAAGCAAAAAGGGCCAGAGAACCTTCTCCAGCCTTCTTCCCTTCTTCATCTATTTTAAAATCTATCCAAGATGCACCTTGAGATCAGCTCCATGTCGACTGTCTCACAGCTCTGCCCACTGGGCCAATATTTCATTGTATTCGCCAGAAAGTCGCTCGCGTTCGTTCCATATTTGCTCTAGCTCATCTGGCGTGTTCTCCGCAGATTCAAGCTGATGATCCATCTCCTGAATTTGTCCTTCAAGCCGAGCCAGTCTCTGCTCCAATTGTTCAGCGGACAGCTTTTGGGATTGGTGCTTATCAGCCGTTCTACCAGACTTCGTCTCGGAGTTCGGTTGTGAACCCCCACGTGATGGAGTCGCTACAGCTGCTATAGGCTGACTTGCCACTGCTGCACGTGCTTGCAGATCAAGCTTTTTCTCACGGTAAGCTTCATAGTCTCCCAGATAGGTGACCATCCGCCCGCCCTCCAGTTCCCACACACGTGAAGCGAGGCGATTGACGAAGTAGCGGTCATGCGAGATGGCAAGCACCGTTCCTTCAAAATCAATGAGCGACTCTTCGAGCGCTTCCCTTGAAGCGATATCCAGATGGTTGGTCGGTTCATCCAGCAGAAGCACATTCGGCTTGCGCTGCACCAGCAGAGCCAGTCGCAGACGTGTCCACTCCCCACCGGATAATTGCCCGACAGAGCGGAATACATCTGCCCCGTAGAATAAATATCGGGCCAGAATACCGCGAGCCTCCCCTTCCTCCACACCTGCTTCCAGACGGAAGTATTCTAGTACATTCAGCTTCGGATTGGTTGGCTCCTCCTGCTGTGCCAAATAACCGACATCCACACGTGCACCCCACTCCAGGCTGCCTGCACTAGGCTGCTCCTCTCCCAGCAACAGCTTGAACAACGTCGTTTTGCCTGAACCATTGCGCCCAATAAGGGCAATTTTATCGCCATATTCGAGCAAACCCGATACCCCGCGCAGAATCGGGCGTTCTCCATAAGCCTTTTCAACCTGTTCCATAACGGCCACCCGTTTTCCCGTGCGGTCCGTAGGACGAACATCGAAATCGGCATTACGCCGCTCCAGCACAGGTCGCTTCACCTGCTCCATTCGCTCCAATGCTTTGCGCATGGAGGCAGCCCGCCGAAAGAACTTTTCATTACCGCCCACACGGCCCCATTCCTCCAGCTGGCGAATCGTTTCCTTCATTTTTTTCATAACCTTCTGCTGTTCCTTGAACTCCTCAAATTGCTGCAGCAGTCGTTGTTCCTTCACCTTCATATACTCCGTATAACCGCCAGCAGACGTCTGCGCTTCTCCATCCTCCAGCTCTAACGTCCGGGATGCTACACGGTCCAGAAAATAACGATCATGTGAGATCAGGATAATCGTACCTGTGTACTCGCGCAAAAATCCTTCCAGCCATTCCACTCGCTCCAGATCAAGATGGTTCGTCGGCTCATCCAGCAATAACAGATCAGGTCTTACAATAAGCTGTGAAGCCAGCACAACCCGGGTCTGTTCACCACCAGACAACGAGCCAAAACGCCAACCGTAATGCTCCTTCGCAATATCCAGACCGTCTGCCACCTGATCGATCCGGGCATCCATCTCGTATCCACCCTCGCGCTCAAACTGGTCCTGCAATGCCGCGTACCTCTTCAACAGGCGCTCCAATTGGTTCGGATCGGCTGCACAGTCCGGATCGGACATCTGCTGTTCCATTTCCTTCATTTGACTCCGGCATGCCATAAGCTCCCTGAATCCAAGGCTTAGCACATCCAGTACCGTGTGATCATCCATTCCTTCCGGTACCTGAGCCACGTAACCCATCCGTGTATCTTTCTTGATCATCAATTGTCCTTCATCCGGTTGATTCAGTCGTGCCATCAGTCGCATCAATGTTGTTTTGCCGCTTCCGTTGCGGCCGATTAGGGCGACCTTGTCGCCTTCCATAATTTCAAACGTAATGCCGTCCAGCACCAGATGTGCTCCGTGGTATTGGGTCAATTGTTGCGCGCTAATGATCATCATAATAAGGTTCCTCCTATGGATTGGAAGAGCCTGACCGCAACACAAAAAGAGCCGCAGGAGGTTAGCTCCGCGGCCCTTCAGAATTCAAGCAAAATTGCTTATCGTCCGAATGAGGTCAAGGCAGGCATCTTCTCGCAAATGTTAATTTCCGTATATTCAAAATTGGACAGACTTCTCCCGTTAGTTGGAAAAGTATGAACAATGCCAGCCATAGCAATTGGCAGCTGGCTAATACGGTTGTTAAGCATCGCGTGATTCACCTGTCTTCACCTCCCTTGTCATAATTAGTGTCAATATATCACAGACGAATGCATTCCTGCAACCGTCTGATCGCCCAATTCATTCTTTGTAGCGTAAACCCCATTCGTTCTATTCGTTCCTTCTGCGCCGCCGCATGACCACATCCACAATAATGACCGTGATCAGGGTGAGCAAGCCGGAAGTTGCAATCGATACCCCCAGCAGAGCATAGCCGATCCCGTTCCAGCCGCCAATATCGACGCTGATCATAATAACGATGGCTCCACCCAGCAAGGCCACACAAGGCAGAATATATTGAGCCCTTGTCATCCGCCGACCTTGCAATCGATAGATAAGCCATTCAATAAGCAGCAATGCGAGCCAAATAAGGAGTATCAATATAATAAGACCTTTCACTTATACGCCCCCTTCTTCTCCATACATTCCTCCGAATGACCAATGACACTAAGCATTCTGGATACGTGTAGAGTTTATCACATAATGAAGCCCTCCATTCACGATAAATCGAATTCGTGATTGAGGGCTTCAAGAGGTTTCATGATATGAAATTGGCATATTTCTTATGATGCCATGTTCCCGCCAACAGGCTCAGTAAAGGCTTACACTTTCAGCCTGGCGTTGTTCATATCGCAGTCCCTTGTATAAATTCGCTTTGCCAACCGAATGGAACAGATTCATCTCGGTGGGCCTTACTCCACTTTGAACACAATGTCATCGAAGCTTACGCTTTCATCTTCCGTGTCGTCGAATTCTTCATCCTTAGCCGTTACTGGCTTCTTTAATAGGGATAAGGTTATTCCACAGATTCCGGTACCAATGAGAAGAGACAACATAAACAGCCACGGATGCGTAAAAAGGGGAACAACGAACAATCCGCCGTGCGGCACCGGAGCCTCAACCTATTCTGGAAGCCTATTGGCGGGAGGATGGGACAAATATAGAAATTAATTGGTCAATGATGGAGAAGCAAGGCATCGAGAGCCATTGCGCCGATCTGATGCTCTTTAACCAATTTCTGTGGCGTACAGCAAGGGAGCTTGAAGAAAATGAACCGACGAATATTCGGAAAATCGATCAGGTTTATGAGATGATCAAGGGCATTAGTAAGATATTTGAGGTTAGGCCGGACGCAGCTCCATAAAAAAGGACTCTATATATTTCCAAACGGACGGTTCTATTTTCTGGCATGGGTGATTGTAAGGGGGAGAAGGCATGTTGGAGGAGATATATTTCATTATTTTCTGAAGATAAGCAGAAAAAAAGGCATCACCTGAAGGAGATGCTTTTTTTCTTGAGTAGAAACATTGTTAGAATTGCTACTGGGAATCATTCGTCCTAAATCGAGGCAGTATAAATATATTACTCTCTTTTTTCATCATCTAATCGCCGACGAAATACCAAAGCCGAGACAGCAAATATAATAAAAGATAGTGTTGAAGCCGCAGTAACCATCTTCAACACATTTCCTATTGGGGGGTTAAACAACAGAGCAATTGAGATGATTAAAACGGCACCAGTTAAACCCATTCCCAAAATCGAGATCGCTAAAATCTTGTTCATCAAATCACCTCACAGGTAATTGAAACAAGAGGATTTCCCTCACATATATAGACGCCAGAAAAGGAAAATAGTTACTTTTTTATTCATCGTTTTGTAATATAGTCCAAAAAAAAGTTAGAATAACCGCCTATATGGACGACACACACGTAGAAACAAATTCCACATACTAAGTACGAAAACCCGTCCGTAAAGGTATTGAATTAGTTTTTAAACGTTTATAAAAATATTAACACCTTTTTAAATTAACAGGAGTTGATTATGCGAACACTTACGAGAATATACGGTATGCCAGGGTATCCACCAAAGATCAGAATATGGATCGTCAATTAACCGTATTACGGGAACAGGGTATTCCAGAGGATCATATTTTTTTGGATAAGGTTAGCGGCAAGAACTTTGACCGTCCGGAGTATCAGTTTTTAAAACGTGTACTTCGAGAGGGCGACACCTAGCGCTTTCATTAAGGGGTAACTCCTTCCTTACGCCCACAACATAACACCCGGCCTTTTTTTGATAAATACTAAAATATGTCCATTTCATTCGTGTCAGATTAATATAGCTCCTGTTCAGCGCTAGCGGAACACCCGTTGATTCAGGCACAAAGAAAAGGCTCCTGATCGGATTCCCTGCCCAATTAGAAGCCTTTTTGTGTCCATTTTCTATTCAACGACCGGAGCCTTTAGTACCTGCATATGCATGAATTACTTCAACCAGTTGGCAAAGAACTCACGGTATCCCTCTTTCATGATTGTGCGCGAAAAAGCACCAAAGGCATACTCACGGTTGTCTTCGGACACACTGCGCGGCGCCGCAGCAGCCATGTTCACCAATTCAAACCAGTTATCCTCGTTGCCTGCAAATGCATGCGTGGATCGAATGTGGCCGTAGCAGGCATGCTCCGGCTTCACGACCATTTTGCCCATCGCCATCGCTTCGGTCAGCGGCATCGCAAACGTATCAAAGGCCGAACAGCTCCAATATACCTTGGACGAGTTCATCAGGGTGAATACCTCATCCTGTGTTAGCGCGAACTTCAACTTCACGTTGTCCGGGATATCGTACTTTTTCATGCTCTCCTCATAGCGGCGTCCGCCAAAGACCATATACACTTCCTTGTCCGGGTTCTGCCGGGCATATTCCAGCACCAGGTCCGGACGACGATTCGCCTCATCCCGACCGATCCAGAGCACGCGATTATGCACCACCTGACTCGGATCATAATGTCGGTTCGCTAACTCTTCACTAAAGCCAATCGGGATGACGTTCACGTCATGAACACCGAAATTGCGGCCCAGCTCTGTTTTCAGGAACTCCGTCTGTACAATCGCTTTATCCACCATCGTATAGAACGGCTTCATCATCTCATAACCTGTCAACGCCGGGTCGGGAAAACTGTGCGGGAACAACACGCTTTTCGGTAAAAACATCTTCAAAAACGTAAACCCGGATACGGTGTAAATGACATGCTCGATATTTTGGCTATATATCTGGTCCAGTACGATATCATAGTTCACCAGGTCACCCTTCTCATGCTCATACCCAGGCAACCACTCATACCCGCTGACATGGCGCTCCGGTGAGATGAACACAATCTCCACGCCCAGCTCCAGCCCAATCTGCTTCAACCGATCCGCAAATACGCGCGGGCCCTGAGCCTCCGTGAATTGAATTTTACGCATTACGAGTCCTACCTTACGCATGTTCTGCACCCCTCATTTCTATTCCGTGAACAACTGGTTCATGCACTGTTCCAGTGTTGCTACCGTCTCCTGCCACTGGTTTCGCAGCTGTTCCTCGGGCCATACACAGTCTGGACTTCTCAGATCCCCATCAATCAGACGCAGCATCCAGAGCGAGAAGACAATGGCATATGCACTGTACCACCTTTTAAAAGTAACCCGGTCAACCTGAACGCTATGGCGCTCCAGCCCATCCAGATAAACATCAATAATCCGCTCCCGTAGCTCCGGCGTAACGGTTCTCGGGAACAGCGGATGCGATAGATCCACCAGATGGTACACGTCCCAAAGCGGAGTGTTGAGATGGGCATGCTCCCAATCGATGATGACCAGTCTGCCATTCACATCCGCCATGTTCCCGGGATGCAGGTCACCATGACACAGAACTCGTGGAAGCTCTTCCTCTGCCTTGCGAATTAGCGTGATCATGCTGTCCCAATCGGATGGAGACAGCGTCATTCCCAGTTTGAACAGCATGTCCTCGGTAGCTCTCTTCTGCCCGAGCAGCTCGTCCAGCATGTTCCGAATGGGTGGTTTCTGACCCTCATGAGGCATTTCGTCCCAGCCGGAAACAGGTATCGTGTGCCATTCGGCCATGTTTACAGCAGCAGCTGACAGCGTATTTTCCCGCAAATCATGCACCAGTTGCCCCAGATCCTCGTAAATCAGCCAGCTCTGATCCGGTGCAGCGTCTCTGACTGATGCAGCGATGAGCCGGGGATAGATCGGCGGTAAATGCACCAGCACATGCTCTGCCATCCATTGTTCACGCCCATGCTGTCCGTGATGGGTCAACGGCTTAAAAATATAGCTCTCTCCGCCCGGGGCTGTGAATCGCTCGACATATCTGCCGTTCATGCCTTTGTACAGCCGTTCACGTTTGCATACATAATGGTCATTCAACATTCCTTGCGGGGTCACCCAGCAAGAAACATGTAATTCTGCATTCCCCTGGTCCCCCATACTCCGTACCCTCCGTAATTCGTCCGTATGAAAACGCCGGCATTTTGCATCATTAGCTTCCGCCATACCCGCAGGGACAAAGCTCCCGTTGAGCAGAGACGACTTGCTCTATATCATGCAGTTTGTAAAACATACTCGGCAATGATGTAAAATGCTCATTTCTTTCCATCATACGTTGACACCCATCAGGCTGCAAGCTTTTGCGCAATAGCACTCTGGATGCAGGATATAAGGCCATTCATAAATTACCCTTGCAATTTAGTTAGTGATCACTTACTATACAATCATGAAGAACAAACCTCATGTAGACAGCAAAAAGAAAGACATCCTGCAAGCGGCAATGCGCTTGTTCGCAACCAAAGGCGTTGACGGCATTTCCGTCAAAGAGATCGGTGATGCCGCGGGAGTAACCGATGCGGCGATCTACAAACATTTTAAGAACAAAGATGCTGTTGCTCTCGAAGCCTTCACCCAATACTGTGCGGATTATACCGCCTTGATCGACGGGTATGTCCGTCAGGACGGTCCGGTGCTGGAACGCTTCAAGCAGCTGATTACCGAGGTTCTTCAATTGCACGATGAAGATCCCTACGGACTGCTGCTGATTTCGCAAAATCACGAGATATTCATCGAAGTCGGAAGCAGTGAAGATTACCGCCAGCCGCTGGATGCGTTGATAGACCTGATCGATCAGGGAGTGATGCGGGGTGAACTGCCTGCTCAGGATTCACGGCTTACGGCCGTACTAGTCATCGGTGCCATTACACGCATGGGCGTCTCCAGTATGCAAGGTGAACTGCCTGAGCTGCTCGTCCCGTATACCGGGGAAACCGTTCATCGACTGGCGTCGATGTTGGGGCAGGTATCGGCTGAATTGGGATAGAACCGACGAATATAGGGATTCCGAAGTCGTTCCGATCTCGCAGTCATCAAGAGATGGCTCTGATCAAGCTGGGTTCCGTTGCAATATCTTTCGTTTAAATGATAGGAAAACCAGCTTCAACTACCTTCAGGAAATTCCTGATTGATTACCGGGTCATTCGTGACCTTTTCTTTTTACACATGAGGTTAGTGTTCATTAACTAAAATAGACAGGACGTGTCGTCATCATGAAAAAAATATTAATTATCCAAGGTAATCCCGTTTCCCCAAGTTACAATGGTGCAATCGCCGAAGCTTATCGAAAAGGGGCAGTTGCATCAGGTGCCGAGGTTCGCATGATCACCCTAAACGAACTGGAATTCAACATGAATTTAGAGGGAGGTTATCGTAATAAACTGCCGCTCGAACCGGACTTACTGGAAGCTCAAGAGGCCATTAAGTGGGCAGAGCATTTGGTATGGATATTCCCGATTTGGTGGGGAGGACCGCCCGCTTTATTCAAAGGATTCATCGATCGCATCTTCATGCCAGGCTATGCCTTCAAATATCACAAAGGTAAACTTTTCCCGGATCAGCTGCTCAAAGGCCGTACGGCTCGCATGATCACCACCATGGACGGTCCAAGCTGGTACTACAAATGGTTCCAGGGTGAGCCCGCACACAAAATGATGAAGATCTCCACCTTTGCTCTGACAGGCATCAAACCAGTGCGCATAACACCTGTAGATGTGGTGGGAAAACAGTCCGAGGAACAGAGAAAGAAATGGTTGGAGAAGATTGAGCAGCTAGGGCGGAAGCTGGGGTAACTTATATTCTATAGTAGTCATATTAGAAAAGTATGCGTTACAGGTTACAAAAAAGGGCTGTCCTTACGTCATGATCATGACGGGACAACCCTTTTAGCAATATTCATAATCTAACGAACCTTACACATGGCTATTAGCTCCAAAACCTACAAGTCTGTGATTTAACAAATCGTAGAGGCGTTATTTCCTCAATTCGTATTTCATTTCGCAGGTTTTCACAGTTTTGTAGCTGAATAACTTCACTGAGGTTCGTTAGAGGATTAAGAAAACGGTTAGCCAAACGTAATACGCTCCGATGGATGCTCGGGCAAGATGGACGAAACCAACTGCTGAACAGCCGGATGATTGGACTCTGTAATCGAATCCTTCTCCTCCCCGTAATAGACCAGCCTTCCCTGATCCATTACCGCAATGCGATCGCAGATAGTCATCGCCGCACGAATGTCATGTGTGATAAACAGGTAGGATAACCCATACGAAGCACGCAGCTCTGCCAGCAGTGATAAAATTTGAGTCTGATGCACCATATCCAGGCTGCTGACTGACTCGTCCAGGACAATCAGCTTGGGCTTGAGAGCAATCGCTCTGGCAATATTCACTCGCTGTAATTGGCCGCCGCTGAACTGATGTGGAAGCTTGCTGCTGTCCTCAGGTGCAAGCCCCACCTGTTCTAGCAGCTGACCAATCTTCCGCTGCTGCTCCTTTGCTGACAATCGCTCGTAGTTATCTAGCGGTTCACCAATAATCTCAGCTGCTGTCATCAGCGGGTTTACGGCAGAATAGCAGTCCTGAAACACAACCTGCAGATCGCGCCTTACCCTTTTCAGCACCTGTTTGCCCGCTCGGTATATATCCTGCCCCTGGAAGATAACCTGTCCCTCAGTGGGCTTTTCCAGCCCAAGGATGATTTTGCCCAACGTGCTTTTACCTACACCGCTCGTCCCGAGCAAGCCCAGACATACCCCTTTTTCAATCGTAAGCGAAATGTCTGTCAGCACAGGAGGACGTGTCCCCGAACGATCCAGCCAGCTGCGTTTGCCATAGCTATGGCTTACTTCACGTACCTGAAGCATCAGGTCACCGTCCTCTCTTCTCTTCGACTTGGCAAAAGGAAAAACACTCCGTAAAAAACAAAAACGGGTCGTCCATTGCGATCTATTTACGCCTGCCTCAGCTTAACCACATGCGTCTATCCCAGAGATATGTTGGGCCTGGCATGGAGCAGCATTCGTGTATACTCATGCTGTGGCTGATCGAACAACTGATGGACACCTGCCTGCTCCACAATTCGTCCTTTTTGCATAACTGCAACTTCATCCGCCATTTGCGAGATCACGCCCAGATCATGCGAAATGAGCAGAATGGAGGTGCCGTACTCTGTGCGCAGCCGCTCCAGTTCTTGCAGCACCCGCAGCTGGTTCACCACATCCAGCGCCGTGGTCGGCTCATCCGCAATGACCAGGGCAGGCCGCAGGCACATGGATATGGCAATCATGACCCGTTGCAGCATGCCGCCGCTCAACTGGAACGGGTAACGCTTCATCAGCTTGGCCGGTTCCGGCAGGTTCATGTCGGTCAAGGCTGCAACCGCCTGTTCTTTGGCTTGGCCTTTGGACATTCCAGTGTGCGTACGCAACGTTTCAATGAATTGAGCGCCGATCGTATAGACGGGGGTAAAAGCATTCATCGGATTTTGCATAATAAATCCGATCTCCTTGCCCCGGATGCGCCGCATCTCTTCGCTGGACAACGTACCAAGCTCCCGTCCATGCAGACGGATGCTGCCGGTCACTTCCATCCTGCGCGGGTCAAGCATGCGGAGCAATGCGTTGCACGTAATCGTTTTGCCACTGCCGCTCTCGCCAACCAGTCCGAATACACAGCCTTTGTTCAGCACCAAATCCATCGGCTCCAGCAGCGGTGCGATATCCTTTTCCGTTTTGAGCTTCACTTGCAGACCTCGGACCTCCAATACCTTATCCTTATCCGTATCCATCACCATCGCTTCCGTTCACCCCCGTATCTCCATCCCATTCGAATCGAACTGATGAACCTTTAACGCTTGGCAATGCCATATCGCTCAGACAGCGCTTCTCCCAGGATGTTGAACGTAATGACCACTAGCAGAATCATCACCCCCGGATAGATCATCAACTCGGGGTGACTGCGAATATACCCCGTTCCTTCATGGATCATCGCGCCCCATTCGGCGTTGGGTGGTTGAATACCGAGACCGAGAAAGGAGAGCGCCGATATGTCCATAATCGCCCACCCCATCTCCAGCGTACCCATGACAACAATCGGACGCTGCACATTGGGAATGATATGTTTACGAATAATCGTCCAGGAAGATGAGCCGCTAATGCGAGCCGCTGCGATGAAGTTTCGCTCCTTTAGACTGACCACCATATTCCGGCAGATTCTTGCATAATACACCCACTGCACCATCATGAGGGCCAGCAGAACCTGCATCAGCCCTGGACCAAATATCCCCACAATGCCAAGCACCAGCACCAGATTGGGAAAAGCCATTACCCCTTCACAGAATCGCATGAGCACACTATCCACCCAGCCGCCAACGTAACCGGAGACAGAGCCGACAAGAATGCCAATGATTAGGGAGGATAGAAAAATAAGAGTCGCGAATCCGAGCGACACCCTCGCTCCATAGATCAACCTGGATAAGGTATCACGGCCCAGATGGTCCGTTCCCAGCCAGTGATCCAGCGAAGGACTCTTCAGCTTTTGCAGCAGATTCACCTTCACCGGGTCATGTGGAGCGATCCAAGGGGCCAGAAGCGTCACCACGAAGAACAGCAAAATAATAATCGAGCAGACCACAATAGCTCTCTGGCCTTTAAAACTCGCACGCCATTTGTTTATCAATGCTCTGCCCGTCCTTTCGCTGAAATTCGTGGGTCCATAGCCAACTGCACCAGATCAACGAGCAAATTGCATACGATGAACAGGCATGCCGCAAGAAAGACATAACATTGGATAACCGGAATATCCCGGTTAAATATCGCATCGACAAAGTAACGTCCAAATCCGGGCCAGGAAAACACCTGCTCCACAATAATGGTTCCTGTGAGCAGCTTTCCCATACTCATCCCCATTCCCGTAATAAAGGGTGATATCGCGATTTTCAGGACATGCTTCAGCATAATCACCCGTTCCCGTATCCCGCGTGTTCTCGCGTACTGTACATATGTCTCCTGTAATTGCTCCAGTACGCTGGAACGTAATAACCGAGTATATAAGGCAATCAGGATTAAGGAGAGTGTTACCGTAGGCAGCACCAGATTCTCCCACGATCCGCGTCCTTCCACAGGCAGCCAGTCCAGCTTCACCGAGAAAAAGAAGATAAGCAGATACCCAAGCCAGAATTGCGGGATGGACGCCCCAAAATAGGAAATGGCCCTGCTGATCATATCAATCCAGCTATTTTTGTATACCGCCGCCAGTATTCCCAGGGGAATGCTCACCAGTGCAGAAAACAATATGCTCCACAAGGCCAATTCAGCCGTCGCGGGGAGTTTTGATTTCACCTCATCAATGACAGGTTTGTTCGTGAGATACGATGTGCCAAAATCCAGTTGGGCAATCTTCTTGAGCGTATGAACATATTGGGTGAGCAACGGTTGATCCAGGCCAAACTCATGTCGCTTCTGTGCAAGCAGCTCCGGTGTTGGATAGATGTGAGCAGCCGTCAGATAGGCCTCAGCCGGATCAACCGGTGAAATATGAATCAGTGCAAATGTAACAAGTGTAGCGATAAAAACGATAGGAATGATCGCGACCATTCGTTTCCCGATATAGCTGATCACCAAACATTCCTCCCTTTTATCAAGCTACATAGACTGAATGACATGTATTCATACATGGATGTGTATATCCTTGTTCGTTTACTGGTCTCCTACTTCAATGCCAACAAACGGATTTTCATCCCGGTTTGCCGGGAATACAAAGTTCTTAATTTTCTTTTGGTATACCGCCGTTTTCTTGATATAAGAGATCGGTACAATCGCCGATTGCTCCTGAAGTGTTGTCAGGATGGAGCCATACAGCTTCTGGCGTTTCGTCTCGTCTGTCGAGGACAGGGCTGCATGCACCTGCTCGTCCAGTTCTTTTTTCATCGGCAGGGCGCTCAAGGTTTCGGAAATACCAAATCCAGGGCTCGCGACTACGTTAATGAAGGAATGTGGATCATACGGCGCACCATAGTTGTACCAGAAGTAAAGGTCGAAATCATTGGCTTTCAAGCGTTTGATCTGTACTGTCAGTTCCAGCCCGGTAAGGTTCACCTTGACCCCCAGCTCGCCCCATTCTGCCTGTATGGTCTCGGCCATTGCCTTCTGAATCGGATCGGTTTTATCAAAAATCATCTCAAACTCAAGTGGCTGTCCATCTTTCTCACGCACGGTACCGCCCGCTGGCTGCTTCCAGCCTGCTTCATCCAGCAAAGCTTTGGACTGCTCGACATCATATTCAATCGGTTTCAGATCCACATTAGTATACGGATAGTTTTTGGACAATACCGTATCTGCTGGTTCCTCCAGCCCCGCGGTTACACCCTCTACCATTGCTTTTTTGTTAAACCCTTGCTGTAACGCCATCCGTACTCTTACGTCGGACAGCTTTGGATTGGAAGAGTTCAGCAGCAGATCGCGCGTACCTACCGGATCAGACAGTTGAGTTACATATTCATCGTTGTCACGAAGCTGCTGGAACGCATCCAGACTGATGACCCCTTCACCGTAGATCAGGTCAAGATCCCCTTTTTCAAAAGCAAGCACACGGGTTTCACCGTCAGGAATGATTTTAACGGTAATCTGGTCCACCTTCGGCGCAGTTCCCCAGTAATTCGGGTTGCGCTTGAAGACGGCATACTCGTCCTGCTTGTAATCAGCCAGCATCCACGGGCCTGTACCAACCGGCTCCTTGATGCCTTTGGATGTATCTCCGTCATCCGGGAATCCGGCTTCACCCAGGAAACGGAAAGGACGAACTACAGACAAGTCCTGAAGAACAGGATAATACGACTCTGTGAGCGTCATGCGGAAGGTATGGTCATCCACAACCTCTGTCTTGTCGAGTACCCCTACAATGCCGAGCCAGCTATGTGTATCTTTATTTTTCATGACAGCGTCAAAGTTTTTCTTCACGATCTCGGCATTAAATGGTGTACCATCCGAGAATTTCACACCTTGGCGCAGCTTAAATGTATACACTTTGCCATCATCGGAGATGGTCCATGATTCAGCCAGTGCAGGCTCCAGCTTACCATCCTTCTGGTAACTGATCAGCGGTTCGTAGAGCATGGATTGGGCGAATAGTTGTGAAGGATTATACGTATGCGGATTCATCGTACCGATATCCCGCGGCCACGACATTGTAATCTCCTTCGTGGAAGATGCTTGGTCCGAGGCAGACGAGGAGGACGCCTTCTTGTTATCTGTATTGCTGCAGCCCACCATAACCAGCAGCAGCAATAACGCGGTTGCCAGCAGGAAGGCAGACGATTTTCGATGTGATGCAAACATGGATGTGGAACCCCTTTTCTCTATATCATATTTGATAATGATTCTCATACTCATCCATTAAGAATAGGCAGGAGCGCGCTTTTTGTCAATATAATTCGACAGTTCGACAGTCAGCTTCAAAACCTGCTGCTTAAAGCTAAAAAAGATACCCTTCTTATATGAGAAAGAAGAGTATCTTTTCTTGAATTAGATTTTTTTATCGATCCTTGGAACACCTTGCACATTCAGTTTATACGCCAACCGCAATACCTTCATAGAAACAGCGAATAACACTCTCCGCAGGTTTACCGTAAACTCCGTATCCGTCATCGTTCAGGGCATCCTGCTCCTGATACAGATGCGCACTCCAGTCCCACAGACCAAATCCGCGTACCCACTCCCTCTTACTTGCATGACGGAACATGGCTTCATAGAACTGCTCCTGTTCCTTCGCGCTGACCTCACCTGTTAACCCCCAGTCGTTCGGTACCTGCGCCGATCCGCTGCGGCTAGGGCAACCCGCTTCCGCGAAGAAGAAAGGTTTGCCATAGGGTGCAATGACCTGTTCAATCCGATCCAGCTGCGCTTCCCAGTCTCCGATGGGATAGTATCCACTCGACGAGATGACGTCCACGGCATCCCACCATTTCACATGCCCTTCTTGGTACTTGTCCGTATTGTACGACACGAGCCCGGAATACACTTCACGCACTCCCGCGATGACCTCGCGCCATTCCTCACTCCGACGCTCAGACTGCACCATCTCACAACCTACAATAAACATCTCGCAATTCTCGCGCTCTGCAATGGCTGCATAGTGCTTCTGATACGTGGTATAACTGCGGAACCAGTCTTTCCATTTCGGCTCACACGGCACATCGATATCAAAGAAGTTAATGTGTGCCCGCCATGTGCCATCGGTGCAATTGACAGTCGGTTTCAGAATGACCCGCAGTCCGAGCGTACGGGCGTAGCGTATCATGTCCACCAATTCATCGTCTTCCACCATATGTTCACCCTCATATTTGGCCTCTACCGCCTGCGGATGATCCTGCTGCGCCGCCAGTGCAAAAATAACATGCGAACTGCCTGTGCGTTCAGCCATCAGACGCAAGGATTCTTTCGCTTCTGGCTTGCGGAAGTCTCCCCTGCCACTCATCCATCCAAATGTAAATCCCTTGATGTATTCCATATGCATTGTTCCGCAATGCCCCTTTCATCATCTAGTGTAGATATGAATGACCGAATGTTTACACATTCACTCCGATTGCAGCACCATCTTCCGATCGCCGTTATCCCCGGATTTTCTTTTAATCCCTTTATTAAGGGTAAAATCCGGGGATAAATGCGAACGCTCCGCTTCTTCAGATTGGTTCTGCACTCTCCGTTTTTGTGTAAACCTTAACTGCATTAATGCTATAACTTGCCTTCCTCACGGTCTCCGGCGATAACTTCGTCGGTCTCAATGACGTAGTTCACGATCTCTTCGACGGTTGTATAGGCCACTCCAACGTAGGTGTCGGCTGCGCCGTAATAGATGGCGATTCGTCCGGTCTCCGCATCATGCAATGTGGCACACGGGAAGATAACATTGTCCACAAAGCCCTGCTCCTCGTACCATTTTTCCGGTGTCAGCACGAAGTTGGAGGAACGATATTTTACTTTGGATGGCTCATTGAGATCCAGAATGACTGCACCCATGCTGTACACAAATCCGTTGCACGTTCCGGTAACGCCGTGGTAGAACATCAGCCAGCCTGCGGACGTTTCGATTGGTGCTGGACCGCCGCCAATTTTGACGGATTGCCACCAGCCCTGACCACCTTTGCTCATGACATGGCGATGTTTGCCCCAGTACACGAGATCCGGGCTTTCGCTCAGAAAAATATCCCCGAACGGCGTATGTCCGCTGTCGCTTGGTCTGGACAACATCACATAATTGTCATTGATTTTGCGCGGAAACAACACGCCATTGCGGTTGAACGGCAGCATCGGATTTTCGAGACGCACAAACGTTTTGAAATCATCGGTTTTCGCCAAACCAAGTGCAGCGCCGTAGAAATCGGTACACCAGATGATATAATACGTATCTTCCACTTTCACCAGACGTGGGTCATATGCATAGTTGGGCATGAAAGGATCGCCATTCTCATCCACAAAAGTAATGCGTTCCTCTTCGATATTCCACTCCAACCCATCCTCACTCGATCCCATGTGCAGGTGTGGACGTCCGTTAATCGTTTCGGCGCGGAATACCCCGATGAATTTCCCTTCATAAGGAACGACTGCACTGTTGAAAATACGGGCAACTCCCTTGACCGGGTTACGCGGCACGACTGGATTGGCTGAGTGTCTCCAGACCGGTCCGTCCGTTCCCTCCGGTTTATCCTCCCAAGGCATATTCGGCAATGCATCTCCAACAATGTGTACGTGTTTCGTATCGACAACTGTCATCGTTTCATTTCTCCCTTCGGTGATAGGCTATATGAAATAAACTGTTAAAATTACACAAGTCCACTCCGATGGCAGAACAACCTTTCGATCGCTGTTATCCCCAGATTTTTTTGATTCCCTCATGAAAAGGTAAAATCCGGTGATAGCATATGCTTACGGAGAGAGCTTTCTTTCAGAAAGCTTTTAGGCGAACACTCCGTTTCTCCAGGTTTTTTCTGCCCTCTCCGTTCCTGTGTATTTTCATATTAATTTCATATAGCCTTCGTTTTTTATTTAACGGAGCCTTGTGCGAAGCCGTTGTAGATGTACTTCTGTAGCAGCAAGAAGATAATCATCGTTGGAATGATGGCGATCATAATCCCCGCGCTGATAACCTCCCACTGTGATCCGAACGGTCCCTTGAATTTGAAAAGGGCCGTGGATATGACCTGCAAGTCTGTCTTGGGCATGTACAGGAACGGCGTGTAGAAGTCGTTGTAGATGTTGACGCCCTTCACGATAATGACCGTTACAATCGCCGGTTTCAGCAGTGGCAGAATGATTCTCCAATAGATCGTGAAGTAGGAGGCACCGTCCAGCATGGCGGATTCATCCAGTGCGTTGGAGATGGAGCCCAGGAATTGCAGGAAAATATACACCGCGATGATATCTGTACCCAGGTACATTACAATGGCTGCCCAGCGGGTGTTGAACAGGTCGAGAGCGTTGATGATCTGGAAAGTGGCTACCTGCGTTGTGACACTCGGAATGAGGGTAGCGAGCAGGAAAGCTGCGACCATAATTTTTTTGCCCTTAAATTTGAAACGATCCAGCACATACGCGATCATGGAACCTGTTAAAGTGGCACCCACGATGGAGATGATCAGGATGATAATTGTATTTTTGAAACCGACCAGCATGTTGCCGTCCACAAAAGCCTTCGTATAGTTCGCAAAGTTCAGCCAGTTGGCAGGTGGGGCAAGCGGGCTGCTGGTCGCATATTCGGCATTGGTCTTGAGCGATGCAAACAGCACCACAACGATGGGTACAAGTGCAATGAACGCGGCGATAATGAGTGAAGCATATTTGAATATGCTCGCAAGGGTGTATTTGAGTTGATGCACGTTCATTCCTCCCCTTTCATGGTGACACGCTGAACGAGCGTAACAAGAATGACGATAAACAGCAGCACAACCGCCATGGCCGATGCCAAGCCCAGCTTGCCGTACTTAAATGCCAAGTGAACGGTCTGAATCACAAACGTCTCACTGCCGTTGGAACCATCGGTCATAATGTATGGAATATCGAACGCACTGATTGCGCCGCTAATCGCCAAAATCAGGTTGAGCTGCAGGATGCGTGTAATGCTCGGCAGGATGATATGGCGGAACTGCTGCCAGCGATTGGCCCCGTCAATGTCCGACGCTTCATAGACATCCTTTTGAATGGAAGAGATCGCGCCCAGGAAGATGATGAAGTTAAAGCCCATATACCTCCATACCGATGCGCCTGCGAGCGACACGTTAATAATGTTCGGATTCCCAAGCCAAAGCTGAGTGTATTGTCCAAGCCCCACGGCCTGCATGAGTGTATCGAGGGTGCCATCCGGTTTGAAGAAAAAGAGGAAGATAAATCCGATCGCTACGCCATTCAGCAGATAGGGAAAGAACAATATGCCTTTGAAAAAGTTTTTGCCTCGAATTTTGAAACTCAGTATGGTTGCAAAGTAGAGGGCCAGGCCCATTTGCAGGAAAGTGGCAACAAAATAGTACAAACTGACAATAAACACTTTAAAATATTCAGGGTCACTGAATATCCGCGTGTAGTTCTCAAACCCCACATAGTCGAATCTTTTGCTATATCCGTTCCAATCCGTGAAGCTGTATTTGAACATGTTAATGACAGGTAAATAAGCAAACGTGAACAGCAGTGCCAGCGGAATGATTGAGAAGGCACAGATAATAAATATACGTTGCGCTGAGTAGCCCCAATTCGAAATCTTCAAGTATTTCATGCTCTCCACACCTCCAAGCGGTTCTACCGCTTTATATCAAAAGAAGACTCCCATCCATTACGCGATACTTCGCTGCATGTCAACGGTGGTCGGCCATATACATCGCGCTTTTATTGGCCGACCCATCCGCCGCAACTGGCTTATTTCGCGAGTTCTGCCCGCGCTTTCACCCATTTGTCATTCAGGTCCTTCATAATATCGTCATACGATTCGCTGCGGTTACCGATACCTGCTTCAATAATGCGTTTCTTAAAGTCAGGCTGCCAGAGGCCGATCTCGCCTTCGTTGTCGATTTTGTCAACCAGACCTTCCTGTCCTTCTTTGGCAGGAGTCAATGTGGAGAATGTAACGTCTTTGTATTGATCCAAAATCGGTGGCAATTCTGCATTTTTGTCTGCGCTCATACCTCCACCTTGCTCAACGGCATAGTTTGATTTCGCAAGGAACCAGTCAATCCACGCTTTTGCAGCAGGTTTGTTCTCACTGTTCACGTTCATGCCGATGTTATAGTCTGCAGCGAGCGGAACGACCACATCACTTGCATTCGTAGGGAATGGTAAGAATCCGATGTTATCCGGTGTATCCGTCAAACTTTGAATTTGTGTAATTGCCCATGACCCCAGCGCCATCGTTGCAATTTTGCCGTTCGCCAGGTCCGCCTTGGAACTTTCCCAATCGGTTGTCGTTGGATCTTTCTCGATCAAGCCATTTTTGGCTGCATCATAAAGCACTTTGTACAATTCGTAGTGCGGCTTGCCAGCCACAAAGTTCTCATCCGTGTTCGGTTGATCAATGTTAACGTAGTCGACACTGCCTGCAACCGTCGGCAGATCCGCTTCCCATTGTGTCAAAGCCCAGCCGGATGCATAGTTGGTGTACAGTGGCACCGCATCTGTATTATCTTTGACCAGCTGAAGCGCAGCCTGGAATTGCTCGGGTGTTTTCGGAACTTCCGCAATGCCAGCATCTTTGAATACCTGTTTGTTATAAATGATACCGGAGAACGTAATAACCGTTGGAATGCCATATACCTGACCTTCCACCATACGTTCTTCAATGCCTGTGTACTTATCTTTCAGCTCATCGTACGTGCCCAGCGGTTCAAAAAAATCCGGAATGTCCGCAATTGGTACGCTGGTGGGGATCATCAGCACATCGCCGTAATCCTTGGTGCTCATACGGATCTTCACTTGTCCCTCATAATCGGCCAGTGCCTGGAAGTTTACTTTGACATCCGGGTATTCCTTATTGAACTCCGCGGCATAGTCTTTGAACACGGTATCCACAATATCTGTACGCTGCGTAAGGACCGTAATTTCACCCTTGATGTCCGCCGGATCTGTGCTAATCTCCTCTCCTGCCTGTGAAGAGCCACCGCCGGAAGAGCAAGCTGCGAGCAGAGAAGTAATGAGTAGCATGGTAAGCATCAGTATCCAACCTTTGTTTTTTCTCAATTGATTCTACCCCTTTTCTAAGTTAATTTAAGTTATCGTTAAGGTTACAAAATGAATTTTATTATGGTAACGCTTACCTGTCAATTAAATTATTTATTACTTAACAAAAAGTTTTTCTTTGATGACTCGTTGACAATGATATTATCCGACACTAATATTATTTAATAAAGTTAACGATAACTTAAATTAATTCGAATCCTGTACTTTGAAGGAGCCCTAACTTATGACTTACACCAATGACATCAAAACGGAAATAAAGGAACAGTGGGAAGGACATATATTGCCATTCTGGTCTGCCCTCAAAGATCATAACAACGGCGGCTTCTATGGCCGGGTCGGCAATGATCTTCAAGTTGATCGCCTCGCTCCCAAAGGCGGCATCGCCACGGCACGGCAGCTCTGGTCCTTTGCAGCCGCCTACCGGGTAACCGGGAATGAAGTCTGGCGGGTTCACGCCGAACACGCCTACCGTTTTCTTGCGGATCATGTGCTGGATGCCGAACATGGAGGCTTGTACTGGATGGTGGATGCCAAAGGGGAACCGCTGGACACAAGTAAACATGTGTATACGCAATCCTTTGGGGTGTATTCACTAAGCGAGTATTATCGCGCAACCGGGGATGAAGCTGCTTTAGAACTTGCGAAAACGCTTTTTGCCCTGATTGAGGATCAAGGCCTGAATGCCGAATCACCTGCATACAAGGAACAATTCGACCGCTTCTGGAATGAACAGCCCAATGAAATGCTGAGCGAAAATGGTGTGATTGCGGATTACACAATGAATACACATATTCATGTGCTGGAGGCCTACACCACGCTCTACCGCGTATGGCCGGATCCGCAGGTGCAAGCGGCGCTGGAGCGCCTGCTTGGGATTTTGTATGAACGAGTGTATGACAAAGACACGAAGTTTCTCGGGGTGTTTTTCGACAAACAGTGGAATTCGATTATCGATCTGCGCTCGTTCGGGCATGACATTGAAGCCAGTTGGCTGATTGACGAAACATTGAAAGTACTAGGTCTGGATCAACACCCGGAGTATTCCGCTATGGTAACGGATATTGCCTATAACATTTCCAATGTGGCCGTGAATACAGATGGTTCGCTGTTGAATGAACAAGAGGGTGACCTTGTAGATGAGACGCGCATTTGGTGGGTTCAGGCCGAGGCGATGGTCGGCTTCTACAACGCCTATCAGCGTACAGGTGATCCGTTGTTTCTGGAGAGAGTGGAACGTTTGTGGACGTATACGAAGGAACATATTATCGATCACCGTGCTGGCGGGGAGTGGTACTGGTCAGTAGACGGGAACGGCACACCGGATCAAAGTGAAATCGCCGGACCGTGGAAATGCCCGTATCACAATAGCCGATTCTGTATTGAACTAATTGAGAGGATGGGATAACGATGATACACCCCAAATACAATGAATTATTGGAGCAACAGGAGCAGCTGCTTACGCGTCAAAATGAAATTGATCCCACCTTCTACAACGGCGTATATGATCGGTACCGTTATCCGGTAATCACACGCCATCATGTGCCGCTGCACTGGAGATTTGATCTGGACGAAACGACAAATCCCCACTTCATGGAGCGTCTGGGCATTAACGCTACGCTTAATCCAGGAGCCATCTATTTCAACGGTAAATATGTGATGGTCATCCGAACCGAGGGCTTGGACCGTAAATCCATCTTTGCCCTGGCTGAGAGTGATAACGGCATCGACGGATTCCGCTTCACGGGCAAACCATTAGTATGGGAAGATATCGATGCCGACGAGACCAACCAGTATGATATGCGATTGGTGCAGCATGAGGATGGCTGGATCTACGGCATCTACTGTTCTGAACGTAAAGACCCGGAAGCTCCAGCTTTTGATACATCCAGTGCCGTAGCCCAGGCCGGACTTGTCCGGACACGTGATCTGGTCAGCTGGGAGCGTCTGCCCAACATCACGACCAATTCTCCTCAACAGCGGAATGTTGTATTGCACCCGGAATTCGTGGATGGCAAATATGCGTTCTACACACGTCCACAAGATGGATTCATCTCCACTGGCAGCGGTGGCGGGATCGCTTTTGGTCTGTGCGATGATATTCTGAATCCAGTTATTGATGAAGAAACCATTATCGACGAACGCAAATATCATACCGTATACGAAGTGAAAAATGGCCAGGGTCCTGCTCCGCTCAAAACGGAGCGCGGTTGGATTCACATTGCCCACGGAGTACGCAACACTGCAGCTGGCCTGCGTTATGTGCTGTACACGTTCGCCACGGATCTGAATGATCCGGCACGTATCATCGCCAAGCCGGGCGGACACTTCATTGCTCCTTATGACGATGAGCGCGTAGGTGATGTGTCCAATGTTATTTTTTGCAATGGTGCAGTAGTCAATGAACAGGGTGAGGTCTTCATCTATTACGCGTCCAGTGATACCCGCTGTCATGTAGCCACTACAACGCTTGATAAACTGGTCGATTATACCTTTAATACCCCGGCCGATCCGTATCGTTCCCTGGATTGCGCCAGCCAGCGCGGGGATCTGATTGAGCGGAATGAGAAGCTTCTCCAAAAGCAGATGGCTTAAATCCGACGAACAGCCTTCAACAGAAAATGCAGCATGTGAAAAATTAACGGAGCGCTAACCAGAATTTCTTTATTCCATGTGGGTAACGATGTATACTAATATGGATTGTTATTATGATTGAAGGAAGCGCTAACCATAATGACAGCACATTGTACGTAAACCGGCTTGAAGGAGGCGACCAAAGCTGAAGAACAATATCACCATGCGGGATATCGCCGACAAGCTCGGAGTTAGCAGTGTGACGGTCTCGAAAGCATTAAATGATAAAGATGGCGTCAGTGGCGAATTAAAGGAAAAAATTAAAGTCCTTGCCGTTCAGATGGGCTATCGGTATAATGCCGCGGCCCGTTCAATGAAGGAAGGCTTGACTCATAATATTGGCGTTATTATCCCGGAGCGTTTTACCGGGCCTACACAATCGTTCTATGTACGTGTATTCCAGCGCATTACCAAACATCTGGAGGATCAGGGGTACTACGGCATCCTGCACATTCTGAATGTTGAGGACGAAGAGGAATTAATTCTGCCGAAGCTCTATAGTGACAACAAGGTGGATGGTTTCATTGTGCTTGGACAAGTCAGCAAGGAATATATCGAGCTGGTCCAGTCGATGGACGTTCCCAAAATGTTTCTCGATTTCTACGATGAGCATTCGGATATCGATTCTGTCGTCACCGATAACTTTTACGCTGCTTATGAGCTGACAAACGTTCTTGTACAACAGGGACACCGCCGCATCGCTTATGTCGGGAATCTCTATTCTACAAGCAGCATTCAGGACCGATTCCTCGGCTATTACAAATCATTGCTGGAGCATCGGTTGCCGATGGATCAAAATCTTGTGCTTAATGACCGCGATGAGCGAGGTACGTTTATTGAAATTGATCTACCTGAGCAGCTGCCAACAGCTTTTGTATGCAACTGCGATCAGGTCGCTCATTTGCTCGTTCAGAAACTGACTTCCCTGGGTATCCAGGTGCCTGCACAATGCTCCGTCGTTGGATTCGATAATGACATCTATGCCACGCTCTCCGAGCCCAAATTAACTACGGTTGAGGTGGATGTGGAACAGATGGCGCGGACTGCGGTTCATTCCATGCTCAAAAAGATTGATAACCCGAGTCGCAGCTTCGGTCGCGTACACGTGAAGGGCAACATCATTTATCGGGATTCGGTGAGTGCTGCACCAGCCCTTTCGGATGACGCGTCTAACTAAAAAGAAACAGGGTTCCCCTGTTTCTACAAAAAGAGTGCTCCCGGCCATTATGGCTGCAGGAGCACTCTTTGCTTATGAAAAAACGAGGAAGCAGCAGCAGGAATCCTGTAGATCACGGCCACTCGTTTCAACACCCTACTCTTGTTGTAACTTAGTAGCTCGTCTTCAGCCAGTTGTCTTTGGACCAGGTTAATTTGCCTGCACCTGCTCCGCTTGAACCGGTAAGACGTGCATTCAGCGTCGCTGGATCATCCGTAGTGTAGCTGTAAGGAAGGGATGAGAATCCGTTCCAGGAAAAAGCTTTCACTGCGGCCGGAACCGGGCTAAGCGGACTGCCGGACGTATCACTATTTCCACGGAATGAGCTTCCATCCAGGGAATACATCGTGTCCGTCACCTGAATTTTACCGGTATATGTGGCATCGGCCGGATCCGTCTGGTTATTGCGGACCGGGAACAGTACGTCTTTGATCACCGATTTTTCGACCAGCACTGCACCATCTTCCGTGGAAATAGCTCCGTTGCCAATGATATCAAAATGATATCCTTTGGATGAGATTGCCGTTGCCATTGCAGAAGTGATTCTGGATTTGGCCGCACGTGCCCCCGTTGCATCCATCACAATATTATAGGCGTGCGCATTACCCCCGCGCAGACGCGGCATGCGATCCTGGATATCCTTGTACAGGTTATGGTGCAGGGTCATGGACAGATTGGCGTTGGCGGATTCAAAGCTGGTTGAGCCAACGAGATGTCCCTTTTTCTGTGGTCCAGAGATGGCGATAATGTCCGCTTTACTGAGACCCACTGCACTGCTGCGCAGGTAGTTGTACATCGGATAGGAAGCTTTATTGGCTTCCAGCTCATTGATCTGCTGCGTAACCCAACTGTTTGCGCTGCCGTCATCGCCCTTGAAGGTAGACCAGGAGATGGTCACGCCGCTGGTTCCTTTTTTCGAATCAACGAGTCCGTCATAGGCTTTGTTAAATGTACAGTGATCAATCCACACACCGCTGCTCTCCTCCAGAGTGATGTAATCCCAGTCGTTCTTATCATAATCACCCTTGGTGGATTCATCCCACTCCCAGAGCTCATCAAATTCGAGGTTACGGATAATGACGTTGGAGCTTCGTTTCACGCTAATGGCAGCATGTTTGATTTTGGAACCGTTAGCGGAGAAAATAGTGAGTCCATTAAAACCGTCAATTGTAATCTTGCTTACGCCAGTCTGTTTCAATACAGGATGCGTTAAGGCATCATTGTGTTTGGCAAAAGGTGATGTCTGCGCGGCACTCGGAATTTCGTTCCACCCTAGATTCAAATCATTCATAATCTCCACCACTTTGACGCCGGAGTTCTTCTTCAACGCCAGTGCCAGGTCAGTCGCATTGTATACCTTCTTATACGTGGACGTGTTCGACTCACTGATGATGCCACCGCCCGTGTTACCTTGGGAGAATCCCGTGAGATTGTAATCTGCATTCCCTGCTGCCTGCACACTTGCAGGACCCGACATTAGTGTGATCCCCAACGTTACAGCCACGGCTGCACTGCACCAGCTTCTTAATTTTGTTTTCATCCCATTCATTCCTCCCATTTCATAATTGATAAGGCTCGTCCCTCGCTGCCATACCGTGTCATGAAGGACATGTCCTCACTGTATATTTTGAAAGCGATTACAACAATAATCTTAATCTCACATCCATGTGGAAAAACCAAATCTGGTAAGAGGTTATACTGTAATCAACTATGAATCGTATAGGTTTAACTTGGTTTCAGGATGACTACATTTCCGATATATATAGTTAAGTCCTACTTCTTGTGATAAAGTGAGAGAGCAGCAGGCAATTCCACATTGTGGATAGAGTGTATTAATAGGACAAACAGCAGCTGACTTATCTATAAGTTACATAAAATGGAGTGAAACAGATGAAGTTTAGAAAGATGCTCTTGATATCGTTTATTTCTATTTTTATTTTTGGCAATTTGGGCCTTCACAGCGTAATTGTGCACGCTGCTGATTCCCTTGAATTCAGGGAGCACGATGATTTAATCAATATTCTAAAAGATGGTGATGGAGAAAACCGCGTCTTCGGATTTACAACGAAGAACAAGTTGACCGCATCCAATACCACTTTGCGCTTGTATGTCAATGCGATAGAAGTGGACTCCAAGGACTATGTTGTGGATTATGCCAACTATAGCATCACCTTCAATAAAGCTCCCGACAGAGGTGCCGAGATTCATATTAAATACGGCATTATTCCCGGATTTGAGTGGGAAGAAGGTGCCAATATGGGTTTTGCCTTGCCTGAGGGAGATGGCTCCACACGGAATTTTCCAGTGTCGTTAAACTATACGCTAAATTCAACCAAACAGATCAGTCTTTCCATTGACCTAACGAAGGTAGCCACGTCCCGATTTACCTTCAACGCAACAACGAATACCGTAACCCTATCCGAAAAACAGCAGGTTCCGCACTCCGGTGCCAAAGTCTATTTCTATATCCCTAAGGCTTCTATTTCCAGTAAACCCTCTCCTTCCGAAGAAGTGATTGAGAGTCCGAGTCCAACTCCAAACAAACCATCGGAGCCTCTTGTTCAAATTCCAACAGGAGAGCGCTATCCCGGCAGTATTACGATCAGATCAGGCAATACCATTACCATCAAACTGTCTGAATCGGCCTCCGTTTCCGGGTACACCTCCTATTTAATGGTGAAAAATGCAAGCGGGCAGGTGGTTAGGCAAATAAAGATTGAGCCAGGAAAGACCTTCAGTTTCTCACTAAGAAAGATGGGGCTTCCAACAGGCGGATATTATTTTTACCTGAAATCGGCCAATCAGTCAGGTGAATTGTCTGCTTCTATTCCTCAATTCGTTATAATCAACCATGAGCCTACGAATATTCAGGTGTTTATTGAAGGTGAGAAGCAGGTTTACAAGCAACCCCCGACTAATTTCAAGGGGAGTGTGCTCGTGCCGCTTCGAGGAATCTTCGAATCGTTGGGAGCCGATGTTAAATGGAACAGTTCCACTCAAACGGTTACGGCAATTAGAGAAGGCCGGACTATCGTGCTGACGATCGGCTCTAAAATTGCCTACATTAACGGTGTCGCTGTAACCTTAAGTGCAAAACCACAGATCATTAACGGCGTAACCATGGTGCCACTACGGTTTGTCAGTGAAGCATTCGGAGGAGAAGTAGAGTGGCACGGAGAAGCTGGTTCGGTTACCATTTTTCTAAATAAGCCATCCATTCCTACATCTGCTGAAAGCGAAGAACCGGCTTCGGGAGCAACAAAAACAACAGAATCTGGGTCTTCAAGTACCTCGCCTATTTTAAATAATATATCGAAGGGAATTAATACTCCGTCTGATATTATATTTGTTATAGACGTGACGGCCAGTATGGGTGAAGTGATCGACTATATCAAAGAAACGGTTAAGAGCTTCGTTGATTCAGTACCTGCCGGTTCGAATTTTGCGGTTATCACCTATCGGGACGTTAACATTTACAGAAATGGCGATTACAATTTGAAGTTCTTTGATTTTACCCAGGATAAAGATAAGTTAAAGGGGGATTTGAATACATTGGTGGCTTCTGGCGGAGGGGATATAAGAGAATCGGGACTGGAGGCTATTAACTTAGCTACTAATAAGCTCTCGGAGTTCAGCAGCGACAACGCCAAACGGATTATATTCATTACCGATGCCCCTGTCCATGAGTCACTCCCCTTGTCTTCCTTTAGCATTAAAGAAATAGCTGATAAACTGAAAGCAGACGAGATTGTATTTGATGCCATCGCCCCATCAGACGGTGATGCCTACAGACAGATTATCCAACTCGTTAAAAGTACCCCTGACGGAGTTCTCTATGATATCAAAGATGCTTCGGTACTCTCGCTGAACAAGTGATACGTTAGCTGTGCGATCTCTCCCATTCATAAATGAAACGGAATCCCGGACATGATGTGCCGGGATTCCTTTTTGTTCGCGGTTATGGTAGCACACAAATTTATGGTTATAAATGCACCCTGAAGTGGTACATTAACCATAACATATAACCTACAGGTGTGATAAATAGTGTATCTTATTCAAAAAATTAAAGAAGTGACTATGCAATATAACGATGCCAGAAAAGGCATTGGCGAGTTTTTTGATTCTACCATGTTGCATCATTACAAGTTATCGCTTAATAGAACGTGTCCAGAAGCCACCATGGAATTGTTTTGGCTCCACCGTAATAACGAAGGCTTTGGGGTCTAACCCGAGAATCGTCTGGTAGAGCAGCTTTTGGTTTTTGCGTTTCGCCAAAATCTCCATCACCAGTCTGTCCCCATCGCGCCCACTGCCTACCCATGCGGTAACGCCATATCCTTTGTCCCGCAGAGAATTGGCGACATTGCCATCCATCTGATTACAGATCACCTTCACCGTAACATAGCCAAGCGCAATCTTCTCCTCAATCCAAGCACCTAGTAACACACCAAGTCCATATCCTACTGCATAAACAATGAGTGCAACCGTCTTATCCAGATAGCTCAGCACCAAGTTCAATCCGAGTACATAGATCACAATCTCCCCCGTACTGATCAGTGCGGCGATGTATTTCTGACCTTTAAGCGTCAGTATCATACGCAGCGTGTACGCCGATACGTAAACAATTTGAATCAGAAAAATAAACACGAGTATTTTAAACAATTTGCATCCCTCTTTCCTAGGGCGTGTCTGAAAACTCCGCAGGACGCAGATTTTGCCGAATTTCCGTTCCAAGTCAGGAAGTTTTCCGCAGGCGTGCCGAGGCACATCAAGGGAGACTGACGCAGCAAGGGGCGAAAAGGCGGTGAAAGATACACTTCAGCAAGTTTTGAGACACGTCCTAATGATCAGACCTGTTACTGCCAGCCTAAGTTCCTGATCTTCCGTTTGCTCTCAGACTAACCAAGTATTATTAATTCTTATCTTCATCATTGGACGTTATGGTGTGATTTTAAACGGTCTACTTGCAATCGATATGGTGCCAGAACTGCCATTATAGAATTGTTTACTGCGATTATCAACCCGGTAACAGACCTAGGGGCGAAAGGCTCTATCGTTGAATATGCTGAAGCATTAGTAATCGCCGAACACCATGGGATACACCATGCGAACAATCGATACCCATCAATGATACATCAAAAAGGGGGGAGCATCCATGCAGCTATGGCAGGAGATGGAGCAGGAAGGGATGGAAGAACTCCTATTTTGTCACGACCCAAGTAGCGGGCTGAAAGCAGTGGTCGCAATTCATAGTACGGCACTCGGGCCAGCGCTCGGAGGATGTCGCTGCTGGGCATACGCCTCAGAAGAGGATGCAATCCGCGATGCTATGCAGCTTGCTAGAGGTATGACCTATAAATCAGCCGTTTCCGGTCTGCCTTATGGCGGCGGGAAAGCGGTTGTCTGGAATATCCCCACGGAGTGGAAGGTAAGCACTTCCCCTGCACAGCCTAAATCCCAAGCTAGTTCTTCATTCCCCATTAAGAACGTCGTGGATTCCGATTCTAGTTCCCATCAACTCACCATTCCCAACACCAACACAGGGCGAGCCCATATCTTTCGAGCCCTTGGACGTTTTCTTGAACGACTGAACGGTCGCTATATTACCGGTCTTGATCTAGGCACCACGTCCACTGACATGGATCAGATCCGATTGGAGACTTCCTATGTGACCGATATGACCGGATCACTGGGCGCACAGGATGACTTCACCGCCGAGATGACCGCTTACGGTGTGTACACCGGCATCGTGACCTCGCTAAGTCATCAAGGCATCGCCACATTACAGGGCATTCCCATTGCTGTCCAGGGACTGGGCAAGGTTGGGTATGCCCTGTGCCGTCACCTGCATGCAGCCGGGGCACGGCTCATCGTGGCAGACGTTGTACCGGAGCGTGTACAACGTGCCCTTCTGCAGTTCAGCGGCGCCACCTCGGCCGATCCGGCCCATATTCACGCCACTGACTGCAAGGTGTTCGCCCCCTGTGCCCTAGGGGGCGTGTTAACCCCGGCATCGGTGGAGGAGCTGCGCTGCTCCATCGTTGCCGGGGCGGCCAATAACCAGCTCAGCCACCGGGAGCTGGTTATTGCCCGGATGCAGGCGCGCGGCATTCTGTACGCGCCTGACTATGTGCTGAATGCCGGAGGCATCATCAGCACCGCCTGCGAGCTGGAAGGCGCAGGGCCCGACCTGATCCGCCAACAGGTGGCAGGGATTGCGGGCACACTGTCCAAGGTCTATGCCAGGGCAGAGCAATCTGCCATCTCCACAGCGGATGCGGCGGATCAGCTGGCAGAATCTGTTCTGCAAAGCGGGAGATCCCACACTTAACGCAGCAATTTAGTATATATAGAGAATAAATGTCCCTCTTATATTCGAAAATCCTTTTTCGAAGTTTCCAATCACACGCCGTAGATTAATTTAGGTTAACAAAATAACCTCAGCCTCCACTTTCTGTGGAGATTGAGGTTGCTACCGCCTTAACCTTCAACCGTTACAGGTGCTCGCTTCACCCGATAGCGATGCAGCATCGTCCAGAACAGCACATTGGTCACCACCAGAAGCGCTACATAGATCCAGATACCTGCCGGTATGGTGCGGATGAATACATGTAATCCCCATAACAATGCCATGAGCGGAAAGAAAGCAAATATGAGCCAGCCGTCACTCTGCCCGGCCACACTGAAGGATTGGGAGAACGGCGGTTTTCGCAACAACAATTTTCCAGACAACGGGATAAGTGCAGTTGCCACCAACAATATAATGACCATATCAGGGAGAATCCGTAGACCAAAGGTCCACACAAATACAATAACGTTTAATATAAATACGGGCAGAAACATATTGCATAAGAAAGCCTTCAGCGCTCCGCTGTACAGCGCGTTCTCATTCGCCAGAGGGGCCGCCCGGAAGATCCAAAACGCCTTGTATTGTCCTGAATACTTCAGCATGATTACCACCGTCACAATCAGCAAGAGCACCATATACAGCGTGTAAAAAAAGGAGCCTTCCCTGAATTCTGCCCACGAGGAGCTCTGCAATTGGGTGAACCAGAACACATAGGGCAGTACGAAGGATAATCCCATAGACGGATACACCTTGAGCTTGAATTCCCGCTCATTTCGCATCATACTGGCAGACAACCGAAAACACGCCTGTTCTTCTCTCGAACGAGAGAATACCTTCGCCATGATGCGATCCCATCCCCCACGTCTTCGTCCAGAGGCTTGACCTGCATGTGCCATTTTCTCCAAATACAATTCAAAGGAAGGCATCAGCTTCACGTACACCAACAGACTTACCATTGGCACAATCAATGCAAGCGCCGAGAAAACATACAACCAGGCGCCTCCACCACCGCCGAACAGCAGCTCAAATGCCGCTGCATACCATACCGGAGGCAGCAGCAACTGCCACCAGGCAGGTGTGAACACCATATTAAAATCGATAATGCTGAACGATCGTATGACCAGCTGATAACCTACGGCAATCCCGATGGAGAGCAGGATCTGCACCATATTAATCATGTCCTTCAGCTTCTCGCCATCCAGAAACTTCATCATGAATAAATAGATCAGGGACGTGGTCACCAGAATCAACATATTCATCAGAATTAGCTCCACCAGAAAAAGCAGGAAAAAGCCGATTCCGTGGGCAATCAATCCCGCTACCAGCGGCCCAGCCGTCAGGGAACCTGTCAACAGCAGCAGATAGACGCCTGCATGGATGGCACGAGCCATGCCAACGGTACGTCCGTTTACCGGCTTGGTCATGATGATATTACGATCCCGAATATCGAGCAGTACCGAAGAAAAGTCCGAGATCATCGATGTCATGATCATAAACATTAGCATGGCAGCCACAAGACCCATCTGAAGCATATAGTGCCCTGTATCCCAGACAACAAACGGAACCAGAATCAGCCCCATCAGTGCGTATAACCAGAGGGAACGCAAATACAGATTGCCTTCTTTCTGCTCCTTGTTGCCATTCCGCGCTGACAATACCGTCGGCACCCTGCGTTGATCCATCTGAAATTTCACCCGTAGAATAAGGCGCAGCACATCATAATCCGCTCCTGTTCTGGTGATGATATGCCGAAAACGATCCAGAATCTTCAGCGTGCGGAAGTCGGAGGATTCCGCCATATCAGTACACCTCCTGCACGATGGACACAAAGCGTTCCGCAATCGCCTGATGCTCATTGAAGCCCGTCAGTTGATTGAATACTTCCTCCAGTGAACCCTCCATGGATTGCTGCTGAAGCTGCCTGAACGTACCATCCGCCATCACACGGCCTTCGGCAATCAGGACGATTCGGCTGCTGATCTTCTCCACCACATCCATGATATGTGACGAATAGAATATGGTTGTGCCTTTGGCCGACAGCTGCGTCAAAATCTCCTTCACGACCATCACGCTGTTCGCATCCAGTCCACTGAGCGGTTCATCCAGAAACAACAGATCCGGGTCATGCAGTAGCGCGGAAATCAGCAGCACTTTCTGACGCATGCCTTTGGAGAAGGAAGCGATGCGGGAATGATATGATTTCTCCAGTCCAAAACAGTCCATCAGCAATTTCGCCTTATAATCGGCATCTTCATAGGACAATCCGTACAATTCTCCGGTAAACGTCAGATACTCTGCCGGGGTTAATTGTTCATACAATTCCGCGACTTCCGGTACATAACCGATTCTGCGTTTATATTCCACGTCACCGTCCGCAATATCCTTACCAAAGATGCGAACCGTACCCACATATCCCTCAACCAGTCCGAGCAAAATCTTAACCGTTGTGCTTTTACCCGCACCATTCGGACCGATGTATCCGATCATCTCACCCCGATTCACTTCCAGATCAATACCATTCAGCACATAACGGCCGTTATACCTCATCCGCAAGCCTTCAATTGACAGCACTTGTTTATCACTCACTTCGTTATCCAGCTCCTGTCTCTATGTATATATATTTCTACAATTCTACTAGTTTACCACAGATTGGGATGGTAATCATTGGTGCAGCATAAAAGTTGTCATCAATATCAGGTATATAACCTACCCCAAAGAAAACCTCCCTTTTCAATAATGAACCCCTCATTACTTTTCCGCATTTTGCTATTTGAATGTAAAATCAACATATGAAAATGTCCTGGTTTATATCACAAACCCTTGTCTCACCTATAAGGCAGGACAAGGGTTTCTATGTTCCTTTTGATAATAACGCTACCTCAACATAAATTCTTATTGAACCTTAACAATCTGAAAATGCTGATTCGTACCGCCATTATCTGTCCACTGGATTGCGGCGGCCCCGTCTGCCAGGGATTGTCCGGATATATCAAGGAGCTTGCCGGTGCTGCGGTTTTTCAATTTATAGTAACCTCCACCCACACTAACGAGCTGCCATTGCTGACTGGCCCAGCCGCCATCGTTCCACTGCTCAATCACAGCTCCATCTGCTGTGGAGCCATTTTCCACACCGATCAGCTTGCCGCTGGATCGGTTGATGATTTTGACATAACCGCCATCCGCATCCGTGATCTGCCACTGCTGACTGGTCGTGCCGCCATCTGCCCGTTGCTCCAGATCGGCACCGTTATCCGAAGAACCGCCGATGACATTAAGCAGTTTATTGCTTTTACGACTAATCAACTGATACGAAGCATTGGGGTCCCATACGTCAGGCGTATCCACTCCGGTTACGGAACCTGTAGCTGCATCAATGGTAACACTGCTTGCCCAGTTCATCGCCAGACTGGTTGCACTTGGGAAAGACAGTGGCAGCCACACATACTTGGAATCCTGCACTGGCCCGCTCCAGGCGCCAGCCCAGCGATCTCCCATATAAAGATAGGATGTTGTCTGTGACCCTTCGACCGGAAGCACGTATGCCGATTGGGAACCATAGGTTGTACTATCGCCAAAGTTGCTCAGGCCGCTCCACGTGCCTGTTATGCTGGAGGCAGTCGCATATTTCGCCTGATTTGGATTCCATCCCGTAGCCCCGGATGTAATCAGGAAGTAGACGCCGCCTTTTTTGAACATGGCAGGTGCTTCACGATATTGACCCGGCCACAGCGTCGTTACGAGCGATTCCACACCGAGAAAATCCGGAGTCAGCTTGTAAATATTCAGGTCGGCATTCACTTTGGTCGCTGAGATGAGGTAAGCCGTTCCGTTGTCATTGTATACCGTCATATCTCTCGAATCATAGCCAAGCGGACGATAGCTGCCCACATACGTATAATTGCCGTCCACTGTACTTGAGGTTGCTACAGCCACTCGGGCTTCACCGTAATCAACTCCGTTTTCCTTGTGCATCCAAAGAACATACTTGCCTGTTGCACTGTTATAGATGACTTTCGGGCGTTCGATGTTGGAAATGTTTAGCTCGGGAGCTGAGCTGCTGGTGAGCACATCATTGCGATACTCCCAGTTTTTCAGATCCGCTGAACGATACACGGACACCGCCTTGAACGTTCCATTCGGATTGCGGTTCTCCCCAAACCAGTAGTAGTATCCGTTTGCCTTAATCATCCCTCCTCCATGAGCATGAATGACATTACCGCTTGTATCCTTGAACTGTACCCCGTTGGTCACACTGAGTGGAGCAGCGGAAGCCTGTTGTCCTGGAGCGACCAGCATAGCTAGCGATTGTAGCGCCAAGATCAGAGCAAGCAGATAACAAACGCGACGAGGTAAACGATGTGAATTTGTTTTCTTCTTTTCCAACCAATCCTCATTCATAGAGCAATACACCTCCGCAATTTATTTATAGAGCGCTTACAATAAAATCGATACGTCTCTTCTTCCTCCGATCGATGATGCATTTCATCAAATACTTACTCCTCAGACTGGATCGGCACTCACCTCCTGGTTACGATTGTATCCGCCCAGCCCCTGCTCGAATAGTGAACAATACGGCGGAACATGTACGATTACACACTGAACTTGCGAGTGAACAGCAAATAAGACGCTTCATTTGAAGCGCCCTGCTGCACATGTCTTAACTCTATCATGTAAACTCTCTCTTTAGTTGAGCCTTGCGCTCGCCTTTGATCACCTGTACGGAATCAATCATGCTGAGCTCTCCTTCATTCCGCCATTCCATTCTCCCGTTCTATTACAATACGAATTACAAATTACCTAAGGCATCCTCTACCAAGTCATCCCCGGCGATCAGATCAAAAGCCATGCGATACGTCTTCTCCTCCTGAAGGGAAGCAGCGATTACACGGGCCACATCTTCACGCGGAATACTTCCCGGTTTTAGATCTGTTCCTACAGAGATTTTGCCAGTGCCCGGCTCATTTTTCAAACCACCAGGACGGATAATGGTGTAATTCAGATCACTTGCGAACAACGCCCGATCGGCATAATGCTTCGCCACGTAATATGGTTTAATGGCATCCGACCATTTCTCCCGTTGATCGGCCCCAAACGCACTGACCAGAATATATCTGGTAATCCCCTGCTGCTGTGCGGCCTCCATCGTTTTGACCGCCCCATCCAGATCAATGAGCAGCGTTTTGTCCGCGCCTGTAGATCCGCCAGAACCCGCTGTAAAAACGATGGCATTGTGGTCCTTCATCGCCTCAGCCAGATCTTCCACGCTGCCTTCCAAATCACCGATCACGACATTGGCACCGAGCTGCTTCAATGCATCAGCCTGCTCCGGTTTGCGAACCATCGCAGTGACCTGATGTTTCCCTTCGTGCGTCAGCTGCTGCACCAGAAATTTGCCGATTTGTCCGTTCGCTCCAATAACTAATACGTTCATATATCATTCTCCTCTCGGTTTTCCTTTTTGTAACCAGCTATTTATAAATCAGACTTCTCTTTCATTTAAACGAAAGCCGACGCTTCTAAGCGCCGGCTCCTATGTATTACTACCATTCAATGCATCCTGTGATGCGTATAACACGCACTCCTTTAATATACCATACTCCCAATACAGTTATACTGAGCACCTTTGATCCTCGATATTTACAATAAGCAACATGGATATGATATATCTCTCTTACCTTTAAAAAATGCTTTTATATGCCCATAAGGTATTCATGGCTACAACAAAAAAAGGCACCCCCAGAGGGGGTACCTTTGTGTGCTGTATGGCGAACAGGTCTTAGTAAGCCAGTGCAAACAAACCGTGAATATGAGCAAGGTAACGGATGTTACTTGCTTCTTTCATCATGGTTGCAGGCAGACCTTTCAGACGAGTCTGGTTGCCACCGATCATGCCGACAGCATCCTTACGACCCAGACTTCCCAGTGTACCGGAGAATACTGGTGTGAAGGATTCCATTGCGCCACCTTTGAACATTACGCCCAGGTTGTGACCAATGGTTTCACCCATTTGCCAAGCCAATTGTGCTGTTGGAGGGTATGGACGAGCGCCTTCGCTAGGGAAGACCACTGCGCTGTCACCAGCAACAAACACGTCTTTATGGGATGTGGATTGCAGTACTTCCGTAACTTTCGCACGGCCACGATCCACTTCAATTCCGCTGCCCGCAACAACTGCATTACCTTGAACGCCGCCAGTCCATACGAGTGTGTTCGTAGGGATCGAGCTTCCGTCTTTCAGCAGAACTTCATTTTCTTTCATTTCGGTAATCGCTACGCCAACGATGAAGTTAACGCCACGTTTTTCCAGACTTGATTTAGCACGCTCAACCAGTTCTGGCGGGAATCCTGCCAGGATGGAAGGACCTGCTTCAACCGTGTACAGGGAAACTTCTTTGAAGTCGATACCTTTTTCTTGGCATACAGCCGGAAGAAGGTCAGCGAATTCGCCAACAAGCTCGATACCTGTCAAACCGCCGCCACCAATAACAAACGTAGCGTCTGCTTTGTTGCCGGATTGTTTGTAAGCATCCAGACGAGCTTCCACGTGTGCACGAATGCGGTTAGCATCGCTAACGGATTTCAGCGTGAAGCTGTACTCCTGCAATCCTGGAATTCCGAAGAATGCCGTTTCACTGCCCAAGGCAACAACGAGTGCATCGTAAGAGTAAGTAGAACCACTTGTCATGAGAACTTTTTTCTCGTCCGGCTTGATTGTATCCACCGTATCGATTTTCAAGTTCACGTTTTTACCACTCAGCAATTTTTCGAGTGGAAGGGCCACTGCTTTTTCAGCAATGCTTCCCGCTGCAAGACGGTGCAGTTCCGTAATAATTTGGTGCGTAGGGTAACGGTTCACGACTGTAATAGTCGCTTCTTCCGGTGTCAGGTATTGACGCGCAGTCAGCGCAGTCAACAGACCGCCGTAACCTCCGCCCAAGATCAAAATTTGCTTCGACATATCCATCCTCCGTTCTTCTAATCTTAACGTTGCTGTTGTTGACGCTCGTTCAGGATGCTCAAGAATGATTGAGCAAAACGCAGCGTTTGTTGTACGTTTGGATCTTTAAGCATTTTGAGCATAGCGAACAAACCAACCGAAGTTTGCTCGGCTTGCGCACGATCACTCGCTTCGATGGCAGCAGAAGCTACACCTTTAGCTTTGTCTACAACAGGTTTAGCAAACTCACCCATTGCGCTCATTGTGTCGCTAATCAGAACTTTGTCTGTAGCTACGCTTTGTGCAAAGTCATAAGCTTTGGTCATTGCAGTGACCATTTCAGCCAGTTTAGGCAGGTTCTCCACCAGAACGGTCAAAGACTCCTGTACCTCAGGCTTCATCAGTTGATCCAGTACGTCCAAGGACTGGCGTTGGGAAACGTCGGCACCTTCTGTAACCGGCACCTCTTGTTGAGTAGGCGATTGTGACATAAGAGAAAGTCCTCCTTTACTTTGGGATAGAAGTCCGCGACTTTCATGATGCCTGTCAAGCAGAGCCGAACCACAAATACATCCAATACAACTAAATGTACCAAATTTCACACAATAGAATGAGCATAGCCCATGGGCCGCTCCCACATCATGTATTGTATCTTGGGTCTATTGCGGACAACATGTGTTGACGCAAAACGACAAGCAGGCCGAAACCGAACTCTATACCCCTATATTACACCTCTTACACATGAACATGAAAAAGAAATTTTTTACACTTGTGAAGATATTGTGAACATTGTAACAAAATCGATTTTTTTGTCAAGCATCGCAATCGAATTACAATCGTTCTTCATCCTGTCCCAGATCCGTAATCCTACCATATGTGGTATGAAGACAAGATCCCATATGGCTATATGCGCGATATGTACACAAGGGAGGATTTTTCAACTTAATTTTTCAGGAATTGTTTTCCAAAACCATGAATTCATGCAACGAAATTGGTCACTGTCGTTATTATGCAGCTAGGGGTACAGCCTTATTCCTGAATTGACATCATTTCTTACCTTAGTATGAACCTATCGTGGCTTGAAAGCAAAAAAGACACAAAGAAGGCCTGACGAATCGTCCTGCCTCCTGAGGTTTATTTCACTGTTCGCCCGATCGTTTTTCAAATCATCTACAGGCATCTCTGTCCCCCGTGATTGCACACGCTCGCGCACACTGAATTCCAGAATGCTCATCGCTTTGCTGATGGCCAAGAATTTTTGCCCCCTGTCCAAAAGCGAACGTTTAGACTATGGATATCCCGGTTAATAAGGACTACACCAGAAACGAAGGAGATGTTCGATTATGAGTAATTCAACTAGCGATAAAATCAAAGCAGGCGTAAACAAAGCCAAAGGCGAAGTGAAGGATCAGGTCGGTAATGCAACTAACAACAGATCCCTTCAGGCTGAAGGCAAGAAAGATAAGGCCAAAGGTGCTGTGCAGGATAAAATTGCCGATGTGAAAGAGCATCACTAGATCCATTCGTTTAACGTGAAAACGCACGACGATTCGTGCAGTAGATATAGGTAAGCTGCCTACCGTTCAAGCCGAATGAACATTCGGAATTGTACGGGGGCGCAAAAAAGCCAAGGAAGGTGTTATTCCCTACACCCTTCCCTGGCTTTTTTTGTTCTGGTTTATACAGCTGGAACTGCGTATCTGGCCATATCAATAATAAAACTGCGCGTCTCCCTTGTCGTATGATATTCCCGGCTGAATTGCCTTACCCAATCGGGATGTTCCTGATACCATCGAAAGGTCTGCTCTAGCCCCTGTTCCAACGTTATCTTGGGGAACCATCCGAGCTCTGCTCGCAGCTTTCCAGAGTGAACGACCAGGCTCGAGCCCCTGGATTGGGTAGGTTCCTGCTCCCGAATCTGTGCCGTTCCATGGGAACCATGTATGGTTTGCAAAAGCGCCCCTATCTCTTGCATGGTCGTTCCTTGCCCCGTCGAAATGTTATAGATCTGCTGATCTTGTCCAATCAGCATAATCTGTTCAATCGCTCGCAGCGCATCATCCACATACAGAAAATCACGTACAGCCGATCCCTGGATATCCAGCGGAAGTCCGTCCATGATTCGCCCAAAATTACGCGGAATAATTCGATCCGGCAGCTGCCAGGGACCATAGAGATTCGTCAACCGAAATATTTTGACAGGAAGCTGGTAACATTGAGCATAGGATAACGCAAGCATCTCACAGGCTACCTTGGACGCGGAATACGGGGATACCGGAGCATAATCATCCGATTCATGATACACTCTGCCCATCTCCCCTCCATATACCTCCACGGATGAAGCCAGTGCAACGGGAATATGATGATCGGATGCATATTGCAGAATGGCCTGTGTACTGAGGGTGTTGTTACGAAACACTTCTCCGGGGTGATGATACGAATAGTCTACGTGTGGCATCGCTGCCAGATGAATAATATAATCTGTTTCGTGTGGCAAGCTGAATCTGTCTGTAGCGAGGTCACAACAGATGAAGGCCATGTCATGAAGTGGGGAGCTGTGAACAAGCCTCTGACAATAATCATCCTGATCCACCAGGGTGATTCGATGTCCTTTTTGCGCTAAATACTGCGAAAGGTTAAAGCCTACAAATCCAGAAGCCCCTGTAATGACAATGTTCAAGCACATTCCCCCTTGCGATTTATACAACAAGTTCACTAAAGAGAGTCTATGTTCTGAGTATAACCTTAAAGAGATACAATTTGTATCATTTTACCATTGTTTTTTGTTCTTCTCCATAAATAAACGGGTAATGTCATAGAGAGGTGATATTTACGATGAAGGATCGAATGAATGATCCAATGAATGATGTACAGACGATGTTATTTCAAGATGATGGTGTGATTCCCAATCATACGAGCCTGCCTGTACTTCTCTATAAAGGGATTTGGGCAAAAGATTCCTCTCGTGCGGAGTCGTTACTGAACGGTAACGGATGGGGAAATAGCTGGATTAACGGTGTGTTTGATTATCATCATTACCACAGCAATGCTCATGAAGTACTTGCCGTGGTCAGCGGCTGGGTTCAGCTCATTCTTGGCGGGGAGCATGGACAGACCGTTCGCCTTCAGGCTGGAGATGTCGTTGTACTTCCTGCGGGGACCGGACATAAGCGGCTGAGTGCGAGCCTTGATTTCCGCATAGCCGGGGCCTATCCGGGTGGCATGAGTTACAATACCCGAACTGGTGAACCGGGAGAGCGACCCAAGGTTCTGCGAGAGATTCAGGAGGTCCCCGTTCCGGATACTGATCCGGTATATGGACAAGAAGGGCCACTGTTGGAGTTATGGAATGAGAAAAAGAATTGAAAGAATACATGCATCATCAGAATGAGAAATAATTACATCAATAAGGCTATCTCGCAGGGATTTCGCTCTACCTTCCACGGCTAACGAACCTACCGCACCCTAAACTGCGAATTTTCAAGAAATACAAATGTTAACGAACTTCAGAAATGCTATTTCGGTGCAGCACGGTCTAAAGACCTTAGAAATCGCCCCAATCGACGAAATAACGTCTCTGTGATTCGTTACATCTCAGAACTAAGCAAATGGGAGCGAATAGCGTGTACTAGGTTCATTAGATCAAAATGAGACTAAAATGAGGCTCCCCCATCATGCCCATAACTTATGGGAAAGCCCCTTTTCAGTTACTGGGGAAGCCGCACGCTGTAGAATCGCATGGCATGAGGATTCCCTTCCATCTCAAGCCGTCCCTGTATGATCAACTGTCGGACTCGGTATTCAATAAAGGCATCTCCGACGGCTTGTTCGAGATGGCCCAGCACCTCACCAACAATACGGGCTGATTTTATGAATTCACCAGACTGTCTGATTAACGTAAGCTCTCTGGCTTTTTGCATAATGTATTCATCAATCGCGTCTTCGGGCAGGCTTTGAATCTCGCCATCCTTCATTAAGCGCAGAAGCCCAGGCTGTACAGCCAAATCCAACCACTCTTGCTCCATGTGTCTGCGTTCCTCCAAAGACAACGGTTCAGCTTTCACGCAGTGTTGCCACATCGCTAGCAACTTCTCAGAAAAAATTTCACCTGTTCTAAGAACATCATGCTGAACTTCAGAATTATTAAATAATTCCTGATATAAAGTACTTGTCTCGATCAAATAAACAGGGGCAAGCCGGTTACGCAGCAAATACATGGCATATAATAGTCCCGTTTTCTCATGAGCATTATTTGCATACCAGATAGTGATTCGCGTATCTTCGTCAATCGAACTCACTACGCTGTTTAATTGTATCAGCTCATCCATGCCTTGAACGGCATAACTTCCATGCTCACTCAAATAAAATTTCTCAAGTAGCCAGAGATGCCTGCGGTGCAAATCCGCCTTGTTCGTCAAATCGCCCAATGGACCGATGGCATAGTAGTCATTCATAGAGAAAAACCGCCGCTCCGAGCGGCCAGGAACCTTGCCCATCGCAACCTTAATGCTACCAAGCGACGATTCACCAATCGCTATATGAATTTCACGTGGTTTCTGTGCCTTTAATGCCTGTTGCTCAGCTTTCTCCCGGTTCCGATTCTCGTCCAATGTCTTAAATATTGACTGAATTTTCGTTGCAAAATGAACAGAATGTTCTTCCACTGACTGATCACTTACTGCCATATCTGCGCTGAGATAGAGCGTACGCAATAACGAACGCAGCTCATCCTCATTCATAAGGTGCAGCTCCTTATCAAAATCAAAGACATTGTCAATCATGCTTATCCCCCTATAAACATTCTAAACAGATGGCCATCTCCGATTAAACCATTCAAAATCAAACATACGTATTTGCATTCCCCTAAGTTTTACGACGAAATAGACTTTCCAGAGGAGTGACTCAGATCATCCATTTCCTCACGATTTGATGACGAACGGGTAAAATGACGCTCCAATTTCCGGCTTGCCCACAGCGATACCGCAATAAACAACAACACGCCGCCCCACCGAACAGGATGCTCCATAAACTGAGCTACATTTGAACCGATATACGTCACACAGAAGATCATAATGGCTTTACCAAAGCTCACCGCAAGCAGGAAGGACATGAATCTCATCCGCGCGATACCTGCCGCTACATTGATGATGACGAACGGACCGACCGGGAATATACTCAGCAAAAACACATAACTGAACGCATTCCGCCGAATCCATACCATACTGCGCTGCACACGGGGTTTACTCGCCCAACGTTCCACAAAAGCCGATTTCCCAATCTCCCGAACAATCAGGAATGTAACGGTACAGCCAAGTACCATCCCGATCCATGAATATAGAAACCCTGCCCATAGCCCGTACACCGCACCGTTAACGCCAACAATCAGCAATGTAGGGAGCGGGGGCACGAACGATTTCGTAAAGGTAAGCAATATTCCCGGTAAAGGGCCCAGGGAGCGAAACTTCTCCAGCCAAAAACGAATATTCTCTTCCGTAATATAGGACATGATGTCCAAAGATGCCGGGGTCATCTGCTTCCCTCCAATCTATAAGTCCAATATTTCTTCTATGATGTGTGTTAACAAATCCGCTTTCGAATATAAGGATGCTGAAATATCTCTACTCACTCCCCCCAGTATAACGTACATATGAATGCTGTACCGTTGTCAATTTGAAGAAATTTCACCCGCTGCGCTGAAAAACAAAAAAGCACACCTGGACCTGTTCAGTCTTGGTGTGCTCTCCTTATCAAATGCCCTGCCTGAAACAGATTGTGGAACAAGCCCAGGGCAGTGTATCGCTTAACAATTATTCTAGCTGAACTTCCTGCATGGCCAATTCATTAAGCTCTTCCTGATGCGCAGCATTCCACTCGGGAATACCGGAACGCATGAATTCCTCGGCATCCATCGCTGCTTTGGACTGGTTGCACAGATTGCAGGCGCAGACACAATTGAGCGGAGTGGTATGTCCACCCTTGGCTCGCGGCAGAAGATGGTCAATCGTGTCTCCGTACGAGCCACAGAAATAACAGGTGTAGTTATCCCGAGTCAAAATAAACCGCTTGAAGTCCTTGTTACTGAACAATCGGCGGATCGTGTACCGATTAACTACAACAGCGGCCTTTTCCTTGACCAGCGTGACCGCCAGCTCCATATCCACTTCCTGATGCCAGCGCCGCCCTTTGTCTGTCTTGCCACGCATGCGCACCATGCCTTGCCGGTTTGTCCGAAGCGATGACGGATCTTCCGGGTCAATCGCTACAGGAGCCGCCGGAGTATGACGGCGGGGACGGCTTTCTGTTCCAGCCCCGTGACTGCGGCTGGAATGTGCAGGCGCCCGCTGCCCGGATGATCCGGCACGGGCGGTGTCTTCGCTGCCCGCCTTGGGCGCACGCTCCTTGCGTGCCGGGCGCGGCTTCGACCCGGGCGAGCCTGGCTGGCGCACGGGTGCAGGAGGCGCAGCCTCCATAGCCGCGCCCGATGCTTGGCCGGGCGCGGGCTGTGCAGCAGCGGCAGGCCGTGCTGCCGCTGTGGGTCCAGCGACCGTATTGGCATCGCCACGGTCGCTCAGGCCCGGCGCACTGGCCTCAGCTATGCTGCGGGCCTGTTCTGCGCCGGACGGCAGCGCGGCAGCACGTTTGCGGCGCCGCTTGCGTTTGCGTTTGGCTGCGGTCGGCTGATCCGCAGCTTCTGGCTCTGCTGCCGGGCCTTGCGGCTTGGTCCGCAGCAGAGCCTTGGCCGCCGTTATCTCCTGCTCGGCGGCCTGATCCGTGCCAGCGGCTATGCGCGCGCGGGCACGCTTCGCAGATGGATCAGCACTCGCTGTATGCACCTGCGCATCCCTGTCTTGTTGTTGAAGCACATCGGTCTGTGGAAGATCTGCAATGTCGCTCTCGGGGTTCGTCTGCGAAATCACTTCCGTCGGCTCATGACCCGGATGCACGTCAGTACGCTTCGCTTTCCTCCTTCTTCTCCGCTTCTTCCTGTTGCCTGAAGGAGACGAAGGGGTAACAGCAGCAGCTGCGACAACATTTTCTCCATAGTCAGCAGAGTCCCGCTCTCTCGGAGAAGTTGAATTTACTGAAGGCTGAGCATCCATACGTCTATCTGACGCAGACACAGAACCTGAATCCCTGTCCACTGCATCAGCGATCAGGTCTGCTGCGTGTTTTACAGACGCAGAAGCGTCGGCAGCTATATGCCGCCGGGCTGGTGTGACACTATTTTGATTCCCCGTATGCTCATCCGTCTGCCGAATTGAGACGTTATGGGCACTATCGTTATCCGCTTGTCCACCGAGCTGACGACAGCGGCGACAAGCGCCGCGTCTGGCTCCGGGGCCAGCCCGCTTTCCGGTTCTTCGTCGAAATTCGGACAAAGGTCGCTTTTGCCCGCAATACATACATGTCTTGGTCAGTTGCGCTTCATGTTCCGTCATTTCCTGCCGGAAAGGGGCCAAGCCCGTCTCCATGTTGTCACCTCGGTTCCGTATGAATCCGGTTTCTTTCTATTGTATCACATCTGCTCGCTAACACACTCATAGCCAGATGTCTCATAATCTTTTGTCTTGTACTCCTGCGTCTGCCCCACGCATTCGTGAAGGATATGTTCCACGTATTCCAATATATCTTGCATCGGTTTCCCGCATTGTTCACATGTTGTCATTGTTCTCACCTTAATCCTGTTCTTAAAGTTCTCTGCTTATCAAATTATTTAAATGGTGTTCCGCCTTCTCATTACCCTTCGCGTATGAAAAAGAAACATCCGTTCCCCATAATGAATCCAACCAGCAACCAAAAAACCGTTCCCCGCTCAACCCTAATGGTCGACCAAGAAACGGTTTATTATTCCTGTGTTGGCATAAATATTTTTTAACGAACGTCGAGTTGTCCCGAGTTTTGTTGCGGTACCAGACGCGGCTTGGGTTTGGGCAAATTGCCGAAAATCACCCATGCAAACGGAATGAATCTTGCCGTGAGTCCAACCACAATCCACGATGCAATTAACGCCACACCAAAACCTCCGGCGTACCACAGGTGGATCAACCAGGAAACCCCGGTTTGTGGTGGGAAGTTCCGATAGACCAGCAGGAAAAATGGATGGATCAGATAAATACCGAAGGACAGTGCCCCCAGCCGATTGAGCGGCTTGACGATCAGCGATGGTCCTTTGCGATAGAGCAGGTACGCAATCTGAATGAGCACCAGCGCACAGGCGAACGTATGCAAGTTCCAGAAGAACTCATACCACAGCGTGTTATAGGTCGCAATCTTCATGCGCAGCAGATAATAAATGTACACATGACCGAGTCCGGCAAAAATCCATACTGCCCACAGCACAATCCATGAAACTACACGAGCTTTAGTTGCATTGGCCCGACTAATGACAAACCATTGTTTAATCTTCGGAAAATAAACCCCGATAAAAGCACCCAGCATGAAATAGGAGAAGTACGAGAATGCCCAGCTTCCCTTGTTCGGCACCTGGAATCCATATTTGTTACTTACGATAAATGCCCACTGAATGAGCAGCCCAATCGGTACTGACCATTTGACGACTGAGGGATATTTCTTGAGCAGCCACAAGACCAACGGGAATAACAGATAGAACTGCATATTAATAAATACAAAGTACAGATGCGTATACGCCTTGCCCGTGAACAGTTTCGTTATGAAACTTACGGCTGATTCACCGAACGGACGGCCCTGATAATGCGTGAAGTGCAGAATCACAAAATACATTAATGAAAATATGAAATACGGCAGCAAAATATAAACAAATCTTTTTTTGTAAAAGTTACTAACCAGCTTCTTATCGAGCGGGCGAGAATAATAGTTATAGAACAGCACAAAACTGCTCATGAAAATAAACGTGGGTGTACCATATTTCATAAAAATATTAATAAAATTGTACAGCCAGTAATACCCTGAACCTGTCATGTCCACCGTAGCGTATGAAGTGGAATGCACACACAGCACGCCGATGATGGCCATTGCCCGTACGAGATTCAGCTCTGGAATTCGCTCTCTTTTGATGGTTTCACTCATAATTAGCGTTTCTCCTTACTATGTTCGTTGATATGTCTAATGTGACTTAGTACGATAAGCTCACTATCTATTAAAAGGCATAAAGCTTAAGAAGGGTAGTCCAATTTCTTAAAAGTTCCTAAATTTTCAACAATTTTCACCGTCTTCTCATGTCTATATATGTAAAAAAGACCGCTATGACGCGGCCTGTGAGCATGTTCCTGTGGGTCCAAAATAATGTTGGGTCACAGGGATGAAAATGGTAAACTCCAATACTAAAATGCATCTTTGCTATATAAACCTATATATTAAGGTGAGCTTCTTAACCACTGGTCTGACGACTCGCCAGAATGTGTTTATAAACATCAATAGCCGACTGACGGGATGTTTTCAGATCAACAATCGCATCCTGGCGGGGCTGATGAATCTCTTTGCTATGCAAATCCTTCAGGTCAGGCAGCCATTTGCGGATATAATCGCCTTGAGAATCATACTTCTCTGACTGTGTCACGGGGTTGTTCACCCGAAAGTATGGAGCTGCATTCTCTCCAAGTGATGCACACCACAGCCAGTTGCCCCGGTTTTGAATGTTGTCATAGTCACTGAGCTTACGTCTGAAATACGCTTCACCCAGCGTAAACGGGCATTGCAGATTTTTGGTAAGAAACATCGCGGTCAGAATACGAAGCCGATTCGGCATATGTCCCGTCTCATTCAGTTCCGTCATCGCTGCGTCGATAATCGGAATGCCCGTTTCGCCCTTGCACCACCGTTCGAAGTAGTAATCGCTGAGCGGCGACAGATCGTAACTTTTCTCATATGTAAAATAATGACTCTCATACACTGCCCGATACAGGTAGAAGTCACGGAAGCACAATTGTCTGATCCATTCGTCCGAATAGTCCGTGCGTTTCGCAGCATCATACATCTTGCGGATGGATACAGCTCCCACAGCTACATAAGAACTGAGACGGCTCGGTTCATATGCTTCATATTCATCCCGATGGTCTCCGTAGTCGGTAATCCTGTCGGACAGAAAGCAGTCCAATACGAGATGAGGATCATTCAAATCTGAACTATTAAATGCCAGCAAATGTGGGGGTACCTGGAAGGTCTCCGGCCACTCTATCTGCTGATCACTGACCTTCATATCCGCAACCGTAGTGGTTGATGCTGGATTGGGATGCTCATTCATGAATTCCACCCAGCGCCGGTGGAAAGCGGCAAAAACTTTATATGGCTCCGACTTGCCCGTAAAATCAGCGAACCCCGGCAGGTCCATCAGCAAATGGTCCGTCAGCTGCGTAAATGTGACATCTCGTTCCTCGGTTACCTTGCGTATTCCACGATCCCGTTCGATTGCATACGGGGTCATATCCCGATGAACAATGACTTCATCTACACGACTTTGCATTTGTTCGAGGATGTAATCAATCACCTCAGCTGGTTTGCCATAAGCCACGTGCAGCTTGCGGCCTGATTCCCGATACCGCTTACCAAGCTTTACAGCATGCTTTAGAAAGTTCACTCCGCTATGTTCCTGATCACGCCCCTGCCGCAGCAGAAAAGGATCATAAATGAGCACATGCAGACTCTCCGCATCCTGATTCCGCAAATAATCGAATGCGACCAGATCATCTGTACGCAAATCTTTGCGATGTATGAATAACTTCATGCTTCATCCTCCTGCGTGAACTTCTGCCTACTTTGCCGTTAATTCTTCATATAGTCTGCTTGTCTCCGACTCCGGTTGATGTCCCAGTTCCTCAAGCAGGGTCAGCGTAAATGAATGATATATTCTGAGTATGGCTTGTTGATCATCCATGGATGCATATACTCTCATCATTAATCGGCAGATCTCCTCGGCATAGGGCTCCCGTTCCTGTAGTTCGCTCAATTGCTCTATCGCTTCCTTGCCACGTCCATGCTTCATGTCCCATTCGGCGATATCCATAACCAGCCCCACATATTTACGTCTCAGATCTCTCACTTTGGATTGAGCCCAGCGATAATCATGCTCCTCCAGATAATCACCACGATAGAGCGGGATAATATCCCTCAACTGATCCACATTGTCTGACGTAACGGCAGCGTATGCTGTCCTTTGCTCGAATTGCTCTACATCACTGACCAGATTACCCGATAACAGACGATAACGGTTCATGTTGTATTCCAGCTTGCCTGTCATGCTCCATTCCTTTAGCAGTTTGCGGATCTGATATACGGAAGTATGCAAATGCGTTAGGCCTTTCTCTTGTGAGACATCTGCCCACAACTGATCGAGCAGAATCTCTTTGCTTACCCAATCCCCTCTATGGTGAAACAAAAACGCAAACAGTTCCTGCGATTTGGCTGTGCGCCACTTGTGCTTCTGTGCTTCTGGGTCCAGGCTTCTGTAGATATCCAGATGTTTGAAAGTAAGCAATCCAGGTACATGGGTATCCACTCCCACGGCCTCAAGTTCCTGATCCTCAGCAGTTGCAGCAACGTGAGAGGTTGACGATATCATTCCTGCAGCAATGCGATCAATCGTTTTGGCAAGTCGCACTGAACTTACCGGCTTCAGCACATAATCCAGCGCCTCAAGCTCAAAGGCATCAACCGCATAATCGGCGTAAGCCGTTACAAATATAATGCGAATACTGCTGTCCAATTGCTGTATATATTCAGCCGCTTCCAGTCCATTCATTTCCGGCATGCCAATGTCGAGAAACACAACGTCCACACGCTCATTTGCCAGAAAATCCAGACCGGCACGGGCTGTCGAAAAACACTGCACGGGAATAATCCGCCCATCCGATCGTAACAGGCGCTCCAGATGAAGCTGCGCCGGTTTCTCGTCATCGATTACAATGGCTTTCATCGCTCTTCCAGCCTCCTGCCATGAAATATTCAATGGGAATACCGCGTATACTGGCATCCGCTTATTCCTTTTTTAACCAGATTCAACTCAACAGGCTTATTATTTGGAGATGAGCCCCTCCTTCACAGGTATGCGGAATCGTATTATCGTTCCTTTTCCCGAATGGCTCTGAATCTCCAGTCCGTGACCATACAAGGACAACAGACGCCGATTTATATTCTGCAGCCCTACACCTCCAGGACCTTCCGTGCGCCCGGAATGTACCTGAGCCAAACGCTCAGGGGGTATGCCCACTCCATCATCCTGAACCTGAATGACAATGTGCTCACCTTCCCTTAGAATGCCAAGGTTAACCGTACCGCCTGCAGCACGCGCCATCACCCCATGTCGAATTGCATTCTCCACAAGCGGTTGAATACTGAGCGGTGGCAGGTACAGACGCACATCCGGGTCTACATCATAATGAACTACCAAACGTTCCTCAAACCTTGCCTGCTCCAGATGTACATAGGACTCCACCAATTCCAGTTCCTTGGCAAGCGGAACCAGTTGGTCGCGGTTCTGGAAGTCGAAACTTCCCCGCAGGTATTGGCTCAGTTCAATAAGCAGATCGGTCGCTTTGTCCGGATTGACAGCGCATGTTGCAATAATGACGTTGAGCGCATTATATAGAAAGTGCGGTTTGATCTGAGCCTGCAAAAAAGCCATTTCCGTGCGAACAACCTCCTGTACCGAGGTACGCATCTCAATTAACGTCCGTACCCGGGCACGCAGTTCACCTGCATCCACAGGTTTGCTCAGAAAGTCATTTGCTCCTGCCTGGAATCCCATTTTGATGTCCTCAGGCATCCCGCGAGCCGTCAGCATCAGTATGGGCAGTTCGGACAGGGAACTGCTCTCCCGCAGCTTGCGACATAGCTCAAGCCCGGACATTTGCGGCATCATCCAATCGGTAATGACAAGAGCAATGGATGGGTGTTCTTCACGCAGTTTTAATGCCGCAGCCCCACTATCCGCTGCAATGACACGATATCGTTCTGTCGATAACAGGTTGAACAGGACCTGTCGGTTCACGGGATCATCATCTACAATTAGAATGGTATGTTCAGCTTCCACAATCTCATCTGTCTCATCCCAATCGATTGCAGCCGTATCCTGTGCTCTTATTTCTTGAGCAGCTACATATTGGGCTGCAACAGGTCTCGAACTTGCCTGCAGCAGCGGAAATTGAACAATGGGCAGAGTGAAATGAAAGGTCGAACCTTCACCCGGCTTCGATTCTACCCAGATGGTCCCTCCGCCAAGCTCGACCAGTTTGCGAGTGATACTCAGCCCAAGGCCAGTTCCCCCGTTAACCCTCTCACTTGTTCCGTTGCCCTGTTCGTAAGACTGAAATATGTCTTCCAGTTTATCTGCAGCAATTCCAACCCCCGTATCCGCAACAGATACCGTCACCAGAGCTCCATCCACACGGGCATACAGCCGAATTTCCCCTTGCTTCGTATACTTATACGCATTGCCCAACAGATTGTACAGAATCTGTCTTAGTCGATCCTCGTCGGCCTCAACCAACGGTAACGCCGGAGGCCATTGTTGAATCAGCACAATCGGTTTGTCCTCAAAGGTAAAACCAGAGACTTCAACGACTGTTCGAGCAACCGATTCGAGATCAACAGCACTCCGTTTTAATTCAATTTCACCATTTTTGAGCTTGGAAAAATCCAGAATATCGTTTACCAGCAGCGAAAGCCGCTTTCCAGTTGACGTGATCATGGACAGATTTTTGGCCTGCTTGGATGTTACCGCCCCGGCCGCCCCTTCCAGCATCGATTGCGCAATATTAATGATGCCATGCAGGGGAGTTCTCAGTTCATGGGACGTATTCGCCATAAACTCATCCTTGAGACTGTCGATGGCAAGCAAACGTTCAGACAACGCTTCAACTTCACGGAATGATTGTGCGAACCGGATCGCTGTTAGAATCATCTGTGCAAAAACAAATAGCAGCAGCTCGTACAGCGCAAGAAATGTCGTATCCACCGTGGTGAAAGCACCCACGGTGTGCAGCACAACCACCATAAATATACTCATCATGCTCATCAGGACAAAATGACCATCATTCGGTCGCTTTTTCAGCCAATGGAGCATGGCTCGCAACGTGTAACCAATGACCACAATTGAAATCAGCAGCATAGGCAGCTCCAGCATAGAGAACAGAACAGGAGACAATATAAGACCCACCGCGCATTGGACTAGTACCAGAACCACACCCAAGCGAACAAACCATGAATGGACCGCTCCAGGTACAAGCGCATCCATATAACGAAGCAAGTAATAATACGCAAGAGCCGCGCTAATTAATTGAATCCGCAGAAATTCATTATTCGGCAGGAATGGTAACAGTGTCCCCAGCAACTTCTCTCCATGAGTCAAAGCGTACATCGCACCGGACAGGCTGAATAATCCCAGATACCGAAGCTCTTTTTCACTGCGTCGCAGCCGGAAAAGCATCAGGAAGAAGGCAGCTGGCAGAATAAATCCGAACAGGGTCATCAGGTCCTGGAGCCAGTCCTGCTGTTGGCTTTTCAGAATGCTGTGCTCGTCCCCGAACAAAACGGATGCAATGATGCCGCCAGACGAGTAGCTGTAATTGGATACCTGAATGATAATATCTGCAACGTTGCCTTCTATGGAGGTAAATCCCGTAAAAGGCAAATTGAGCTGAATATCCGTATTTTGCGTTGTGCCTGGCAGCCCTTTGCCGCCAATCTCTTTGCCATCTATAAATATCCGATGGGCCATACGAATATTTTGGGTACGTATCCCATAATCATTCTTCTCTGCTCTTGGGGGAATTCGAACACGCAAATGATAGGTCCCATACCCATGCGCCTCTCCCATAGTCCCATTCCAGCGGGATGGGACATGGATAGGTAAAGGCTCGGAGAGGGGCTTGCGTCCTGATAAATGCGCCTCAAAGTCAACGGGTGCCAACAATTGCCCCGGATAGAAATCCCACGTACCATTCAGGGATGCAGCCCCCTGCCTGTCGAAATCCCAGCGTGTCAGATCCAGGACCCCGTCCCTCCCATGAGGATTTCCGCGCTCGGAAAATAACGTTTGTACAATGGATCCTAGAGGAAAGACAACAATACATATAAAGCTAATGGTGAGCATAATCCAGTGTTTTCTCATCTATGTAATCCTTCCGCCTCCATCGCGAGAGACGTCTAATTTTGTCGTTTTATATCTATAACTCCATGTTACACGTTTCTGTTGCGGACGGAAATAGTTCTTCTATGATATTTTAAAACCAAAAAAGCCACAGGCTTAACTACCGGAATGCAGACCGGAGTAAGACCTGTGACTTATTTGAAATTGCGACCATCTGCTTTACTTCTCTGTTGTACTTCTTCCTTTTTCTTACGCTTGCCCAACCACTTGAGCCAGTTTCTGTACAATTCCTGCCCAGCCCTGCTCCATCCGTTCACGAACCATGGCATGAGCTTGTCCAAATTCAGTCAGCTTGTCGGCATCCCAGCCACTGTGAATCAATGTAAAATCTGTATCTTGTCCTTGCTCCGTCAGTTCAAATGTTAGTGTCCAGTCCTTACCCCATTGGAATGACAGCTTGTGTGGCGGCTGAACCTCCGTGACCTTGCATGGTGATTTTCCGAAGGGTCCTGCCTCCAATATAAATTCATGCCCTTCCACTGGCTCCAGATTGCTCGGCATAAACCACGATTCCAGGCCTTTCGATGTTGATACGATTCCCCATACCTTCTCCACAGGCGCGTGAAGCAACAATTGTTCCCGAATATCCGGCAATGCACTTGAAGATTCCATTCGAATCGCCTCCTAGATCTATATCAGCATTTTTCATCTTTCCATTTGACCGCTCATGGGATTATGCAAAATGCCCTTTTAACTTATTGTTCGAAATTAAGTGATGAGTGTCAAATATATTCAGCTAACAACAGGTATTCTGTTGACCAACCCTTCAAACCAAACCTATAATTGGAACATATTACATAAAGGTGCGTGATTCCTATGTTAGTCTGCTCCGAAAAATCCAATTCCAACCGTTGCCGGAAGGGATAAACAGTATATCACCTCAATAGGAGAGCATTCGGGTGGACTGCAAAGTTTAACGAATTAGCGTTTGCTCGGTTCGTTACAAAGTAATCACACTAAAAAGGGATGCCCTCCGTCATGTTCATGACTTGTAGGGCATCCCTTTTCAATTGCATTTATATAAATGTTCTAATTAAGCTCAGTATCCGCGGGAATACTGCTCTGCAATAGCCGCTTTATCTTTGCTGACGCCGAGTTCCAGAGCTGCATGAGTAGCCCAGTACGGATCGCGCAGCATGCCTCTGCCAACGGCAACCAAATCTGCATCACCGTTGCCGATAACCGCTTGAGCCAGAGCTGAATCCTCAAGCATACCTACCGCAATAACAGGAACGTTCAATTCTTCACGGAAACGACGGGCAAATGGAACCTGGTAACCAGGGTAGTTTCCCGGTTTACGTTGTCCGGAAGATCCTTCACCACCGGAGCTGATGTGGAACATGTCCACGCCGGCTGCCTGATAGGCACGAGACATTTCGATGGTATGATCAATGTCATACCCGCCATCGGCGTATTCTATGGCCGAAATCCGCATAATCAGCGGCATATCTTCCGGCATTTCTTTTTTCGCTGCACGGATAATTTCAACGCCAAAACGGGAAAGATCCTGTCCGTACACATCCTCACGATGGTTCATCAACGGAGAGTGGAATTGGTGAATGAGGTAACCATGCGCACCATGCAACTCAATGGTATCGACCCCGGCAGCTACTGCACGGCGTACTCCGTCCGCAAACTTCTGCACCATCGCTTGTGTTTCCTCTGTAGTTAAAGCGTGCGGCGTATTGAAGCTCTCTCCAGGGAAGGTAACCACCGACGGAGCTACGGGCTGAGCCGCATCCTCTGCTTTACGTCCAGCATGCGCAATCTGAATCGCCACTTTGGAGCCATAAGCGTGAATACCATCCACCAGCTTGGCAAAGGCAGGAATGTGTTCATCCGACCAGATGCCCAGGTCATTATCGGTGATACGTCCGTCCGGATCAACATCCGTCATCTCAATCACGATCAATCCAGTACCGCCAACGGCACGGCTTACATAGTGAACCTGGTGCCAATCATTCGGAATACCGTCTTTGGCAGTTACGGAATATTGGCACATTGGCGCCATGACGACACGGTTATTTAATTGAAGCCCCTTAATTTGAAACGGGGAAAATAATTTCTCTGTCATTTCAGGTACATCTCCTATTCAATATGGTATATGTTAAGGCGTTTACTTGTTTTGCTGATCGGAAAATAGCTTTCCATTCTTGCCGTAGTTACTCTTCTCCAGATCCTCAATGAAAATGAATACGTTGCTCGGATCGACGTCCAGTGTCTCACAAGCCACTTGGGTCATCCGTTCAATCAACTGGCGTTTCTGCTCCGTCGTCTTGCCTTCCAGCACTTTAACGGTTATAAATGGCATGGCTAAATTCACATCCTTTTATTATTGATTATTATGAACTTTACCTACAGAAAAACAAGTACGTACTTTTTTGTGAGATAGTACCCTTTTTGATACCTAGTTTGTCTTTTCTTTCCTCCGATGCGTCCAGCACAACTCGAAATGGACCCAAAACATGATATGATAGCCATACAGACATACTGGAAATAATATACCCACTTTATATAAGTTGTATCTAACGGTTACACGAAAACAGACCTCATAGTTTTTCAGTGTAAAATAAGTGGTTCAACTTATATAATAAACCGAAGCCAAAGGAGCGATTACTGGTGAAAGATATTTTAATTCAAAGACTCACAACCTATGCTCAAATGGATACGCAATCTGATGAAAACAGTGAAACCTGCCCTTCCACACCAGGCCAACTGGTCTTGGGTAAATACCTTGTTGAAGAATGCAAATCCATTGGTTTGCAGGAAGTGACGATGGATGAGAACGGCTATGTGATGGCTACACTGCCATCCAATACAGACAAGGATGTTCCTGTGATCGGTTTCCTCGCTCACCTGGATACAGCGACCGACTTTACAGGCAAAGATGTAAAACCACAGGTGATCGACAACTATAATGGACAAGATATTGTACTGAATCAGGAACTGGATGTGGTGTTATCCACCACCGATTTCCCGGAACTGCGTGAATATAAAGGTCACACCCTGATCACAACAGACGGCACAACACTGCTTGGTGCGGATAACAAAGCAGGCATTACCGAGATCATGACGGCGATGGCCTATTTGATTGAACACCCGGAAGTGAAACACGGGAAGATTCGCGTCGCTTTTACCCCGGATGAAGAGATTGGCCGCGGGCCGCATAAGTTCGATGTTCCTGCTTTTGGAGCCAAATATGCCTACACGGTGGACGGTGGACCGCTCGGCGAGCTGGAATACGAAAGTTTCAACGCGGCGGCTGCCAAAATCACAGTACGGGGAACCAACGTGCACCCGGGAACAGCCAAAAATAAGATGGTCAATTCCACCAAAATTGCGATGGAGTTGAACCGCCGTCTGCCTGCAGAGGAAGCTCCTGAATTCACAGAGGGGTATGAAGGATTCTATCATCTGTTATCCATCGAGGGAGACGTCGAATTGACCAAGATGAGCTACATCATCCGGGATTTCGATCGGGAGAAGTTTGAGGAACGCAAAGCGTATTTGTTGAGTGTCGTGGACGAGTTAAAGAGCAAATATGGAGAGAAAAGCATTTCCATTGAATTGAATGATCAGTACTATAACATGCGTGAGAAAATCGAACCTGTGCGTCAGATCGTCGATATTGCACATGAAGCGATGACCCGCCTGGATATCGAGCCAGTCATCCGTCCGATTCGTGGAGGAACAGACGGTTCCCAGCTCTCGTACATGGGTATGCCTACACCCAACATCTTCACTGGCGGAGAGAACTATCACGGCAAGTTTGAATATGTATCGGTTGATAATATGGTGAAAGCCACACAAGTCATCGTGGAAATTGCTCAATTATTCGAACAGCGCGGAGATGTTTAATCGAAGCATATAGCTGCAGTACGCCAATTAAAATGGATCATTCACCAACAGGTGAAGGCACGGGCACCCTCTTTCATATGACAAGCTGAGGGTGTCTTTTGCCGTTCCGTGTCCCTTATTTATTCGTACATATTGCCTCCGGCAATTTCACGCAGCTGATTCAGATTGCAGATGACCATGTTGCGCTGTTCTTTGCGGATGATTTCACGGTCGCAGAGATCATGGATGACCCGGTTCAAGTGTCTATAGCTCGTGCCCAGCATATCTGCCAGCTCTGTCAGCTTGGAGGTCTGGATTTCTTCGGTGACTTGCTCCCCTTGCTCCATCGTGGACAATAGATAACTCGCAAAGCGGCTCTCGACCGGATATAGCAGATTGAGACTCGACAGATTCGAGAAGGTATACAACTTGTGGGTCACATGACTAAGCATAAAATGGAGGAACTTCGGATTCTCCGCATATGTATTCTTGAGATAGCGATAGCTTACACCGAGCAGCAGGCTCTTGTTGACGGATTCCACCGTGTTTTTGGCTTCCTTGCCATTAACCAGCTCCAGATCACCTACCAGTGCAGGTGGCATGCTGAAACGAAGCAACAAAGACTTACCGTTTGGCAGCGTTGTATAAATCTTGAGCTTACCCTGAACGAGAAAATACAATCGCTCGGGGCGTTCACCTTTGGCACATATAATCTCGCCTTTGGAGGCTTCAAGTAACCTTAATTCAGCAAGCGCAGGATCATCGAGCACCTGATCCAGGCCATGCGCCCGCGCAAGCTGACGCAGCAATTCAAAGTCCATGATTTCTCTCATCTCGGATTAACCCCCAATGAAATTTAACCGTCTACTAATGGACCCAGGTCCTTTTATCCGATAAAGAAGAAGCCTGAGCGGCCTTCTGCGTATTATACCAAATGCTCATATAACAAAGAGGACTTGGAAGTCCCATGATGGAGTTTCCAAGCCCTCTTTTTATCGTGCTGTAAGTGTATCTTGTGTTTTATCTAAATCATCTAAATCTGTTATTCCTTTGTTATTTGGCAGCTTCATTTCATTTTCTTCCTACTACCTCGGCCTCAGACTCCCAGCACTCCACTTCACCCGGAATGTGAATACGGTCCCGCGTAAAGATCGGGTCACGCCCTTCGGCTTTTTGCTTCTTATAATCCTTCAACGCATCAAATGTCACCTTGGACAGCATCAGGATGGCAATGAGATTCACCACCACCATCAGCCCCATAAACAGGTCGGCCAGATCCCATACCAGCTGTACCTTGGCAACAGCACCGAAAAGCACCATCGCGATGACACAGACACGATATACCCACAGCCAACCTTTACTGGATTTGATAAACTCAATATTGGTTTCCCCATAGTAATAATTCCCGATGAGCGTACTAAAAGCAAACAGAAACACCATAACTGCCAAAAATCCGGACGCCCATGAGCCAATATGCACACTTAATGCCGCTTGGGTCAATTCAATTCCACCCAAATTCGAGCCTTTGTATACGCCTGATAACAAAATAATCATGGCTGTGCTTGTACAAATGACCAACGTATCGGTCAACACGCCCAATGCCTGAATAAGTCCTTGTTTGACCGGATGTGTAGTATGCGCCGTAGCCGCAGCGTTCGGTGCACTACCCATACCTGCTTCATTGGAGAACAAGCCACGTTTGACACCATTCATCAGCGCAGCTCCAAGTGTACCGCCAGCGACCTGTTCAATACCGAAGGCATTTTTCACAATCAACGCAATCATGGCCGGAAGCTGGGTGATGTTCGATAGAACAACAAATGCAGCCACGCCAATGTACAGCACAGCAAGAACAACGACGATATATTCGGACGCCTTGGCAATCCGTTTAACACCGCCCATAATGATTCCAGCAAACACAACGGCCATAATAATACCCACGGTCAACCGATCGATGCCGAATGAATTTTTGAATGCCACCGTAATCGTGTTGGACTGCACCGCATTAAAGACCAAACCGAACGACAATGTAATGAGAATCGCGAACAAAATTCCCATCCAGCGTTTCCCAAGGCCACGCTCCATATAATAAGCCGGACCCCCGCGGAATCCGCCCTTATCTTTGATTTTATAAATTTGAGCAAGTGTACTCTCTACAAAACTGGAGGCTGATCCGAAGATTGCGATTACCCACATCCAGAACACAGCCCCGGGTCCCCCCAGCGCGATTGCCAGTGCAATACCGGTAATATTTCCGGTACCTACGCGGGCTGCCATACTGATACAGAAGGCCTGAAACGGCGAAATTTTTCCAGGCTCTTTACTTCTCGGCTCCCTGAGCACTTTCACCATATCTCCAATCATGCGGAATTGCATGAACCGGGTCTTGGTCGTAAAATACAGACCACATACCACCAACAATATGATTAACAGCTTGGACCACAGAAAATCATTGAAAACTGCAATAATATCTTGTATTGTTTGCTCCATTGGCAATGCCCCTTTTCGTTGATGGTTCATTAAAAAGTGTTTCCCGGCTGCATGACTGAGCGAAAAACTCTCATACTACTTCATAGAGCATCGTTTGTACCATTCTGCACATCTCGGAATCCACATTTTCGGATGTTACTTATACTACAGGGGCATCTACGGAAATCGACAAATACCTACACAGAATCATTTAAATTTTTTTATAAAAAAGCAACGTTTATCCATTCACTGTTACTTTATCTGACATATTGGTCAGCATATACGGGTCTTCACATCGGGATATACAACCAAGTATGATAATAGAGGACATTAAAAGCAGGATAAATCGTCTTCACCCATACATTTTTCTCATAACGACTTCATCAGAAAGGAGGTCATTGAAATGCGTTATTTTATTGTGGATGATGATCCTGGTGTTCGATCTATGCTAATGGATATCATTGAAGATGAGGGGCTTGGAGACATTGCGGGAGAAGCAGAGGATGGAGCTCATATTACTGCCGAACTACTGGAGCTGCACAAGGTGGATGTACTGCTAATTGATCTGCTCATGCCGCAGCGAGACGGGATTCAGACCATACGTGCGCTTGAAGGAAGGTTCAATGGCAAGATCGTGATGATCTCCCAGATCGAATCGAAAAATATGATTGGGGAAGCCTATTCGCTTGGCATTGAATATTATATTACGAAGCCGATCAATCGGCTGGAGATTCTGTCTGTTCTGCGACTGGTGGACGAACGTCTGCGCATGCAGCAATCCATCGCAGATATTCAACGTACACTGCAGGGACTCTCCAGACTGCAATCTTCCGATCGTAATGCAACACCGGTTCCCGACAAAACAATTACGACGGCAGGACATTTCCTGCTATCCGAGATGGGCATGATCGGGGAAGCCGGCAGCAGAGATCTGCTGGACATGCTGGAATACCTGGAGCAGATTGAAACCGAGGAACATAAGCTCTCTCCATACACGTTCCCGTCACTTAAGGATATCTTCCAGAATGTTGCCCTGCGCAAATTGGGTGCCGATGCTTCACCAGCGGAAGTGACAAAGGAGATCAAAGCATCCGAACAGCGCGTACGCCGTGCCATTTTCCAAACATTAAGCCATGTCGTATCGCTCGGTCTCACAGATTATACCCATCCTAAGTTTGAGAATTACGCGTCAAAGTTCTTTGATTTTACGGAAATTCGCAAAAAAATGCTGGAACTGCAAAACAATGTGGAGCCCTCCTTGTCCCAGACCCGCATTAATACGAAAAAGTTCGTTCAGGTGCTGTATCTGGAAGCCAAGCGGTTGTTGCATTAAATAGTAACAAAAAATATGCGCGTATGATCGTACTGGAATTGATTCAGCATTCGTTCTTCCTGCTGTCTATTCCAGCTATTATCATGCGCGCATAATTGCCTAAAAGTGCATCTATATCCATCAAGCCCTTGGCTTGCTTAAGTTCATTCGATTATACTCATTAATCAATTCATCCAGTACCATGGACTGCTGAAGCACATCGGGATGTCCAAATCTGCCCTCGTTATGCTCTACCAACATATGAAGGTTATGTCTGGCTTTCTCTATTTGATTTTTCAATTCCAAACTCATAACCATCGCGTCTGATCCCTCCTTATTTCTGTGTTACATTTTAGGTTTTCCTGTCAATCTATAGTTGGATTAACATATGGCATAGTTGGCATGGATGTTTTGTATCCTTCTCCAAATTTTGATAGTCACTGATACCATCTCTAGAGGGCGATCCACAAATGGCTCTGGAGCGCCTTATTGAAGGTAAGATTGTAAGTTTACAAGCAAATTTCCCCCACTACCTTCATAATCAAACAGTTGTGTCATTATTGTGTATGTTAAAAAACAAAAAAGCACCTCTCGATCTACAGGCTACCCAAGGGGTTACCCTATATCGATAGAGAGGTGCTTCATCATTTGATCAGTTTAATTAATGCGTGACCTTCACTGTAATCAATTCACTGGAAACCGATCCACTTTCATTGATCCATTCCACAACGTATTTATACTCTCCAGGTGCGCGGTCGTTGATCGCCACTGTTGCTGTCTGTGCATTCGGGGATGCAGCAGTCAACGGTTGGCTGTCGATCTCTTGACCGTTCTCATACAGACGATAGGAGGTGGCATTTGTGCCCCACCACATATTCATCGTAACGGTGTAGTTTCCATCTCCATCCCAATTGTCATGAGAGAGCACCGGTTTTGCTGGCGCTGCATCACGCACAGTTACGGTATGGGGAGTACATTCGGTCGTTCCCTTTGAATTGATCAGTTCGCAAGTATACACATACGTACCGTTTGCTCTGCCCGAAATATCCGTGGATGCTTTTTGGGCAGAAGGGCTTGAGGCCGCGAGCTTCTGGGTATCGATCAGTTCACCGTTCTCATACAATTTATACTGTGTTCCGTTATTCCCCCACCACATATTCATCGTGATGGTGTATGTTCCATCCGCTAAACCGTCTCCATGCTGGTTATCGTCGGACAAGGCAGGTACACCTGGTGCCCCTGTGGCTTGGTCTGCGGCAATGACCGTCACTTCCACGGAAAGCTCGGTGATGAGCCCCGCGCCGTTAACTGCCTTGGCTGCAAAGATGTGTTTTCCCACCAGACCCGCCAGCGCAATCTCATCACCCTGTTCTACGACCTCACCATCCCAAGTCAATTCCAGACGAGTGATTCCAGACTCCGGATCTTCTGCCTTCACACCAACTCGAAGTATATCCTCTTCACTCATCTGTTCCGCAGGCATGCCGGTAATCACCGGAGGTGTCGTATCTTCTGTTTCTTGCGGAGCACCTACATAACGAATATTCGGTGCCGCTGGCTGCTCCATGCCTACTCCCAGATGGAAGCCGGTATGTGGCGGCTGGTTATAGGCTACATTTTGCCAAGCTACCCCAAGGCGGTAGACCGGATCATGCATTAACGTGCGAATACGCACATCCGTCTCATCTGTCGTCGTATAAATACGTAATTCCGAGCTGTCCTGACTGCGCCACATCACTTCTTCACGCCAGTCACCAAACAGGTCAGCTTGCAAACTCGGGTTGGCTTTGGTGCCATTGTTCGAAGCCGCGCCTGTTGCCGTCAGCAAATTCACTGTCGTTTGGTTCGCATAATCCCACTTGTCGATACGAATATCGTCCTGAAGCTCACGCAGCAGATCACCGTCCCACCAGATGCCGAAGTTCGTGGACGATGGAATCTTCGTCGTGATCAGTTCACCCTGAGCACTGTAGAGTCCGGTGATTGGAATATGTTCAGCATTGGTGATCGTCGCGGCCCACACTTCCGATCCCGGATAATTCGGATCAATATCAGCAGCCATGCCGCGTCCGGTATCAATGCCTGTAAATACACCCCAGAGAATCTCTCCTGTAGCGGCATCACGCATTTCCATACCGTACTGCGAATCTTTATGTTCGTGTACGTCGAACACTTCCAATCCTGGACGAGTCGGATCCAGATCACTCAGATGCATGGCATCGCCATGACCGAGCTTTGTATTGTAGAGCGGTTTGCCATCATCATCAATAGCCATTGCGCCAAATGTAATCTCATCCTTACCATCGCCATCCACATCTGCAACCGAGAGATTATGGTTACCTTGGCCTGCGTATTCGCCGTAACCTTCATCATTGGAGTCGAAACGCCATACTTTGCTCAGCTTATCATCTCGGAAATTATAGGACGCAAGCACGGTGCGGGTATAATATCCACGGCTGAACATGGCACTTGGATGTTCACCGTCCAGATACGCCACTGCTGCCAGGAAGCGGTCCACCCGGTTTCCATAGCCATCGCCCCATGAAGCTACATCTCCACGCGGCGGATCATATTCTACCGTATCCAGGGCAGCCCCGGTTTCACCGTCGAACACCGTCAAAAATTCATCACCAAGCAGGACGTAGCCCGAACTGTTCCGGTGGTCTGCATTGGCGTCACCAATGACTTTCCCCAGTCCATCGATAGTACCATCTGCGGTACGCATCATCAGTTCAGCTCTGCCGTCGCCATCAAAGTCATAGACCAGGAATGGAGAGTAGTGCGCACCCGCACGAATATTCGGCCCCATATTGATGCGCCAGAGTCTTGTTCCATCCAGCTTGTAGGCATCCATATAGACAATACCGGTATAGCCGGATTGCGAGTTATCCTTACCGTTATTTGGCGACCACATCAGAACAATCTCATATTCGCCATCCCCGTCGACATCGCCCACGCTGGCATCACCCGCATAATACGAATACGGCTGTCCGTCTTTCGTATATGCATCGGCAGGCTTTTGCAGAGGTACAGACAGATATTGCTCCTGCCAAACGCCGAATTCCTTCGTTGCCGCTTTTTCAATGCCGTTTTGTACCGTCATGACACGGTAATTGGATGTATCCGTGCCTTCCACATCCGTAAAGTTGGTGCTTCCCGTTATCGGTTCATCGTTAAGCTTCACACCATCCCGATACAGATTGAAAGCAATCGTCTCGGCATCCAGGCCCAGCATGCGCCAGCCAATATAGTTGCCGTTCTCTGTTTTTACAGCGACCGGAGCACGGTCCAGATATTCCATTTCACGATTCAGCGTCGTTGCTACAGGTGTTTCGAGTACAGTCGACAGTTCGGATACCCCACCCGCATTCACAGACGCCACTTTATAAAAATAAGGAATCGTGCTGAGAATGGTGGAGTCTGTGTATGCCGTCTCCTTGGTGCGAGCGATTAGATCATACGGCCCATCCTGCTTCACAGCACGATAGATTTGATATGCACGCGCTCCTGCTGATTCCGTCCAACGGAAGGAGACGTCATTTTTGTTGATGCTTTGTAACGACAGACCTGAGGGAACCTCTGCCTTGTCTACAGATGAATCAATCGTGGATACAGACAATGCGTTGGAGGCTACCGATTCTGTACCTGTACGATCCACAGCCGTTACCGTGTATACATAATCCATGCCCAGGTCGACCTTGTTATCGGTATAAGTTGATGTATCCGTAGTTGCCAGCAACTCGGCCTTGGCCGCCCCAGTTGACTGACGGTATACCTTATACTGTACGTCATCCATAATAGCGTCCCATGACAATGCAGCAGTGATCGGATCACTCTCCAGATCGAGCCCATCCAGTTTCAGATGGGAAGGGGCCACCAATACAGGTGTTATCTCAAGTCCGTTGAGATGCGCCGTAGCCCCACTGAAGAGCAGATTCATCTGCCCATCCTGGACAGTAATCTGGTTGATCACTTTTTCGGCTATATTCTTGGCACCGGAAGATACGGTTCCATAATCTTTGCCTTCGATGTTAATGTTGGTTTTTGCTGAACCAATCCAGTCCCCCGTGTACGTCTTGACCGAATAGGTACCATTCGGCAGATCGATTTTGAATTCATATGAGCCGTTAAAATAGATCACGAAGTCACGACGCAGGTTATCCGTCGCACTGCCACGATCCCGATCCGCCATATTGGCCGAAGACGTTAAGCCATAACCACGTTCTGGCGTATACAGCGTATTCCGATTGACTTCCGTATACCCTTCTGCGACTGGAGAACCTGCCGGGCCAAAGTCATATCGATACGTTGCCGACTTGGTGGTGAAGCTGACTTCATCTGAAGGATCGGATTCCCCACGGCCATTCACAGCGGTTACTCGAACTGTGTACGAATTGCCTTCAACCAAACCGCTCAGCGTTAAAGTAGGTACAGTTGCCGTTCCTGCCAGCTTGTAGGCAGATTCCGGCTCTGTTGAAAGTTTGCGGTACACTTTGTAGATGTCTGCGGTGTCATCTGCCGTCCACTTCAATACCGCTCCGGCGTTGCTGATGCTGCCTGCCTTCAACCCTGCAGGTTTGGCTGGCAATTCAACCGGAACTTCGGCATCCTGGACCGCTTCCGATAAGGGCAGGTCCAGATCGCGAACCGCACCTGCAACCAGACGGGCGATCTGAATCGCTCCGTATTCCTGGAAGTGGGTATTATCCGTTGCCCCATTCGGGAACGCCTGATAGATACCTGGTGATACATGGAGGAAGACAGACAATGTCGCTTCCGGTCCAATGGAATCATAGTACGCAATGCTGAGTGCGCTCAGATCGATCAGCTTCACATTTTTCTCCGAAGCTACTTCCTTCATCGCCTGCACATATTCAGGGAAGGACACATTGAACTTGCCTGTGTCTGCGTTAAAGTCCCTACGACCCATGGGCGTTACCAGAATTGGCGTAGCTCCCCGCTGCTGCACGCCGTCTATGTAGGTTTTCAGATAGTTTTTGTAATCGGCGGGTGAAGCATAGCGGTCAGGAACACTGATCGTTGCATCATTGTGTCCGAACTGCACGAACAGATAATCTCCCGGACGAATGAGGCGCAGAATTTCATCCAATCGGCCTTCAAAAATAAAGGATTTGGAACTGCGTCCACCGATGGAATGGTTTTTAATCTCCACGGCATCACTGAAAAAGGACGGGAACATTTGCCCCCAACCCGCTTGGGGTTCCCAATATGGGTTATAGGTCTGCATCGTGGAGTCACCTGCAAGGTACACAGCAGGTTTGTTACCTGCTTCGCGTTCCTGCTGTTTGGTGATCACAAGTGCATTGATATTGGCGGCCTTTCCGGAGAATTCAAAGTTCATCTGCCCATCCACCAGTGCAATATCGAAGCTCATCTCCAGATATTCACCCGCTGGCTTGGTGTTCTGTTGAACCTTGCTCATGCTCTCCACTTTGATCGCAATATCCGTGCTGCCTGCACTGTCACCAGCGACAAAGGAGACGGTATAGTCACCGTTCGGCAGATCTACCTTAAATCCGCTCCCATCAGCAATTGTGGCAAAATCCGATTTGATCGGATCACTTATACCCCGATCCTGCACCGTTACCTTGGACACATCGGTGAATCCATAGCCACGTTCCTTGGAATATGCAGACGCTGCGTCCACGCCTGTATATCCATTCGCAACAGCTCCTGAACCAAAGTCAAATTTATAAGTGCCTCCTCCCGCAGCTTCATCAGCCGATACGGCTGCACTTGCTGTTGGTGTGCCAAACAGGCTCCCCCACCCCAGACTGGAAATGGTAAATACCCATAGGAGCAAAACCAAGCCAACTTGCCGCGTCTTCGCGATCATGAACACCCATCCTTTCGTTTCCTCATCATTGAATGATTACAACCAGAACGATGGTAAAACTTTTAAGTAAGCGGTTACATTACTCCTCGATACTATCCCTTCTTCCAGGGAATGAACATGTAATTTTCCGTCTTTTTCCACCAATAAACCGATCTCTTCATTCTTGATCTCTACCACAAGCCTTACAAGGGATCGGATAATGCTCCAAAAGGTAATAAAATCCCTTTTCATACTTAATTCATTCAGGTACAATAGGGCGATGTGTGTGTCCGGACCAGGCGGATGCGAATTAAGAAATATAGAGGACGGTTCAGCTTCTAGCGGATCATCCTGATTTGATTATTTGGAGGCTCATCAACACCATGCAAACTGATTCACAGACTAAAGTCAAAATCATAAACGCCGATCCCAGCGCGATGGGATTATTTGGGTTGGCTATCGTTACTCTGGTCGCTTCCTCCCAAAAGCTTGGCATTACAGATGGCCTTAGTTACGCCATTCCTTGGGCGATTTTCCTCGGTGCCTTTGCCCAGCTGTTCGCTTGTATTCAAGATTCCAAACGCAACAATACATTTGGTACAACTGCCTTCGGCGCATACGCATTCTTCTGGTTCGCCATGGGTGCCAACTGGTTGATCAAAATGGGCGTGTTTGGCTCCACTCTTGCGGAACAGGCAGATGGCAAGCAGCTCGGATTTGCTTTTGCCGGATACCTCGTGTTCACCCTGTTTATGACACTGGGTGCCGTTGAAGCCAACAAAGTATTGCTCATCATTTTTATTCTCATTGACTTCCTGTTCCTTGGCCTGACCTTTGACGCTTTCGGCGTAGCTCCTCATATCTTCCATACCATTGCTGCTTATGCTGAAATGGGAATCGGAATCGTGTCGTTGTACGGCACAGGCGCTTCTGTACTGAATGCTCATTTTGGCTACACGTTCCTGCCTGTTGGCGGACCGTCTGGCATTTTCAAAGCCAAGGCTTAATATACAGCATCAAACCGCCAGGGCGCCGGTCCCGCCTGGCGGTTTTTTTGATTCATGGTTCACTTGAATATGAATATGACCGACAACTATACTAGAACTAACATATAGAGACGATGGACACAGCAAGTCTTGCAGAGTACATCAGCCATACTGTCAGGAGGACCATAAAGAATGAGAGAGATACCTAAACCTACGGAGTTTGATCAAGTGGAGAGAAAGTATGTGCGTGAAACACGTTGTTTTAAGACGGCGAGAGTGTTCCCAACCGATGTAAATAATCATAATACGTTGTTTGGCGGCAAACTCATGTCCTACATCGATGACATCGCATCGATTGCCGCATCCAAGTTATGCCGGGTCAATACCGTCACAGCTTCCACCGATTCGGTCGATTTCTTGTATCCGATTAATCCGACGGATTCGGTGACGTTGGAATCCTTCGCATCATGGACGGGACGAAGTTCGATGGAAATTTTTGTGAAGGTAATCCGCGAGGATCTGAAGACGGGGGAGAAGAAGATTGCAGCGACCGCATTCCTCACCTTTGTTGCTTTGGATGAAAATAACCGCAAACTTATCGTTCCTCGCATCATTCCGGAGACGGAGGAAGAGAAGAAATTATACGAGACTGCTCCAGCTCGAGCGGCCATGCGGAAACAACGGCGGGAAGAAAGTAAGAATTTCGCCGACTTCCTCACCGTTAGTTATCCCTGGGAATAAAACAACCGAACACATTAATCAGTCCTGGAGCTTGCGTTCATGAATCGTCCGACCCTTCTGCCCTGGTTCAATCAGGAGACGGGTCGGTTTGATGTTTATCAGTGCAGTCAGCTGCTCCCCCATATAATGGGAAGAATACTTGAACCCAATCTCCGCCCAGTGCATAATGACGCCAACCGTTGCTGAAACAAGATAACTCAGCATAATATCGTAATTAATGGTGTATTCGCTGTCTTCAGTTACGAGAATGAAGTCTTCTGTTAAATAGGCGCGGAACATGTTACTTAACCGGGAAGCCATATCACCATGCATCGTCATCAAGGCTCGAAAGATGTCCTGGTGCGCTTCAATATATTTAAACACAGGCATCGTTGATGGCAGCAATGCCGTCATATCCACTTCTTTTAACTCCGCATAAGGTGAAGCATAAGCTCGTCCTACTCCCTGCATGAAATCATCCAGAATAAATTGCAGCAGCTCGGGTTTGCCGGGAAAATGTAAATAGAACGTTCCCCGGTTGTAATCCGCCCGCTCCGTAATGTCACGAATCGTGACGGCTTCAGCTCCCTTTTCCAATATCAAAGAAACTGCCGCAGCAATGATAGCATCCTGCGTTCTTCGTGCTCTCCGATCCTGAGGGTGTTCGATAATCAACATTTCCACCTCCTCTGTCCATTATTGTAACCTAAATGAACACCGCTTACATCTCTGTCCGATAGCTGACATATGCGTTGTCAATGATGATTGTCACATTTCTATGTATATCTTAACATTGAGATAGGAACGATAGACGACAGGTTCACTGTTTTTTCACAGTTCACCTGATCTTAATGATAGAAGGAGCGGAACATTCATGAGTACATCCTATACCCAAACAGCCGTTATTACAGGAGCAGCCGGAGGCATCGGTAAAGAATTGGCACGTCGCCTTGCTGAACGCAAAATTAATCTGGTACTGGTTGATCTGAACGAAGAAGCCATCCAGCAAACCATCACGGATCTGGAACTCGACAAGGAACACGTCATTGCGGTGAAAGCCAACGTGTCTCAGGAAGCCGATGTAAAAAACTATGTGCAGCAAGCGCTGGATACATTTGGACGAATCGATTATTTTGCCAACAATGCCGGGATTGAAGGTCCAACCGGACTGATCGAAGACCTGAGCGTTGATGCCCTCGATCTTGTATATAACGTCAATGTACGTGGAGTCTTCCTTGGTTTGCAGAATATTATCCCTGTCATGAAAAAACAAAAATCAGGCGCCATTCTGAATACCTCTTCCCTTGCAGGTCTGATGGGAGCCCCAGCCGTCTCTCCCTATATTATGTCCAAACATGCTGTTATTGGCCTCACCCGCACAGCAGCGAATGAACTTGCGCCTTATGGTATACGGGTTAACGCGGTATTGCCAGGCACCATTAATACCCGCATGATGCGCCAAATCGAGGCTAATTCCGGTAATGTGGAAGATTATCAATCCGCTACCGTATCCAGCATTCCGATGGGCCGCTATGGTGAACCGGAAGAAGTCGCGGCTATCATGAACTTCCTGTTGTCCGAAGAAGCTTCTTATGTCACTGCTTCACTCTATACGGTCGATGGCGGTATGATGGGCCAATAAGCAGGTAGTGGGAAAAAGAGTGCTTAGTAACGGGGCTTACCTATAAGGCTCGTCCCGATGAATGTCAAAAATGACCTCAACATCCACCGTAACGTGGAGGCTGAGGTCATTGTTTTGAATTCAAACATCTACACTTACATTGTCGAACTCCAGACACGCTTTTTCACTGGGATCCCTACGAATGGACAGGCCCATCGAGGAAAGAGAGACAATACGCATCTGAGATTCGTTACGTCGTTGAACGTATGGAAAGTGTTAATCCACGTAACCTGCGAGACCTTTTTCCATTAAATAGTCCATTTCGGCATCCAGAATGCCTTCAACGGTCAGTTCGTCCAGCTTCACATCTTTGCGACTCAGGATGTAGTCGGCCAGATCATCACCGTCGATATCCACGTCGCCTTTGGCATTTTCATGTGCCTTGTTAATGTACGCTTGCTCATGCTTCAGGACAAGAGCGATATTTGCTTCGCTTGCCTTCGTCTTCTCCGCAATATATGCCTTCATTTCCTGTTCATTCAATGAATTTGCTTCAGTCACGTTACAGTCAGCTCCTTGATTCATACATACTGTTGCCATTGTAGCATAGGTTTACCCTTAACAGACATGCCTTATTCCTTATCCTTACGATAAACGTACGTAGAATGTCGCGCCTTCCCCTACCACACTGCGTGCGTAAATCTCACCTTTGTGCTGATCCACGATTGACCTTGCAATGGCAAGACCCAAACCATGCCCACCATGTTTCCGTGCTCTGGAGGCATCCGTTCGATAGAAGCGATCGAAGATCCGGTCCAGATGTTCAGGTGCGATGCCCTCTCCTGTGTTAGAAACGGCCAGCACGACGTCGTTGTTCTGTTTCTTCAACGATACGTTGACCGAGCCTTTAGCTCTGGAGTATTTCACGGCATTATCGAGCAGAATCAGAATGACCTGCTTGATCTGTTCGCTGTTGCCATGGACCATGAGCTGCGGCTCAATGCTGTAGTCCAGGGATATATTTTTCTCGAAAATCACCGCTTCCATTGTCAATATGATCGTCTCGACCGCATCGCTCATATTGAACTTGGCATGAATCATCGTGGAACGGGAGTCGTCGATTTCGGTCAGATACAGCAGATCATTGGTCAGTCCCGACATACGTTCCGTTTCAGACTTGATATAATGCAGCCATTTGGCCTGATTCTCAATCGTATCCTCCCGGTTCGCGAGTAACACATCCGTATTGGTATTAATGATGGCCAGCGGCGTTTTCAGTTCATGCGAGGCGTCGGCTATAAACTGTTTTTGTTTCTCAAAGGCTTCCTTGACCGGAGTAATGGAACGATTGGCGAAGTAGCGGCTGAGGAAATAGATAACGATCATCATGATTAACCCAACGATGGCAAACGTATAGATCAGATTGGTAAGAATGCCCTGCTGGGCTGTCACATCAATGAAAACAATCATGTGCCCGGTGCTGCTCGGATCGATTACATAAGCCCAGTCCGTCCCATCCAGCGTAAACTGACCGGTTTTCCGGTCCAAGTTGTCGACTTTATCCACCTTTTGCAATGCTTCGGTATAGAACGTGTCGTCCATATCAAATCTGGAGTGCGTATCCGTAATTGTCCATGCAGTGTCTGTCTTGATCATGAACGACACGGAACGCCCTGGCGGTGAATTCGGATCACTCCCTGGAGCTCCGTTTTCTATAGAATCAGATGGGGGGGACCCCGTTCCCGAATCCCGATCTTCTCCACGCTGCATTTTGGTGGAATTGTACGGGCCATGATAGAAATCCGATACTTTGAACAGCTCCATGTTGGTTTCCCGCTGCACATTCTGGTACGTAATCATGTAGATCGTGGCAAAGGCAACCAGCATCATAATCGAGATGGATACCAGGTTCACGATCAGAAATCGGTTTCTGAGTTTCTTGAACATCAGGACGTCACCTCAAGTACGTACCCCACACCCCGAATCGTATTGATGCGGACCGAAGAGTTCAGGAAGGTTAATTTTTTGCGCAAAAACGAGATGTACACCTCCACATTGTTATACTCCACTTCCGAATCGAAACCCCACAACTTCTCAATAATCTGCTCTTTGGAGGTAATGGCCTGTTTGCGCGTAATCAGCAGTTCCAGCAGCTCATTTTCCTTCAAATTCAGCTTGATTTCCTTGCCTTGCACACTCAGCTTCAGCTGCGTCGTATTCAGTTCGATGTCACCGAACTTCAGTCCATCCTCCGGAACAACTTCTCCCTTCCTTCTCAGAGCGGCCCGAATCCGGGCGAGCAATTCCTCCGTCGCAAAGGGCTTCGCTATATAATCATCGGCTCCATAATCCAGCCCGGTCACTTTGTCTGAAATTTCTCCTTTGGCTGTGAGCAGAATGACAGGCGTATGATTGCCTTCGCTGCGCAGTTTCTTCAGCACGGTAATCCCGTCCATTTCCGGCATCATGATGTCGAGCAGTAATAGATCATAGATTCCGCTCAACGCATAATCCAGACCCGATCTCCCGTCATGCACCATGTCTACAGAGTAATTGTGTTTTTTCAATATTTGCGATACGGCTTCTGCCAAATGAACCTCATCTTCCGCAATAAGTATTCTCATCGGTTCTTCATTCCTCTGCATGAATTGGTTTCGATATATGTCAATCTATTATACCAACGATTGTAGCAACCGAACCTTGAATCAATCTTAATTCAACTTTTTTCGCGGACTATTAAAGGAAAGTAAAAAAAGATCAACGGAATGTAAAATCATTTAAGATTCATTCAAGGTTGGCGCTCTAAGATACAGACATGGAAGCAATACACGAGGAAACAAAACATACAAAACATGGATGAAAGGACTGAATCCCAATGGCAATTGAAGTATTCAACCGATATGAGAGCAAGTATCTCCTGACAGATGAGCAATACGAGAACTTTTACACCGACCTGCTGAAATATATGGAGCTGGACGCCTTTAACAAGAAACACGAGTTCTACTCCATCAGCAACCTGTACTTCGACACTCCGCAGGATTCCCTGATCCGCGCCAGTCTCTCCAAGCCCAAATACAAGGAGAAGCTGAGACTGCGGGCATACGGAGTACCTGAACAAAATGCGAAGGTCTATCTGGAGATCAAAAAGAAAGTGTTTGGCCTGGTGAACAAACGCCGAACTGCCCTGAAGCTGGACGAGGCATACGAATTCGTTCAGACAGGCAAGGCACCTGATCTGGCGGATTACATGAACAAACAGGTCCTCGAAGAAATTAAGTACTTCCTACGGCTGTACGATCTCGAACCGAAGGTATACCTGGCGTATGAACGTAAGGCTCTGTTCGATAAGAACAGCCGCGATCTCCGCATCACCTTTGATACCAACATCCGCAGTCGCAGATACGATCTGAAGCTGGAGCAGGGAGATTACGGTGAGCCGCTGGTGAAAGACGGGCGCTGGCTGATGGAAGTCAAAGCCGAGAAAACCGTTCCGATGTGGCTCTCCCAACTGTTATCCGAACACGGTCTTTATCGCACCGGCTTCTCGAAATATGGCAATGAGTACAGACATCTGGCCAGAACAACCAATCTGAACTACCAGACTGAACGAGAATTGCTGCCGGGTACCGATTTCAACCCATCCATCCAACAAGAAAAAACAATCACAGAAAGAGAGCGTGTCCTGTATGCTTGATTCCATCTTTAGTTCCGCACTAACCGATACAACTCTGACCTTCAGCAATGCCATCGTTACCATCGGCCTTGCCATCATTATGGGGGCCATTATCAGCCTGACATACATGAAGACGAATCAAAGCACGTACTCCCAGAGCTTTACGCTAACGATGGTTGTCTTGCCCGTCATCGTAGCCATTATCATTCTTCTGATCGGCAGCAACATTGCCCGTGCATTCAGCCTGGCCGGTGCCTTCTCCATCATCCGATTCAGAAGTGCGCCTGGTGACCCGAAAGACATTGCTTACGTTTTGTTCACCATGGCTTCCGGTCTTGCCTGCGGTGTAGGCGCATTCGGTTATGCCGTACTGTTTACCATCATTCTGTGTGTACTGATGTTTGTCCTGAGCCGCTTCAACTTCGGAGCGAAGAAAAGCCAGCAAAAAACATTGAAAGTGACCATTCCCGAGAATCTGAGTTACGAAGAAGCGCTCGACGAAGTATTCCACAAATTCAATGTCGTGCATGAGCTTAAAAAAATCAGAACAACCGAGCTTGGCAGTCTGTACGAGCTGGTCTACAACGTCAACATTCATGAAAGTGTCAATCAAAAAGAATTTCTCGATATGATCCGTACCCGTAACGGTAATCTGGATATCTCGTTAACCATGAGTCCAACAACCACTGAATATTAAAATTCGAAGGGAACGATATAATATGAAAAAGAAAATTATAACTGGCAGCAAACTGTGGTCCGTCGCGATGATTACGGCAATGGTTACAGCATGCAGCTCTCCGGCAGCAACCAGCAGCACCGCAAATGCCGCAGTGTCAACGACAGGGACAACTAAAACCGTATCCGTTAGTGAACAAACCTCGGTGAAGTATGCCGATCTGGTCACTCTGGATGCAGACGATACCAATGTTAGCTGGAGTGCAACGGATTCCACAACGATCAAGTTGAACGGTACGACCGCTTCCATCACAGGATCAGGTGCAAAAGCAGCAAACGGATCGGTAACCATCTCCGCAGCGGGTACCTATGTGCTTAGCGGCAAGCTTACGGATGGACAGATTGTAGTCAATGTTGCAGATAAGGGTACCGTACATCTGGTATTAAACGGGGCAACCATCAATGATAACGACAGTGCAGCCATCTATATCCAGAAAGCGGGCAAAGCCATCATTACGCTGGAGGAAGGAACCGAGAATGCTGTCTCCGATGGCAAGACATACGTATATGCCGACGATACAACGGATGAGCCGGATGCAGCCATCTTCAGCAAGGCAGATCTGACGTTCAATGGTACAGGCAAGCTGACGGTTACAGGGAATTACAATGAAGGTATTACGAGCAAGGATGATTTGAAAATCATCAGTGGCACAATCAACGTCAAATCTGCCGATGACGGCATCAAAGGTAAAGATATGGTAGCGATTCAAGCCGGTACAATTACCATTAATTCAGAAGGTGACGGCATCAAATCCACAAACGATACGGATACAACCAAAGGATTCGTTGCCATTGCTGGAGGTACATTCAACATCAACAGCGGTAGCGACGGCATTCAAGCGGAGACCGCATTGGTTACCGATGGCGGCACATATAACATCGTAACCGGAGGCGGCAGTGCCAATGCACCAGCCAAAGTAGAAGAAGGGCCATTTGGCGGCGGTGGCGGTGGATGGGGTGGCGGTACACCTCCAACCGATATGGGCACACCACCTGATGGAGAACCACCTGCCGGTATGCCAAGCAATGATGGAACGAACGCAACAGGCGTAGCTCCATCCAGCTCGACCAATGCAACAGCACCTGTTGATTCCAATGCAGATGCAGACACAAGCACAACAACAACAGAAGAAGAAACGACGAGTGCCAAAGCACTTAAAGCCGGGGCTGACCTTACCGTCAATGGCGGTACGTATACGATCGCTTCCATGGATGATTCCCTGCACAGCAACAACAATGTGACGGTGAACGACGGCAAGTTCAGCATTGAATCCGGTGATGACGGCATTCATGCAGATCAGGCACTTACCATTAACGGCGGAACGATCGTGATTGCCAAGAGTTATGAAGGCCTTGAAGGTGCAATCATCACCCTGAACGATGGGGATGTGGATGTAACTGCATCAGATGATGGCGTGAATGCTTCCGGTGAAATAACTGCAACTGACGTTGATGCGGATGCAGCAACCACTGCAGATGATAGCACTCAAGCAGCCGATACAACTACAGTCTCCAACATTTCTGTTACAGAGACGACTGGAACAACATCAACTACAGATCAGTCCAATCAAAGTACAGACGCGAATAGCAATACTCGCCCACAAGGCGGTGCTCCAGGTGGTATGCCGGGTGAATCTGCCAGCAGCAGTGAGCTTCATATCAACGGCGGTTCCCTCACCGTCAATGCTGGCGGCGATGGACTGGATTCAAATGGCTCCATCTACATGACAGACGGAACCGTCCTTGTGAACGGTCCAACGAACGATGGCAATGGCCCACTCGACTACGATGGTACATTCGTGATGAGCGGTGGGTATCTGGTAGCAGCCGGCAGCTCCGGTATGGCGCAAGGTACATCTGACACATCCACTCAAAACACCATTGTGATGACGTATCCTGAAACGCAAAAAGCAGGAACACTGGTACATGTGGAAGACAGTGAAGGAAATAATATCCTGACCTTTGCTCCAGCGAAAGATTATCAATCTGTTGTGGTTAGCTCTCCGGATCTGAAAAAAGACGGTTCTTACGTGATCTATTCCGGCGGAACTTCAACTGGCACAGCAGTGGATGGACTTTACACAGACGGGACGTATAGCGGTGGAACCAAAGTGGTTGCCTTCCAATCCACAAGCAATGTAACTTGGGTTAACGAATCTGGTGTAACCACCGCCCGTTCAGGTATGGGCGGTCCTGGTGGAGGCGGTGGCCAAGGCGGATTTGGAGGCGGTAGAAACAGAACGCAGTCCGGTACATCGGGTACAACAACTGATATCACAGGAACAACAGGCACTACGGATACCGCGAAGTAAGATAAAACTTCAGTTCATAAAAACCTATATAAAAAAGCGATTTAAAAACAAGGGATGTCCCATAGTCATAAATATGACGGGGGCATCCCTTGTTATCGTTATTTTGCCCTAAAGAACCTGGTACACGCTATTCGCTCCCATTTGTCCAGGTCTGGGATCTAACGAATCACATAGACGTTATTTCGTCGATTGGGCCGATTTTTTAGGTTCTGACCCCATATGATGATGGAATAACGTTACTGAAGTTCGTTAAACGTTGCATTCCTTGATTATCCACCTTTTAAGCTCTCCTAGGTTCGTTAGCGCTCAGAACGTATACACATACACCTTGGTCCGCAACGTATCGCGGCACGTGATTGTCCGTAGGGGCACCTTGCCTGGAAGTGCAAAACAGACACTAATTACCTTTGCTCCTGGCGGCAGCTCACGGCTGAATTTGTCCACGAGCCGATCCATCGCACCAGGGAATAAGTAACAGATAACACAATCTGCATGTTCATATGAACGGGTATAGATGTTGCCACGAACAAATCGCAGCCGTCCCTCCAGAGAATGGCGTTTTCCCTTCAATCTCCGCAAGCGGACACTTAGAAAAGCAAACAATTGGGAAACCCACAAGGGAACGATTGAATTCTCAATACCCGTAAGCCGTTTACCAGGGCAATGCCTAGCCACGTCCATTGCCAACGTTCCCCACCCGGAGCCCGCTTCAATAACATCGCCGTAGCCTGGAATACGATTAACCTCCCGGATGACCGTTTGCCTGACGAGGCGAGAAGTCGGCATCGGCGAGATTCCGTTTTTCCAACTGACCAGCACGATAGATATCACAGATATAAGTGTCACCACAGCAATCAGCCATGGTATAAATTGAAATATGAACATAACCTCAACCCTTTGGATTTAATAAAAAAAGTGGTAATCGCACCTTCATCATAACAAAAGAAGCTTCTCCGGGTCCAAACAAGACCTGGCAGAAGCTTCCTTCTTTTTATTCCATTATGGTTTACTCTCATTCCATCCTGCTGCTCATTCCACGCATTCAATCCGGTACATGGGACTTCATGTATACCCCTTTTTTGTAGACCGACTTGATTGTAAAATGAACCCCCAGCTTGCGATTCGTCCGGTAGATCAGCGAGTTAATCTCGTCAATGCCTACCGACTCACTCTCCAGCATGCTTCGCTCCGGCCACACTTGCCCGACAATCTGCTCCCGGGTCACAAAGTGATCCAACTGACTGTACAGCAGCTTGAACAGCTGGTACTCCTTCTTGGACAGTGGAATCTCCACCTCGCCAATCTGCACGGTTTGCAGGTGATCCTGTAAACGCACGCCCTCACCCAGCAGATCGGATATCCGATACTCTCTCGTCTCTTCAAGATCTCCCTCTGTGCGAAGCTGGATCAAGCCGTTGACCAGAGTCAGGCTGTCTCCCTCGGCAAAGGGGTATTTCTCATAGGGAACGAGGCGCTGCCCGTTCAATTCCGTGCCATTTTTGCTATCCAGATCCTCAATCCACAGCTGATGCTGCTCATCATAATGAATGCGGCAATGCCGCTTCGATATCAACTGATTGTAGACAGACAAGTCCAATTCATCTCCACCCGTATAACGCCCCACTGTAATGGAGCGCCCCTGGCTGACATAAGCGAACGAACCGTCACTTTCCTGCCCTGGCGTACGAATGACGATTTTTGCCGTCTCCCGCATGTTATTCTCCCACCTTCAAATATCACTCTATCCTCTATGAGCGTTCCGTTCATAAATAATGATAAATTCATCAGATTTGTTCCATTGTTTGCAGTCATAATAATTTATATAGTGTATACAGGCATCGTTATATGCTTTTCTCTACTATACCAGACGTTGTGCCTTTTTTCTCATAACCGTCGTATGCACGCCTTAGCCCATCAACAAGAGAGGTACCTCACCATGAATAAAAAAAGCATTTTCATATATGTGCTGCTCGCCTTCACCCTGTCTATTACATTAACAGTGCTCTCCCGCATCAATGATAATCCCGGAGAGTCACTTAAAGGCACCACCACAACCGAAACTTCATGGTTGCAACTGAACACCCAGCCGTAAGTATACTCTATTATAACGTGATCACCACAAAAAACGTTTCACGAATGTCATCTTATGCTGGGTCATGCCATGTTAGATGAGGATCAGATCCTAATCCGTTCATCAGAATAAGGCCCCTGGACGCTAAAAAGTAGCGCTCAAGAGCCTCATTTCAATGCTTATTTATGGATATGCATACTGATAAGCTAACCGGATCATGACTTCTTTCAAAAGTGATGTTGCTGCGGAATTACCTGTCTTCAGCGGCGCTTTTTCCTGATGCCAAATTTCCTCCAGCCATACACAATGAGAGCTATAGGACCAGCAATCCATAACAACTGCCATAACATGATACTCAGGTCAAATCCCATGTGCTGTCCCTCCCCAAAATATGGTGAATGCTGCATCGGCTATCCTAAGATTAGTTTTTTTCGTCCTCTGGCTCATTCAAATCATTAGGCAGTTCGGTCTCTCTGGCCTGTATTTCGTCCATCCGGCTCGACACCTTCTGATACAGATAGGAAATCCCAAGCAGCAGTATGCCAAAGCTGAAATAAGCAATGATCTTGCTGCCGGATGTGAGCAGTCCCACATCATAGAACACCATTTTCCCGGTGGAAAACAACGTCAGGCCCAGACCGAGGCGCCGAATCATCACATATTTTCTCCTGAAACCATAGGCAATGTAAAGGATCGCAAGCAGCAGATAGATCAGGCTGAACAGTAACCCAATATCTCCCCATTGGAACTGAATCGTCAGGAATACAGTGATGACACCCAGTAGATAAACCCCTGCGATCACCGGATACCACTCAATGCTCTTGAACTGCCCGCGGATTGCCGCAATCAGCAGATCCCTTCCTGCAAAGAACACGCCCACGTTAAAGATGATCAACACGAGCAAGCCAACAATTTCAGCTGCGGTATGCTGCTGAACATCCGGCTGAAGTGCCGGCATGGACAGCGTTACCGCCAGTGCGATACAACAGCCTACGGCATGCAGGAAGATGACATAATACTGAACAATCCGATCACGCAGCAGCTTTACTTTGCCCAATCCATACGCCATGGCAATGGTCAAGGCAGCGAACATCAGCCACTTGTAGAACAGGTATAACAGGAATGAGTCATCGACGGCTTTCATATACAATTCATTCGATTCATACAGCACGTATATCCACAGATTGGCGAGTGTGATGTACTTGAATGCATTCAGGAAGCCGAGTTCTGTCAGGCTATAGTGGTATTTCTCCTGGGACAAAGAGCCATTGCGATCCAGGGCGTAATACAGTGTAATAAGCAGCGCGCCCAGCGTGATGCAGGAGTATTTTAGCATGAAATACGATTGCTCCCCCATGATGAACAGCACCAGAACGTCATAGTACACAAAGGTGAAGATACACAGCAGCACGATTCCCCATCCGGCACGCTCTACCAGCTTGAATCGCTTCAAATGTCCGAGCGTAACCAGCAGAACCCCTTCAATCAGCCAGCCCATGGACAGCCACTTTGCCCCAAATTGGAACGGTATAATCAGAATCGCAAAGGTCAGGGAAGTGACGTAGAACAATAGACGGGTCTGCTTCTCCTGCGGCATCCTCTGCTGTACAAATCGGGCGAGCCCGAGATAAACCAGAGCGAAAATCAGAGCAAGCAAGCCCTGTGCGTCATTCCATCCCGCTGCATCGAACAATACATACAACATCAGGCAGCTGATGCTTGTATTCATGGCCAGCAGTGCGAAGTCCCACCACGTTAATTTCACCCGATGTCTGAAGGGATACGCCAGTGTAATGCCGAGATATAAAGCAAATGTCACAACGGAATACAGCATGCCGACCTTCTCACTTGGTGAGAGCCATAACAGGATGAGCATGGACGGTGTGTTGAACAGAAAACTGATATAATGCACAATCGGCCACCGTTTACCAAATGAAATAAACCCAATAATTCCGTTCAGCAGCAACAAATAGATCATCGCAACATATACAGCCGAACCTTCAAGCCCGAAGTAAACCATGTAGGAAATTAACGGCAGATACCCCCCAACCAAGCCAAGGGAGCAGATCGTCCGGGATTGATACCTTAACGATAGCAGCACGGATAACGCCGAAACTAGCACCGACAAGGCAAGTCCCGTATATAACCCGATCATATGCAGTAAAAAGTAACTGTAGAAGATCGAGCCAAACAGAACAGAAATCCCGCCTCCCAGCAGCCCCATCGCGAACGTCTGCCGTTTGCGCCGGAACAGCCATTCACCCCCGGCAAGCATGAGTGCACCGAGCAGGAAGAATGCTCCGCCTTTCATCTCATCGTTGAACCAGGTTGCGTAGGAGTATTGAAACGCCGCTCCAACGCCAAGAATGATAAGCAGAATGGCGACCTTGTTGATCCAGCTTAGGCCAATCTTCATCTCCATCCGGTTCTGGCGAATACGCCGCTGAATGGTCTCTTCGCTTAAGCCTTCTTCCGCCATATGCTCGTATCCCTGCTGCATCTGCCCGCGCAGTGCCTCTTCTCTCTCCCACAGGGTCTGTCTGTGCTGCTCAATTCGTTCCTGCACCTCAGCAGCCAGCTCATCAATTCTCTCCTTAATCTCGGTGGCGTCGCTCTGAAGTTCCTCTGAAGCCCTGTTGAATATGGCATTCAAATTCACTTTGGCACGATGTTCATGCGCCGCCAGTCGATCATTATGTACGCTCGTCTTTCCTCGAAAATACGTCTCCATCTTCTCCTGGGATACACGAATGAGATTCAATTTCTCATCCAGCATCTGTTCGGACAACGCCATGCGAAGACGGGCATTCTCTTCCTCCATCTTGCGTGTACGTGCTTCAAGCTGCTGCAGCTTGAGTTGATGCGCTTCATATTGCGCTCGCAGTTGTTCATTCTGCACGATCAGATCATCGGATTGATACTCCTGGAGCAGCGCATTGTATTCCTTTACCAGCTGCTTCTGCTGCTCCTGAACCTGGTGAAGCCGATCCTTGAACTCGTTCATGAGCTTCCTCCGTTGGTTGATGTTTAATTCATTTCCTATATTTTACTATATGTATGCCATAAAATGGGGTTAACAGAATAGATAACAACAAAAAGCCCCGGAAGCATCATCTTCCCGGGCTCTCATTCATAGAAAATATATTGATTCTGCATAGGTACTCAGCTTTGGGGTAATCTTACTGTACCTCCGATGCTCACGCCGGATCTTTCGGATCCGCCGTCTCCGGCTCCATTATCTCGGTGGCATCCGGGTCCAGCCAGTTAGCAAGCAGGGTCCGCACATATTGCAGATCACTCTCTGACAAATCATAATACCATGTTCCGCTGCGCGTTGCGCCCTCACCCTTCAGCATGTAATTGCTGATTGTTGGTGTGGTGTCTTTCATATATAGTGACTCGGCAAACTTCACAATGAAGTCCGAGTTCATGTTGGTTGTAAAATTCGATCCGGCAATCTGGATCACGTCCGGGATCTTGGTCAGATTTTTGACCTCAAGCGCACGATTCATGAAGGCACTGAGGAAAAGACGGTGACGCATCGTCCGATTGAAATCGGAATCTTCCCGGTAACGCACATAGCCCAGCGCTTCTTCGCCGCTATAGATCGGTTTGTTCGCTTCCACAAACAGCTTCTCATGCGCTTTCATCTTGTTTTCAATATTTTTCTTGATCGGCAATTCAACACCGCCAACCGCATCAACAATATCCTTGAGTCCGTTAAAATTAATCGCGGCATAGAAATCAACTTTGTTTTCCAACAGATGCTCCACAGTATCCATCGCCATCTTGGCTTCACCATGCGCATAGGCTGAATTAATCTTCGATTTCACATCCCGGCCGACAATATCGGTATAAGAGTCACGTGGAATCGACAGCAGCAGCACTTTATTTTCTTCCGGACGCACAACAGAATAGATCATGGTATCCGAGCGGCTTGGTTCGTTATCCCGTTGGTCAATCCCCAGCAACAACAGCGAGAATGGATCGGTATGTTCTACAACGGGTGCATCCTTATCACCAACCGGCTTGAAGGATTCATCGAGCGTTTCCTTTACGGTATCCGAAGCAAACAGGTTAAATGCAAACACAACGAGTTGCTTTTGATAGATAAATCCGAGTCCCCCCAGCACAATTAAAGTACTCAGGATGATAATCAAAGGTTTCTTCCATCTCTTCTTCGGTTTCTTCGGCTTCCGTCTAGTTAAATGTGCGGCACTGTTTTCCATCATATCTCCTTTAATAACGGTCTTAAAATCATTTAACTATATTAATAACACGTTTTCAATAGATTACGTTATAATCTGCTATACAAGAAATGATACAGAAGGAGCGATGAACGATGGAATTTCGACGTTTGGGGAATAGCGGTCTGCGCGTTTCCGCACTTGGACTCGGCACCAATGCCTTTGGTAAACGGGCGGATGACCCAACTTCAACCCGCATTATTCATGCGGCACTGGATCAGGGAATCAACTTTATCGATACCGCCAACATCTACGCCGGAACCGAATCAGAGCGGATTATCGGACAGGCCCTGACAGGTCGACGGGAAAACGCTGTGCTTGCGACCAAAGCCGGACTCCCCCGGCATGACGGTCCCAATGGGCGCGGTTCCTCGCGCTATCATCTGCAGCAAGAGCTTGAGCATAGCCTGCGGCGTCTGCAGACGGACTATGTGGATCTGTATCAGATCCATACCTTTGATCCGCACACACCGCTGGATGAGACCCTGCGCACACTGGATGATATGGTCACTTCCGGCAAAGTCCGCTATATCGGTGCTTCCAACTATGCAGCCTGGGAGCTGATGAAAGCTCTTGGCACCAGCGAGCTGAAAGGCTATGTACGTTATATCTCAACCCAAACCAGCTACTCGCTGGCTGATCGCACACCTGAGCTTGAACTTGTACCGATGTGCCTTGATCAGGGCGTTGGCATCATTCCGTATTTCCCGCTGGCCGGTGGCATTCTAACCGGAAAATACAATGGTGAAGCAGGCATACCTACCGGTTCCAGGGCGGTTACCGATCCCGCCTTCAACCGTTTTCTGCTGGAACACAATATTCAACTGGGGAAGCAGGTCAGTGAAAAGGCATCGTCGTACGGATGCTCCCCCAGCGTCCTGTCGCTTGCATGGTTACTATCACGCCCTGCTGTTTCGACGGTTATCGTTGGGGCAACGAGTACAGAACAGCTGGAGCATAATCTGGCCAGCCTGGACATGAAACTAAGCGATGACATGATCGCCGAGCTCGATCAACTCAGCGACTCATTTCGCTATGGTAAGCCGTTTGCCACATATCGGATAGATTGAAATTGAAGCAACAGGAATAACCTCCCGGCTAAAAAGTCAGGGAGGTTATTTCAACTTTTGTATAAGAAAATCAGAATTAGATTAACATGACAACTTCCAACTTCACTACACACTGTAGTCTAATAAAGCATAGAAAAAATCGTTCTATGAACTAAACATCTGTTTTATGTCGGATAAATTCCTGCATGATTTCCATGTATTCGTCCTTGCGACCACTTAACACATCAAAGAACACCTTGTCGGCGGCTTCAACTAGATGAATACCTTCAAGTGCCAAGCGGGTTCCTTCCGGCGTTGTTGTAATAATATTCGCACGGGTATCTGTAAGATGACGCTTGCGAGTGATCAACTCTCTCTTTTCAAGAGCACGGAGAACTTGAGAAGTAACATTAACATCCACATTGGCAAAATGCGCTAGCTGGACTTGGGTTACTCCCTTGCCCTCAGTGTCGCGTTCATTGAGCCACACACAGGCATGCAATAATACAAATTGGGGTTGGGTTAATTCCAGAGGCTCCAGCACCTTGCGTATTTCCTTTTGCCACATCGTAGTCACCTGCCATAGCAGATACCCCGGGCTTTCCTGAGCATTTTTATACCGTGAGCTTTCCATTTCATATACCTCCATCATTACACCTTAAGCTTCATCTATCTTATAACGAATGTTGGAACCGACGTGTTTCAACGTTGTACATTTGCAATGGGAAACATTAGCGTGAAGGAATAAATTGCTTCACCCATTGGCCAAATCCATGCGGATTACGGCTCTGAATTAATACGGTACCTTCACCCCGGAATCGGCATACCAATCCTTCTCCACTCGTCACGCTGGATAACCAGCCTTGGGATGCTTTCTCAATGCGATAATCCACATAACTCGGCCATGCGACCAAGTGAGCATTATCCACGATCACTTCTTCACCCGCAGCCAGATTGATGGCATGGATGGCACCGTAGGAAGACAGGAACACGGTTCCTCGACCACTGATTTCTATAATAAAGAAACCTTCTCCAGAAAAGAGACCTTTCTTCAGGTTCTGCATTTTGGTATTCACCTGAATGCCTTCCGTTCCAGCCAGAAATCCATCCTTCTGTACGTAGAGCGAATAGGAACCATCCAGTTCAACCGCCTCCACATCTCCCATGCTGGATGGCGAGAGCAGAATTTCTGCAGATCCCCCTGCAGCCGTCAATTCCTGAAAAAAGAATTTCTCGCCGCTGAGCATCCGTCCGATTCCGCCAAACATGCCGCCTTCAGCAGATCCCTTCAAATCAACGGTTGGTGTCATGGATACCATGGCCCCGCTTTCCGCCTTGAACCGTTCTCCCCGTTGCAATTGCACCTTAAGCATCGCAAATGCACCATCATATAGAATTTCATAGTTCATGGCTTCATCAGCTCCTTGTTGTCCGTGTTAAAATCATTTAGCCCATTATCCTCCAACACGGAGGATTTGTCTCCGTATTCCTTAATAATATGCTGATCTCCCCAGTTACATAGGGCGTTCAGAATCGGTTCCAAACTTCGGCCATATTCACTCAGTTCATACTCCACTTTGGGAGGAACCTGGTTATAGACAATACGGTTCACGATCCCGTCATCCTCAAGCTCCCTGAGCTGCTGTGTTAACATCTTTTGCGTAATTGCGGGCATAATACGCTTCAGATCACTGGTTCGTTTCTTCCCATGTGTCAGATGGCAGAGGATGACGCATTTCCACTTGCCACCGATGACTTCAAGCGTCGCTTCAACGGAAATATTATATTTCTTTCTGATCATGCTGAATATCCTCCCGGAATTCTAATTTATAAAAACAAATGCTATATAGGCACTAAAAAGTACGTAGGGTACTAAAAAGTACGTACTATTCATTTTATGTCGAATAACTCATAATAGCATTTGCCGGTAAGTAAATCTACATTCTAGGAGTTGAACAAGAAATGATTCAAGACTCAAAACGCAGTACCTGGGCACTGCTGGCGCTGGCAATCAGTGCGTTTGCCATCGGGACCACTGAATTTATCAGCGTTGGATTACTGCCCCTTATTGCAGATGACCTGGGCATTTCCGTAACGACGGCGGGACTGACCGTTACTTTATATGCATTAGGTGTAACCTTCGGGGCACCGATTCTAACCTCACTAACGTCAACGGTGTCACGCAAGACACTGCTGCTTGCCATTATGGTCGTTTTTATCGCGGGTAACACCATGGCTGCGCTATCGAGCGGAATTACCATGCTGCTCATTGCGCGAATTGTCTCCGCTCTGGCACACGGCGTATTCATGTCCATTGGTTCCACCATTGCGGCAGACCTGGTTCCTGCAAACCGCCGGGCGAGCGCCATTGCCATTATGTTCTCCGGCTTGACCATCGCTACGGTAACCGGTGTACCCCTGGGAACACTCATCGGTCAGAACTGGGGCTGGCGCGCAGCTTTCATTCTTATCGTTGTCGTCGGTGTTATTGCCTTCATCAGTAACATGATTCTTGTACCTTCCACGTTGCAACGCGGAAAGCGGACTGCATTCCGCGAACAGTTGAAGCTGGTAACAGGCGGACGGTTACTGCTGGCTTTAGCCATTACCGCTGTGGGATATGGCGGAACGTTTGTCGTGTTCACCTACCTGTCCCCACTTTTGCATGACATCAGCGGTTATTCCGACAAAACAGTCGCGGGAATTCTGCTGCTGTACGGAATCGCCATTGCGATCGGTAATATTATCGGAGGAAAAGCGGCCAACCGCAATCCGCTCCGAGCACTGTTCTATATGTTTATCATTCAGACCATCATTCTGGGCATCCTGTATTTCACCGTTCCATTCAAGTTTGCAGCATTAATCACCATTCTAGGGATGGGTCTGCTTGCCTTCATGAATGTGCCAGGGCTTCAGATGTACGTCGTGACGCTAGCAGAACGTTATGCACCGCAGGCCAAAGACGTGGCGTCCGCCTTCAACATCGCGGCATTTAACGCAGGGATCGCCATCGGTGCCTATTTGGGCGGCGTAATCACGGACTCCATCGGTCTGATTCATACCACATGGGTGGGTGCAATTATGGTCCTGGTAGCCGTTCTTCTGACAGGTTGGGCAAGAGCGCTTGATCGTAAAGATCCGTATTCTCCATCCGAGACGTAAGACAGGCTCAGTCAGAGCAACAGGCTAAACCATGCATCATTCCAGTGTTAAAGCAATCATCCGGAACCGGTTTCCCCTTTATTGTAAATCTAGTATAATACGTTAATTCGAATTTAATCTACTATGACTTAATGAAGAACAACAGGATTTATCGTTTTACATCATTACTATTATTTTGGTTCATACTATGAGGAGGACTTCACATGACAGCACAACATTTACAATCCACAGTAGCTTTAAATAACGGTGTTCATATGCCTTGGTTCGGACTTGGCGTATTTAAGGTAGAAGAAGGAGCTGAATTAATCGAGGCTGTTAAACAAGCCATTGCTCACGGTTACCGCAGCATTGATACAGCCGCTATCTATGGCAACGAATCGGGTGTAGGTCAAGCGATTGCCGAGGCGCTAGAAGAAAATAATTTGAAGCGTGAAGATCTGTTCGTCACATCCAAAGTGTGGAACGAAGACCTCGGATACGAGGAGACGCTTGCTGCTTATGAGACATCACTGAACAAACTGGGACTGGAATACCTGGACTTGTATCTGATTCACTGGCCAAAGGCAGGTAAATATAAAGGTGCATGGAAAGCGATGGAGGAGCTGTACAAAGCAGGCCGCGTCAAAGCTATTGGCGTCAGCAACTTCCAGATCCATCACCTTGAAGATCTGATGCAGGATGCTGAAGTGAAACCAATGATTAATCAGGTGGAGTACCACCCTCGTCTGACTCAAGTCGATCTTAAAGCGTTCTGTGAAAACAATGGAATTCAGTTCGAAGCATGGTCCCCGCTGATGCAGGGTCAACTTTTGGACAATCCGGTTCTGACCGAGATTGCCACTGCGAAAGGTAAATCGGTAGCACAAGTCATCCTGCGCTGGGACTTGCAGAACGGTGTCATCACCATTCCTAAGTCCACCAAAGAAAAACGCATTGTAGAGAACTCTTCCATATTCGACTTTGAACTGTCCAATGATGAGATGGATCGCATTAGCGCCCTGAACGAAGACGTTCGCGTTGGACCTGACCCGGACAACTTTGATTTTTAATTGAAGGTTTCTGATTAGTCCGTTTTAAATTTTTAGATAAAATAAGTTGCGCAAATCCTCCAACTCTCGTTATATGCGAAAGTTGGAGGATTTTTGATGTAGATTCACATTGAAGAAGGACACTCCAGCGCCTTCTATTGTAAACTCTATTTTAGACGGTTCGATTCTTCCATTAACAAATGCATATCTAACGATTGCATCACCTAGATAATGACCTATTGAAATCTGAATTGGTAATTCAGCAATAAGCAGATTATCCTTTGTCCCATATCTCAATATATTCTGAACCGTTGGTTGTTCAAACCAATCGCTTGAATCGCTTTCACTGAATTCAAATGAATACTCCTTACCATCAACTGAAACCGTATATTGGCGAGTTTCCTTAACCTTTTTTAGATCAACTTTAATATTGTTCAGAACAAATTCTTTCGGATCCGAAACTGATAATTCTGTAAAGTCTGATTTAAGCACGTGCACTTCCGAATTATGTATTCCAGTCCCTGTGGCTTTGGTCAGAACAATAACAATTTCATTTTCTCCATCTGAATCTAAATCAATGACCGAAATTTGAGGATAAAAGGAGGGGTTGGTTACATTGATCCAATTGAATGTTTTCGTTTCTCCATTTATCACGACATCTAATGACGAAAACATGTCTTTTTGTGCTTTATCTTGAACACCATAAACAGCAATTCTCTTATCTGAAGTCTTGGATAGTAGTGTATTAAGAGTTGATTTAGCTGGTGCTGCTGTTGCCGCACTTTCTTTGGACGCGTTTTCATCAATCTTTATCGGAATCGAAGAGTGATTATTTGCACCACATCCGGACCATAAAATAGATCCTGCCATTGTGGCAATTATAATTTTTTTCAAGAATATGTCCTCCATTGCGATTATTATTAAGGATTTCATTTTTATTCAGAGATGAGTTGCTTAGTACTCAAATTGAGTTTATAAAGAACGTCTTTTGCATCTTCTTTAGGGGTTCCAGCACCTATGGGCGAATGGACAACTAAACTATCGTTTTCAACATTAAGTACGGGTTCAGATTCAGAATACAGAAGTGTCTTAAAAACATGGCCATCTTTAACGATCTCTAATGGGGATGCGTCCCCACTTTGTTTGTCGATTGCGAGTACATAGGCTTCCAATCCATGCCCCGTTTTATATTGTGGGGTGAGGGCATAAACATCAGCATCTTTAAAACTCACTTTTACAAATTTTAATTTTTTGTCTGATGGTTGGATAAATATATAAGCTGGTAATTCTAATAAAACTTTATCCTGACCATCATATTTATAATTAATGGAATAATTACTCTGGAAGGACTGATCTCCCTCTTGTCCCTGCGTACTTGATACGTTTAAATGTCCTCTTTCTTCCTTACCATTGGAAACCATAAGCAGTGTTCCCTTATCTGTTTGTTGTTCTGCCCGAATAGAACGGTCTTCATTAATAGAATCAATGACAATTGAATCTGATAATGAAGACTTAGAAAATAAACTAGATATAACAACTGAAGGATTTTGTTCTAGAGTAGATGTAGATGAATGATTAGTGGTTTGTTGATTTATATTATTGCCAGGTGTTTTCGCTCCAGCGTCTTGTTGATTGTTACAGGCAAGGAGTACGCTGAGCAGTAATACCGATGGAGCTAACATCAAAATATATTTTTTAATTGTAACCTCCCGCTTTCATATACAGATTTCCCCTATCATTATACCAACCTATTTATCCAACAAGTTTAAAAAATGTATTTATTTGTTGATATTTACGTAACATTTTATTCAACTCCATCATCCGATTAGCAAAGCAGAAACTCCTTGGTATCACAACGATCCAGACAAATTGCCGGATACTAACCACGGCGAGAATTTCATTCATATGAGCGAAAAACCACCGGATCAAAGATCGGTGGTTTTTCTTGTCTACTGCGCGCTTTTAATTAAAAATGTTGTATTCAAATTTTTAACTATTGAAGCTGCCACAAGGCAGGAACGTTGGATGGTTCCCAACCTGTCAGGGACGTGTGGGGCTGTAAACATTTATACGTCTTGCCGTTATATGTGACCAGCTGTCCTGCAGTGTAAGCTGTGTTGGCCTGCCAAGCGGAAACGCCGGGATTCGTCGTTCCTGCCGAGGTTTTCACGCTCACCGCGTTGCTCGCTGCAGACACATTGCCTGCTGCATCCTTTGCTTTTACCGTAAACGTATACGATGTATCGGCCGCAAGCCCGCTGATTGTTGCCGTCGTTCCGGTTACTGTTGTCGCCAGTGTTGTCCCGTTGTAAACGTCATAACCCGTTACACCCACGTTATCTGTGGATGCCGTCCAGCTAAGCGTTATGCTGGAGGACGTTTGCGCGGTGGAAGCAAGGTTTGTCGGTGCAGTTGGCGCTTGTGTATCGCCTCCCGGCTGAGTCGTAGTGCTTACGGTTACTGCATTACTGGCTGCAGACAGATTACCTGCTGCATCTTTTGCTTTTACCGTGAAGGTATATGACGTACCCGCTGTAAGTCCGCTGATCGTTGCGGTCGTTCCGGTTACTGTTGTCGCAAGATTAGCGCCATTATAGACGTTATAGCCTGTCACACCTACATTATCTGTTGAAGCATTCCATGCCAGCGTCACCGAGTTTGCCGTCACGCCTGTCGAACGGGCATTTCCTGGTACGCTTGGTGCCGTCGTATCTACTGGTGGCACTGTACCTCCGGTAGGCAGATCGGCTTTCAGTTTGTTTTGGAGTGTTTTGTTACGGTCACCGCTGAGCTCCCAGAACATCGCTCCGCCGAGCCCTTTGCTCTTGATATAAGCCGTTTTATATCCAACGGACTCTGCATCGTCATAACTGATAAAGCGTTTGTTGGACGCATTATAGAGATATGGCACTTTGGCCGTGTCATTCCAGTAACGTGTATATCCGTTTTTGTTGATGTAATTGGCTTCCAGATCATAGAAGTCAAAGGAGCCTGCTTCCCATGTTCCAACGGAAGAACCACCCGTGCACGTCTGATACTGGCCGTTGCCTGCCTGTGCACATCCATCCCAGCCACGGCCGTAGAATGGAACACCAAGCACGAGTTTAGCAGCCGGTACGCCTGCATCCAAATGCCCTTGTGCTCCGGCAGCCACATTAAATGTATTGGCATCTGGCACGCCAGCGGCTGAAGCCGCAGGATCATAGTTCAATGGCGCATTATGCGCGCTGATTTTTTGCCAAGCCCCGTTAAAATCGTATGTCATAATGTTAATCCAGTCGACGATGGCAGCAATTTTTGCAAGCTCCGTATTGGCAGCATAGGTCGCAGACGCACCGCTTGCAATCGTAAGCAGATACTTCTTGCCGTCCACAGCTCCCGCTGCATCCAGCTTTTCACGGATTTTGCTCAGGAGCAAAGTGTAGTTTTGCTTATCTTCAGGACGTTTACTGTTACCATTAAGTCCGCCGGATACCGGGTACTCCCAGTCCAGATCTACCCCGTCAAAATTGTACTTCCGCAGGAAGTCGACGGCAGAGTTCGCAAAGACCTCTCGAGTTGCAGCAGTCGCAGCTACATCAGAGAAGCGGTTGGACCACGTCCATCCTCCGACGGAGATAATGGTTTTCAGGTTAGGATTGGTTTGTTTCAGCTTGTTCAGCTGATTGATATTGCCTGCAATGGGCTGATCCCACGTATCCCCTGCAAAGGTCTTGCCCGTATCGATCCATGGATCGCCGAGCACAATCGTTCCGTTCGGAACATTGATTGTTTGGCTTTTTTCATTCTGGCAGGTCCAGGTTACAGGATTAGGGCCCGAAGGGTCTGGATTTCCATGAATGCCGTTCCAGCAAATATCGGCAAACGCATAGTTGATATGCGTCACTTTGGTCGGATCGATATCGGCTACATTATAGTTTCTCCCGTACGCAGCCCAGGATGGGTAGTACCCAACAATTTTATAAGAATCTGCTGCTTCGGCCGTAGCAGGTTGGAGTGCAAAAGAAGGAACAATAACGGATAAGAGCAAGGAAAGACCAAGGAAAAACTTTGCAGTTTTCTTAAAAGCAGTGTGTTTATTTAAATTTATCATTTAATACACAACCTCCTCTGTCTTTTGCGTGCTAAGCCCATTCAGGAATGGACGATGTGCGTTCGAGAACTGGTTATTTGTATATGCGTCCCAGTTGATTGACCAGGTCATAATGCCCTTGAGACCGGCATAGCCTGCAGGCTGGCGCAATGTATAGGAACCGCCGTATGATACTCCTTTGATCAGATAATTCAATGCCTTTTGCAGCTCAGCTGGCGCCGTATAGCCACCTCCAGCAGCCTGCTGGGAAGCAGGTACGCCAATCGCAATCTGGTCCGGTCGCAAAGGACTAAAGAATGGACCCGAGCTTCCGCCTACGTTAAAGCCTTGAAGCAGCATTTCGGCCATGGCGACATGGAAATCGGCTGTCCCTTGAGCGTATGAGCTGCCGTCCAGTCCCACCATCGAACCGGTGTTATAGTGCTGCACATGCAGCAGGGTCAGGTCATTGCGCAAGGCATGAATCACTGGAAGATACGCCCCCCAAGGACCACCATAGTTCAGATATCCGCCCTGTACGTAGGCCGTTTCCGGTGCAGCAGTTAGAACGAAATTGGCACCGAAATGTGATTTAAGCGCTTTCACGACGTTAATCAGGTTAACAATCTTCGGAGTCGTCGGACTACGGAAGTCGGTATCCCCCGCATTTAGAGACAAGGAGCTTCCTTCAAGATCGATGTCTAGGCCATTGAATCCGTAAGTCGAAATAATGGATTTTAGGGAATCCTCGAACTGTTGTCTCTTGGTCGCATCCGTGAGCTCAATCGTGCCATTGGCTCCTCCCATGGAGATAAGTACCTTTTTCCCCTGGCTCTGAAGGTATGCAATGTCCGACTTGAACTCTTCTACCGTAGCGTTATACGGCGTAAAAGCAAGCGTTCCGCTGCCGGGTGAGATCGGCTCGGCAAAGGAGACATTAATAACGTCATAGGCTGTTGACACGTTGCGAAGTTTAATATTGGTAGAGCCATTGTCGAAATTGTGCCAGTAGCCGATTAGCCATTTACTGCCGGTTGGCCCAGGATTCGAAGGTCCGGTGGAAGTCGTAACGCTGAGAGAGGTACTTGCAGCGGACAGATTGCCTGCCGCATCTTTTGCTTTGACTGTAAAAACATATGTGGTGCCGGCTGTCAGTCCTGTTACTACAGCCGTAGTTGTTGAAGTGTTCGCCGCGAGAGTACCGTTCCGGTACACTTCATATCCGGTTACACCCACATTGTCCGTGGATGCGTTCCAGGTAAGATTGACCGATGTATCCGTGACGAAGGATGAGGTTAAACCTGCAGGAACGGAAGGTGGTGTCGTATCCGGAGTTGGAGTCCCCCCTCCCGTAACTTCCCCGACGTATTTCCACAATGCGGGCACATTTGAGGGCTCCCATCCGGTCAAAGCCGTATGGGGCTGAATACATTCATAATCTTTATTTAAATAGGTTACTAGATCTCCTTTTTTGTATGCGGTGCCTGCCTGCCACTGGGCAGCGGCGTCTGCTCTTGGTGCAAACCACGTAATAATCAGAAGAAATGCCAAAGCGAATGTAATGACCGGGCGGAATCGAACAGCTTGATTCAAGCAAAATCCCTCCTGTATTCAGGTTATTTTCACCTTGCAAACCATGCTTCACTGGTGCACTTACATGTGATCCGCGATCTATAGAGCATGTATAACCGTCTTACGATGAGCGTCGCTTCACTCCCTTTCCTTATCAAAATGGACCTTCCCTCTCGTTTTCTCTTTTTGCAGGCATCAACCAAATTTTACAGGGAATTTACAGATCCTCACCCTGTATTTAATCAGTAAAATGCAATTGAGATAAGGGATAAATTATTTCTATGGGGGGCGAAAAATGTAATATACCGCGCAAAAGGCCGTCTACCACGTCATTAAGAGACGTGATAGACGGCCTTTTTTTATTTTAAAGTAACGGATGTATTACCACGTTTATTTTAATTTCGAGGAAGCTGTTCAAATGACAGCATACCTTCGAAAGGCTGCCACCCATCCTCGCCGGATAAAATAACAGGCACAGCGTATTCGGCCGCTTCCTGCTCACTGAGTATTTTCGCCCATGGAACTCTCCCCATCACACTTCCGGCCCCAGGCCCCGCACTATGATATTCAACGTACGCAACCGTCGCTTCCGCATCGGTCTTGTTCCAATTGTGCCAGCCCTCATGCTTCACATGCGCGCCCATCCAACAGTTCAGGAAGCAGACTTTGGCATGATTACGCCACGGTCTGCCCAGATATACGGACTGGGCGGGGGCATTGCTGGTTAGGTCACAATCGATAAACACATAGCCATAACGTACATCCTCGGGTGTAGAGGCAGCGGTAATCCAGCCGTTCACATCTCCCTCCGCCGCCGCTGAATCCGATAAACGATTCTTTGCAAAGATCTCACACCCCTGGAACACTGCCGTAGCCGAGCCAAAAATAAAATCGACATCGCCCTCAATGTAACAGTCCTCATAATATTGACGCAGCTTCCGCCGCTCCGCCCCGTCACGCGGCCCCCCGAAGAAACTCCGGTCCATCGGCTGCTCAGGCAGCGGTCCGGTAAAGATCGTGTCCTGATGACCTATAAATCGGCAATGGCGGAAGGCTGCCCGATCCCCATCCACGTAGACGGCCAACGCCTGACCAACCTCACGACCAGGTCCAGCCGAGTTTACGAAGGAAAGCCCTTCTGCGGTAAAATCATCTTCACCGATAAAGACCGTGTAGGAATGAAAGGTATGATACAACTCCCCGTTCGGGAACTTCTTGAGCGCGTAATCATCATACGTGATGATGGTCTGATCGGCTCCCGAACCCATGAGGTGGACCATTGGCTTCTCAATGTGCAGTTTTTCAACATAGGTGCCTGGCTTTATACGAATTGTATACTTTTCAGTGCAGTCGGCCGGAATCGCATTAATGGCAGCCTGAATAGTGGAAAAATCGCCACTTCCGTCCGCAGCAACCAGGTAACCATTCCTGTACAGATCCAGATTCGCTCCTTGTGACAGAGGTTTGTTCATGGCAAGCGCTCCATTTCCAGCGCAGCCAGCAGGAGCGGTGCCATGCCCATGAACGAGTCACTCACAATCTGCTCGCCGACATAATAACTGTACGAACCATCCCGATCCAGACTCAGCCCTGCCCCGTGACAGATCGCGTTCAGCTTCACGCCTTCCTCTGTTTCTTCCACCAACCGGGACGTCAGTCCTTGCCATCCCTTCTCTGCGGCCTGCCTGAAATGCGGCTCCAGGTAACGCAAGCGAACGCCCTTTGCCATGGCGTACACAAACATGCTTGAACCGGAAGCTTCCAGATAATTGCCTCTGCGGAATCCCTGATCCAGCACTTGAAACCAGAGTCCGCTCTCCTGCTCCTGTACACGAACCAAGGCATTACACATACGCTCGAAGATGCCAATGATTGTGCCCCGTTTCGGATGATGGATCGGGAAGTGCTCCAGACTATCCACGATCGCCATCGCATACCAGCCCATCGCCCGACTCCAAAAGTGCGAAGAGCATCCGGTTACGGAGTCGGCCCAGATCTGCTCCTTCGATTCATCCCAGCCATGATAGAGCAGACCTGTGCGCGGATCACGGGTCTTGTGTTCAATCAGCAAAATCTGATGAGCCACTTCATCCCACAGATCAGGCCGATCAAACGTCTTGGCATATTGCGCCAGGAATGGCGACGACATATACAACCCATCCAGCCACATCTGGAACGGATAGATTTTTTTGTGCCAAAATCCACCCTCCGATGTTCGGGGCTGTCCTGCAAGCTGGGCTGCGAGCAGGTGTGCGGCTTCAGCATATCGCTGATCCCCGGTGGTCTCCAGCAGTTCGAACAGGTTCTTGCCCTGATTGATCTGATCCAGGTTGTACTCTTCCAGGGAATACGTTCCGATGGAACCGTCCTCCTGAATATACAGATCCATATGTCTTTTCATAAAAGAAACATACTCGTCCTTGCCGTATTGCTTGCCGGTGCGTGCCATTGCCATTAACGTCATCCCCTGAACATAAGCCCACCGTTCCGAAGGAAACACATGATAGCCCTCTCCATCACATTGCCGGCAAATCATCTCCGCTATTCGCTCCGACCAAGATAACTGCGTTTGTACCTGCATAAAAGAACCCTCCCTGGACCTTGAATGTTGTACTCAGCCTATCCTTAATGCTCAGACACCTGCTGCCGACAAACGGCCGTCGAATTGCGATGATTCAGCTTCGGCTGAATGACGACCGGATAATCCACATGCTCATCACGGATCAACGATACGATCAACTCTGCCGCCTGTGCGGCCAGTTCATCCAGCGGCGGACCAATGGTTGTCAACGCCACCTCGGCATACTGCATATCCGGCAGATCATCATAACCGATTAACGAAATATCATTGGGCACATTGTAGCCTGCTTCCAGCAAAGCCCGCAGCGCACCTCGGGTCACCAGGTTGTTCAAGCCAATAAATGCCGTTGGTGAATCGGGTTCAAACGTATAATTTCGAATAGCAAAATATCCGTCCTCCCAGGAGGAGTGTGCAGGCAGCACATGGCGGTGATCAAATTCAAGACCCGTGCGCTGCAAAGCTTCCCGATACCCTTCAAGCTTGATATTTTGCGAGTTGCCAATGAAACCAATCCGGCTATGTCCCAGTGAGTTCAGATGCTCAACCGCTTTGTATATGCCCTCTTTCCGGTCAATCTTGATATAAGGGGAGTTCGGGGCTTCATCTGTACCAAGCACAAAACACGGCATGTTAAGTGTCGCGAACTTTTTCCAGAAGGCATCCCGATTATCCAGCGCATAATCCCACAGAATGCATCCATCTACGCGAAGCTGGCTAAAAACATCCAGCCCATCATCCGCGACGACCAAAATCATCTGGTATCCCCGCTTCTTCAGCTCTGCGTGCAGATTGCCCGATATATTCGAGAACAACGGATTGCTCAGTTCATCAAGAACAAAGCCGATAATGTTGCTTCTGCCGGTGGAAAGCTGCTGTGCCATAATGTTTTTTCGATATTGATGCTTCTCCGCAACCGCGAGCACCTTCTGCCGCGTCGCCGGTTTGATGCGGGGATCACCGTTGAGCGCCTTGGATACCGTGCTGTAGCTCACTCCCGCCAGTTTGGCAATGTCCTTAATGGTTATCAAATCAATCCACACCTCTCAACCCTTGGGAAGCTTATTGCTGTGCAGCCTTATACCGGTCATATTGCGCCTGTCTGCCGGCAATAACCTGCTCAATGTTCATTTTTTTCAACGTCTCAATATAATTGTCAAACTGATCCAGACTGGTATCTCCGCTTATAAATTTGAAGTTCATCTCTTCCACATATGTCGTAATATCCGGCATGGACATGCTCTCTACACTCGCCTCATCCGGCAGAGCATATACGAATGGGAACGGTTCGTGGATGTATGGCTCCAATTCTTTGTCAAGCTTGGCATGCCATTCGGCCACAACGGAATCCGCCGAGTCCGTAGACTGAATGTTTGGCAGATTCACGGGACCAATGCCGAGTTTCTGGATATAGTCGTTATCCTTGCCTTTGTCCGTAAATGTCTTCACGCCATTCTCTTCAGTATACGTATCATCCTTGATTCCCCACGTATAATACGTCTGCGCTTCTTCACTCACCGCATAATCCAGGAAACGGAAGGCGAGTTCCGGGTTTTTGCTGTCCTTGGATATTCCAAAAATCCCACTCACGGCTGTACGTCCAATATAAAACTGGTCTCCATGCGGCCCTTTCAGTGGCAAAACGCCTTTAAAGATAGGCTCCGCAGGATCATAATCCTTGAACAGCGGACTGTAGACCATCGACATGTACCAGCTAAAATTAAAGGTGGCTCCGGTTACATCCTGCGAGATGCGGGAGGTCACCTGATCGCTTGTCGTACTGGCATAGTCCACCCCGAGCAGGCCTTCTTTGTACAGCCCATTCAGGTATGTCAGATATTCCTTGTAGGCAGGCTCATAATAGCTGAAATGCACCTTGCCCTGGTCATCAGCATAGAACTGATTGGACAGATCGAGGCCAAAAGCAGGGCCAAATGCCATCGGCACAAACTTGGATTCCATGGACAATGGTATTTCATCCGCCTCGCCGTTACCGTTCGGGTCATCTGTCTTGAATTTGCGCAGCATCGCTGTGAACTCATCCAGTGTCGTAGGTTCGTTCAGTCCCAACTTCTTCAACCAGCGTTCATTCACCATAAACAATGGCATGTAGTTTTTCGTAAGCGTTTGCTGCGGAACATAATACATTTTACCATCTGGCGTCGTTAAACTGGCTTTGACGGATGGGGATTTGTCGTATATTTTTTTGAGATTCACACCATAATTCTCTACCAGATCATTCAGCGGAATAAACAGACCACTGTTAATGTATTTCATGAGCTGATCCTGATCCGGCAAATAGACGATATCTGGCAATCCCGTTCCGGCCGCAAGCCTTGGATTCACCGCATCCGCATAATTCTGCGGCGGAATGAGATCCCAATCGACCGTTACCCCAGCGTTACTCTCAATTTTTTTCACAATCTCGGCAGTCGAGAGATCCACGTTGGTCGTCCATGCGTTGGTCCCGAGAATCGACAGCTTGGCATCTTTCTGGTCGGTTACCGGACCTGCCCCTGTGTAGTTAAACGCTGGCTCCGAGCTTGGTGAAGCACTTTCCTTGTCTCCCCCTGCTCCTGTACTGCTGCTGCATCCGGCGAGACTGATGGCAAGTATCACCGCGAGAACACTTTTTCTTCCGGCCCCTCTGATTATCATCCGTTATTCCTCCTTGTTATGAACAACCTTGGGTGATGCATGGTGATCAATAAGGCTATCCTTTCACGGCTCCGAGGGTAATCCCTTTGACGAAGTACCGCTGGATAAAAGGGTAGATCGTAACGATTGGCAGAATGCTGACCACAATCGACACATACCGAACCTGAAGTGTGGACACCGCCAGCGCGCCTGTGGTCATCGTGCCACCCATTTTTTGCATGACCTCCGGTGATGCCATGATCAGCACTCTGCGCAGGAACATTTGCAAGGGCTGCATATCCTGTTTGCCCAGATATAGCAGGGCTGAGAAGAAGTTGTTCCAGTGGAATACGGCGTAATATAACGTCAGCACGGCAAGCGTTGGCTTGATGATGGGTATTGCTAGACGGTATAACATGGTCAGTTCATTGGCCCCGTCTATGCTTGCACTTTCGAAGATTTCATTCGGAATACCCTCGAAGGCTGAGCGGCAGATCATGACATTAAACGTAATGACCAGCACAGGCAGCACCATCACCCATCGCGTATTGTACAGCCCGAGTGACGTAATCAGCATGTAGACCGGGATGAGTCCACCCGAGAAATACATGGTGAAGGCGATGAAAAAGTTCAGCTTTCTGCGCAGGAAAAATTGTTGTCTGGATAACGGAAATGCAGCGAGGCACGTAGCTACAATATTCAGCAGTGTACCTATAACGGTGTACCACAGGGTGTTATAGAAGGACACCCACAACTCCCGGTATTGGAGCACCATTTTGTACCCGGACAAGGTGAACCCTACCGGCCACAACGCAACCTTTTGTTTGTCGATCGCATCAACCGAACTGAATGAAATGCTGATCACATACAGGAAAGGATACAGCGTAACGACGACAGCCAATATAGTCAGCAGGTAGACAAATCCATAGAATAACCGGTCACTTCTTGATTTTTGCATACAGGTCTCCTTTGGGTCGGGATATGGTCTTACCAGAGTGACATCTTGGTCAGGCGCCGGGTCATCGTATTGGCCGCGAACACAAGCACAAAGGTGATAATGGAGTTGAACAGGCCGACAGCTGTCGCAAATCCGTAGTTCTGTCCTTCAATCCCCATCCTGTATACGTAGGTGGATAACACGTCTGCGGTCTCATAGGTAGCGCCGTTATAGAGCAGATATACTTTCTCGAAGCCTACGCTCATAATGCCGCCAAGCGACAGGAGCAGGAGGATGACAATCGTTGGTTTGATACTTGGAAGTGTCAGGTGCCACAGCTCCTGAAATTTGTTGACCCCGTCGATTTTGCCGGAATCGTACATTTCGGGGTCAATGCCCATAATGGCTGCAATGTAAATGATGGAGCTGAAGCCAAAGCTCTGCCAGATATCGGAGCTGGTGAATATCGTTCGGAACCACCCGGCGTCCATCATGAAGTTCACTTTCTCCATACCGAGCTTGGCAATTATGGTGTTTACGATCCCGTCCGTAGGTGACAGAAAGTTAATAATCATGCCCGCGACAACGACAGTGGAGATGAAATGCGGAAGGTAGGTGACCGTCTGGGCGAACCGCTTGAACGTCTGATTCTTGATCTCCACAATACAGACCGCGAACAGAATGGGAATGGAAAAGCCGAACAAAAGTGGCAGAAAGGCGAGCAAAAACGTGTTGCGCAGCAGCCTCCAGAAATAGATGGAGTTCACGAACTGATCAAACCATCTTAGACCCACCCATTCCCCGCTGAACATTCCCTGTCCCGGCATGAAATTGCGGAAGGCCAGCAGCATGCCCGGCATGGGAACATACATGAAGATGACGTAATACAGAAAGATCGGCGAGAACATCAGCAGCAAAAACTTATCCCGTTTGATCAGGCTAAACAGCGTGGACATGCGATTTTTCACCGTATAACACTCCCCTTCGCATTAAATTTACAACGTTTGAATTTTTAGACAAACACAGGCTGCATTACCCTTATTTAAATATTTATAATTGAACACATGGTTAATTAAATCCCTTGATAAATGGAATTAAAAACTGAAATGGAGAAAACATCCGAAGAGAACATTCATGTGCAAATCCTTAATTACAACGTTGTAATTTTCCTCCAAATGTATACGCTTACAAAAACTATTTTTCCCATCTTAGCAAAGTCCCTCTGGTTTGGCAACAACAAAAATCAGTGTATGCCTGCACAGAGATCCGCATGGTTATGCGGGTCAGGGAGGCGTGTTAACGGCCAAAAAGTCGAGAAAAAGGGCAACGAACGAATTTTCCCGTTCTGCCCGGCTCTTGTCCTGCCTCCGCCAGCATTCTGGCGCAGCGCAGGATTGTTTTATTTTTTGAAAAGTGTACCTGTGGCTTAAACCTCTTCGGATTCTATATCCGATTCCGATACTCCATCGGTGTTACACCCGTCACTCGCTGAAACGCCCTGTAAAACTGACTGACATTGGCGAACCCCAGCCCAAAGCTGATGGTGGTCACAGAATCTGTTGTATGGCGCAGTCGTCGGGTAGCTTCCTCCACACGCAGATTCAGCACGTACTGATACGGCGTTGAACCTGTCAGTGCCTTAAAGGAACGCATAAAATGATACCTGCTCTGGTGCGCAACCGCCGCCATGGATTCAATGTCCATTGGACTTGTATAGTCACTGTGTATATACTCCAACACGCGTCGCAAATGGGGATCGATGAACGCGCCGCCGTTGCCGCTTGTTCGCTGAAGCAGATTCTGAAGCTGCTCGTAAACCAGGCTCCCGCCCGCACTCCCAACCCAATCTATGCCTGCGGTTGCCTGCGTCAAGCCGCTTCTATTCTGTTGACTAGACAGCACTCTTGCAAGATATGTCTCTACGGCAAGCTCCGTTTCCTGTATCTGCAATGGTTCAGGCGCATCGTCCAGCAAAAGGGCGTTCCAGTCTCGGAACAGTCTGCTGATTTCAGCAGGATCGAAGGTTTGCGTAGGTCGAAATTCGGTCTGCACCCTTGGTCGATCTGCATCCTCCAAGCCGCCTCCTGGCGGATTACGGAACTTGATCACGATAACCGCCGAATCCGAACCAATCTCGAAAAAGTGCTCCATCCGGGGATGGGCAATAATCCCCAATCCTGCTTGCAGAGGATACGCTTGGTGTTCCTGCACCAGATGACACTCACCTCTTACAGGTAACGTTATCTGATACCAGTCATCATGTACATGGGGTTCATTGGCGAATCCGCCAGAAGCCTTCCACAATTCCAATCCATTCAGCATCATATTTAATTCCATCGTTTCCTCACCTGCTGACATTATAGCAAATCATGCTCACTTTCCAAGCACTTTTCACAAAGACAATAGCTGTCTGTATCTTTTATCATAGTAAAAAAAATAATTCGAGGTGATCTCCCGTGGCTCAAGCCGCTGTAAGCAAAATGCAAATCAATCACTCCGCCAATTGGGCGCTTGCCGGGGTCAGCTTCGCCCATTTGCTGAATGATGCGATGCAGACCGTTGTTCCGTCTGCTTTCCCGCTGTTCCAGCAAACCATGCAGCTCAGTTTCGCCCAGATGGGCTGGATTGCCTTCACATTGAATATTACCGCATCGGTCCTTCAGCCGCTGGTCGGTTATCTGTCTGATCGCAAGCCGATGCCGATCCTGCTTCCCGGCGGCATGTTATTCTCCCTGATTGGTGTTCTCGGCTTTGCCTTGTCTTCCGAGTTATGGATGCTGTTAGTATCCGCAGCATTGATCGGCATAGGCTCATCCATTCTTCATCCCGAATCCTCACGCGTCGCCCATCTGGCGGCAGGTCGCGGTCGCGGAATGGCACAGTCCATCTTCCAGGTCGGTGGTAATACCGGCCAGGCTCTCGCCCCATTGCTCGTTGCCTTTATCCTGCTCCCACATGGGCAGCTTAGTTTTCTGTGGCTGATGGCTTTTGCCCTGATCGGGATCTTTATCCAGTCTTCCGTTAGCCGCTGGTATAGAGACAAATTGGCGGACAATCGCAGCCGTCAGCAACATCCTGTACAGGTAAACGGCATCGTGCAGCCAACTGTCCAGCCTGTAAGTCGGGGATTTATCGCTTTTACAATGGGTATTCTCATCCTGCTGCTGTTTTCCAAATTCGTATATATTGCTGGCATGACCGGGTACTATGCTTTCTATTACGCCGATGCGTATAACCTGCCTCTTTCGCAGGCACAGATCTGCCTGTTTGTTCTGCAATTTGCAGGCATGGTTGGCACCTTGCTCGGCGGCCCACTTGCTGACCGTTATGGACGTAAACCGATGATCTGGTTCTCCATCGCGGGTACTGCGCCATTTTCACTATTGCTGCCTTACGCGGGACCTGCTGTATCCATGGTGCTGTGCGGCTTCATCGGACTGATTCTCATGTCCGGCTTCAGTGTCATCATTGTGTATGCGCAGGAGTTGCTGCCGCGCCATATTGGAACGGTGTCCGGATTGTTCTTCGGCCTGTCGTTCGGCATGGCGGGACTTGGGTCGGTTGTGCTCGGTTCCCTCATTGATGTGACCAGCATTTCATTCGTCATCAAGCTATGTTCCTTTTTGCCGCTGCTCGGGGTGTGTGCTGTATTCCTGCGCCGGGATCGGCCAAGAAACGCCTAATATATTGAAACACCAGTCGTTTTGTGACTACAATAAGGTCAGGATAATCGAATCGAGACAGAGGCTAAACAGAAGGAAGGAATAACCCATGATCATTGATGTACAGCATGTTACCTGGAAAAGGGGACCGATCACCCTGCTGAACGATGTCAGCTGGCGTGTAAACAAAGGCGAACATTGGGCACTGCTTGGGCTGAATGGTTCCGGCAAAACCACACTCCTGAACATGATCACCGGATATCTCTGGCCGACAGAAGGTACGATATCCGTACTTGGACACCGTTACGGGGATGTAGATCTGCGCGAGCTGCGGAAGTCGATCGGCTGGGTCAGCTCCTCCCTCCAGGAGAAATTGCATGGCACCGACCGCACACAGTATGTCGTGATCAGCGGCAAACATGCCACGATCGGACTGTATGATAAACTTTCAGACGAGGATCTGGATCAGACACGGGAATTGATGCGTACACTCGGCTGTCAGCATCTGTGGGATCGCGAATACCGTACCTGCTCCCAGGGGGAAAAGCAGAAGCTGCTCATTGCCAGAGCCCTGATGGCTAACCCCCGTGTTCTCATTTTGGACGAACCCTGCAATGGGCTTGATCTGTTCTCCAGAGAGCGGTTGCTGGAAAGCATCCGTGAGCTGACGCAGAAGCCGGATACCCCTTCGCTCATCTACGTAACTCATCATACGGAGGAAATATTGCCTGTATTCAGTCACAGCCTGCTGCTTCGGCGGGGCGAGATCGTGAACAGCGGATTAACCAGCGAATTGATGAACAGAGACGTGCTGAGTAACTTTTTTGAATCCCCTGTGGATGTGGATCGGCATGGAGAACGTGTCTATGTAAGAGCAGCGGAAAAATAATTTTTTGTATCTATATAAATTGAACTAAACATTTACACGATAACGGAGAGGACAGAAATAACCTGAAGAAGTGGAGCTAAAAGCTTTCTGTAAGAAAGCTGCATCGGAAGCATACGCTTCGCCTTTATCCCCGGATTTTCCCCTTTAAATAAGGGATTTAAAAAATCTGGGGATAACAGCGATCGGAAGGTTGTTCTGTCATCGGAGTGGCAAGTGTAAATATTCTTTAGTTCAATTTATCTATTCACAATCCGAACAGTCGAAACAGCCCAAAATCTTATCCACATGTGGACAGGTTTTTGGGCTGTTTGGCTATTTTATGAATTATCCACAGTTTTCTGTGTGTTATTTCCGGGCAGAGAGGAATAAAAACAACGGAATGCGCTGTCTGCGCAGGTATGTCTCCTCGTTCACGAAATTCGGACGCTGAGGTGCCGATTCCCGCAGATGCTGTACTTGAAATCCTGCCTGCTGTAACGCTATATAGTAGGATTCGATGGAGCGATGCATTTTTTTCACTGTGCCTCCAAGCCATTGCTGCTCCCGAAATCCCTCTACAAAATACTGATCAACTACCCAGTTGGTTCGGGTCCCCGAAGGCTGCAACGTCGACGTGATCACAGGATGTTCTACCGAAAATACGAATGTACCATTCTCTTTTAACGTGTGATAGACCTTGCGGAACAGGCTATCCACATCCTCAATATAATGAATCGCCAGCCTGGATATGACCAGATCATATGTATCCGCGGGATAGTCCCAGTCTTCCATATACGCTTGCTCAATCTGAGCGTTCTGGCCCTTTACCGATTCATTCGCAGCCTGAATCATATTCACTGAACCTTCAACTCCGGTATAACTGCCTCCAAGATGGCTAGGGCCCAGCAGTTCTGCTCCGAACCTCGCATCCCCACAGCCGAGATCCAATATACTTTTGCCCCCAACGTCTCCGATCAGCTCCAGCATTACAGGCTTCTCCAACGTATCGTTGGCATTCTCCTGCCACTGCCGGCGTTCCATATACTTCTCAAAATTAGCTTCATCTTCGTAAAAATCAGATCCACGTTCGCTCATTGCGTACCCCTCCGGTCCTAGGATGAAGTTCAGCTCTCCTATTCAGCCTGAAAGATTATACACCTTTGGAAGCTATAGTTGAAACCCTTGCCTGATTCAACCTCGGTAATCTAAAACCAAAAAAGTACAGCGAGCGCCATCTTGGCGCTTCACTGTACTTCTTTTTTATAGAAAAGCATGGATCAGGAACAATACCGCAAAAGCGAGACCCGATCTCAGATGCCACTGCCGATCTAGCTTCTTGTAACGGAAAATCCCGGCAATCGGAACAGGAAGCAGAGTAATCCCAGCGAACAATCCCGTAATATGATTAAAATCCAGCTTGAAGTTAAACAAAAAAGCTCCAATCACATGAAGGGCTATCAATCCCATTGCAACAATGGCTATCGGGACGTGTACACGACGGGCTATGCCCAGCAGCTTTATAGCTAGTTTCCTGATTTGCGCCCAGGCGTCAAGCCATTTACGTTTCATCACAAACAGGATCACGTAATAAGCCAGCACGATAAAGAGCAATATCTGGGCCTGAGAGCCATAACCCTTATAAGCCTCGCTGATGTGGTGGTCGTTCCAGTTCGTCGTACTGTTATATAGATGCAGCATACTCCACAGGCCGTAAGCCAAAATAACTGCTGTCACCACCAGACTGATCAATACCCATTTACGGTCTTTCTTCGGTATATACGATTTCTTCTTTACGGCTGCTTTGTTCATGATCGTTGTCCCCCCCTTCACAATGAATGGTTTATTCCTGATGAGAAGAAGTATATCATCACTTTCTGTGAATTTACTGAGAAAAGCGTCTATCGACATGCTTCAAAGAAGCCATACGTATAATCGGACACGCAGGCGTAAATGAAATGGATTATAGCAATCAAGGACAGAGATAGGATTTATTCAGATTGATCCATATAAGGCCGGCGGCCGCCTTTTTTGACGAATTTCCAATCCACCTCGATATTATGACGCATTCGGCGTAAGAGGTGAACTGCTGTCTCAATCTCCTCTTCCGTCAAGCCTTGAAGCGTAACCTGGTCCGAGTGAACTCCTTCTCTGCGGATGAATTCCCAGGCTTCAAGACCAGCCTCTGTCGGATATAACAGCTTATTCTTTTTATTATCCAATGCGGATTGTTTGACAATAAATCCGTCCAATTCCAGTTTGCTGATAGCTCTGGCTGCCGTGGTACGATCGACTTTGATTAGTTCAGCCAGCTGGTTAGGAATAATGCCGGGATTCTCGCAAATGCGATACAGATACAGATACTGTCCACGAGACAAGTTTAAATGTTGGAACTCCACGTTGCTGATTGAATCCAGACAGCGGGCTATCATGCCGATTTCACGCAACACTTCTTTTTTTTCAGTCAATGCATTCACTCTCCAACTATAATTGTTGCATTCGCAACATAATTGATGATATAACTAAATTGAATCAGTTCATATTTTAACCATGATAACACTTGGGGCAGGTACACGTTCATGCTATGTACCAGTTTACCATGTCAGGATAGGATTACTATTAACTAAAGGGGAAAATTTCATGAATACAACTATTGTTGAAGCTAATCGTCAAGATTTGCTCGACGCTTGCTTCGCCATACGTACTGCCATCTTTGTTGAAGAGCAAGGTGTGTCTGCGGAGGATGAATTCGACACTTATGATGCACTGGATACAGAAGCTCGTCATATCCTTCTTTACGTGGACGGTGCGCCAGCTGCCTCTTCCAGACTGCGTGTAGTTGAAAATGTTGCTAAATTGGAACGGATCTGTGTCATGATCGATTATAGAAAACATGGACTTGGTCGTGTACTAATCGATAAGCTGGAGCAGATGGCCCTCGACCAAGGGCTGGAAAAAGCCAAGCTGCACGCACAGGTACAAGCCTCCGGGTTCTACGAACGTCTCGGATACACGGCTGCCTCGGACGTATTTATGGAAGATGGCATTCCTCATCTGCTGATGACCAAAAAACTGAAATAACTACAAAAAGAATAAAGAGCATCCTCAAAGGTCAAGAACAAGACTTTGGGATGCTCTTTTTGGGTTCTAAGGAACCTAGCAAGTGTTATTATTGGTGATCCAGCCATTTTGAGAATGTATGAATCATATACACCTTATTTACTGTTTTGCAGCCTACAATGCACCTTATTCTGCGGTTTTTTACCGTAATAACGTGGCTGAGATTCGTTAGGATTTCTAATTCGTGTAATTTGCCACAATAAGGGGTGGTGAGTTCGTTAGGAGTGCTCCACTTAGGAGAGCGTTTAATAAGCATTATCATGACAAAGAAGTCAGGCGTTAACCTGACTTCTTCTCTCACCTCTTTATCCCAAAGCCAAGCGACCTGGCTGCGATTCATCGGCATTATTTTTCATCTGTTTACTACGCAGTTGTCCGCAGGCGGCATCGATATCGGTACCATGCTCCATGCGTACAGTGGCGTTGATATTATTCTTTTTCAATGTATCATAGAAGCCCAGAATGGACTCTTCGGTACTCCGCTGATATTGGCTATGCTCATCCACCGGATTGTACGGTATCAGATTGACGCTGACCATGCTCTTCCGGCTCGAAAGTAGTTCAGCCAGTTCGGCGGCATGCTCACGTTGATCGTTGACGTCCCGAAGCAAAATATATTCAAACATAATGCGTTTGTTCGTTGTTGTCAGGTAATAATCCACCGCATCCATCAATTGTTCAATCGGGAAGGCCCGGTTGATCTTCATGATCTGTGTACGCAGTTCATTATTCGGTGCATGCAGCGAAATCGCCAAATTGACTTGCAGATTGCTGTCGGCGAATTCCTTGATCTTGTCAGGCAGTCCGCTCGTGGATACGGTGATCCGCTTCGCCGCAAGCGCCAGTCCTTTACGATGCTTGATCACTTCGATGAAGTCCGTCATGTTCTGGAAATTGTCAAACGGCTCGCCAATTCCCATAACGACCACGTTAGTTACCCGCTCGCCTTGGCCAGCTGCATCAAGATACTGTTGTACATGAATAATCTGTTCTACAATTTCGCCACCGGACAGATCGCGGCTCTTCTTGATCAGCCCACTCGCGCAGAAGCTGCATCCAATATTACATCCCACTTGAGTGGTTACACACACAGTGAGACCATACTTTTGGCGCATTAAGACGGTCTCAATCAGATTACCGTCCTGCATACGAAGCAGAAATTTCACCGTGCCGTCTGCCGATTCCTGCTTCACATGTTCACTTAGCGAGTTCATCGTGAAATGCTCGGAAATGACATCCAGACATTCCTGACGGACGTCCGTCATCTCTGTAAAATCATTCACACGTTCCTGATATAACCATTCCCAGATGCGGGAAGCACGGGATTTCTTCTGCCCGTGCTCCGGCAGCCAGTCACGTAATTGCTCTAATGTTAATCCATATATGGATGATTTAATCATGTTATTGTCCTCTTTTCGCAAAAAAGCATATGGCTCATCGGTCCTACCCAAAAAACCTCTACTCTGTATTGTCCCAAAATTGGCGAGGGAACACAAGGGCTTTTGCATTTCTTCCAAGAGGTTTTATCAATGGCAAATCTGCGCAGTACCTTCCTGCTCACTTCCATTCACATATGTTTAGAAATGGATAATACCGGAGGTATGCAGCAGAACCAGAAGCACCAAGATAGGCGCTACGTAACGCAGCATGAACAGCCATACCCGGAACCATCCTGCACGCAGGCCGGATGCTTCGGCAGCCTTTTTCCAGAAGTATCCGGCAAAAATAGTAACCAGCAATCCACCAACGGGAAGCATGATGTTGGACGCGACAAAATCCATCCAGTCAAACACATTTTTGGAGCCAATCTTCAAATCAGGCATCAACCCCAAGGAAAGTGCCGAAGGAAGACCCACGAGGAAGACTGCAAGTGAGATGACCCATACCGCACGACTACGGCTCCAGGACAATCGCTCCATGAAATACTTCACCGGAACCTCCAGCAAGGATACAGCTGATGTTAATGCCGCTATCGCCAGAAGCACGAAGAACAATCCGCCGAACAGGAATCCGAGCGGCATGGCCGAGAACGCAGCAGGCAGTGCTACAAAAATCAACGACGGACCCTGATCCGGTGCAATCCCGAAGGAGAATGTCGTTGGGAATATGATCAGACCGGCAATGAACGCATAGATCAGGTCACCCGCACCGACAGCAACGGTTGCTGCACCGAGCGATTGATTTTTATCAACATATGAACCGTATGTCACGAGAATACCCATACCAAGCGACAGGGAGAAGAAGGCATGTCCAAGCGCAACCAGTGCAGATTCGGTCGTCAGCTGTGAGAAGTCGGGATTCAGGAAAAAGGATACCCCCGCTCCAGCTCCCGGTAAAGTTACCGCACGAATCATCAGAATCACGAGCAGCACCAGCATCGCCGGTATAAGGATCTTGTTAAACCTCTCAATGCCGTTGGAGACTCCTTTGACTACGATCAGGCCTGTGATTAGAACTGAAACCAGTTGCCATACCAATGGCATATAACCGCCCACAAAATTATCGAATTGTCCGGCAAAGTCGGTATTGTTATACAAGGTACCACTGAAGGACGTTACCGCATATTGAAGCGTCCAGCCCGCAATAATGACATAAAAGGAAAGGATGATAAACGGCGTCAGTACTTGCAGTAATCCAGCCGCAAGCCAACCCTTTTGTCCACCTGCTTTAATAAAAGCTGTTGCTGCGCTTCCTCTGCCGCTGCGGCCAATCGCAAGTTCGGCCAGCAATACGGGCAGACCAATCAACAGGAGACAGACGATAAAGAGCAGGAAAAAGGCTGCGCCCCCGTTCTCTCCTGTAATATAAGGGAACTTCCACATGTTGCCCAGACCGACCGAGCTGCCGATGGCAGCCATAATAAATCCAGCTTGTGAGAAACGTTCACCTTTGTTTGGACCGTCTTGATTCAAATTAGAATCATTGGACTTACTAAAATTCATTATATCTACTCCATCTGTTCTAAGATTTTCCGTTATTATATAACAGTCATCCACTCAGGTCATTCGAAAATCGAAATTAATCGAAATGTTATTTATTTACAGGAATATCTACACTAAATGTACTGCCCTTGCCTTCTTCACTTAACAAAGCAATCCGACCATGGTGGGCTTCAACAATCCACTTTGCAATCGCAAGCCCCAGACCGTGCCCTCCCGGGCCGCGTGTACGTGATTTATCGCCACGATAAAAGCGATCAAAGATTCGCTCCATATGCTCTGGACTAATGCCGGGACCCGTATCTGTTACAGACAAATGGAAGACAGGTCGACCCTCTTTATCCCGATCCGACAGAACTACGATGACCTCCCCACCCCGCGGGGTGAACTTCACGGCATTATCCAGCAAAATGGTCAGCACCTGTCTCAGTTTCTCTGGATCACCATGTAGAATCATCTCCTCAGGCCCTTCCAGCTCCATTCGAATGCCCCTTGCTGCTTTGAGACGTTGAATGGATCTGAGTGTCTTTTCGGCAATCGGTCGGAAATCGAAATCCCGCTTCACTAATTCAAGCTCATCCGAATCGGAACGTGCCAGAACAAGCAAATCCTGAACCATCCTTGTCATCCGCCTGATCTCTTCTTTCATATTGGAAAGGGTTCTTCTGGCAAAGGACGGTGCATCCTGTCCAAGCTCCAGCTCGAGCGCATTAACGGATGCCAGCAGCACGCTCAGCGGAGTGCGCAGCTCATGGGAAGCATCTCCCACAAACTCACGCTGTCGATTGTAGGATTTCACAATAGGAACCATCGCTTTACGAGACATCAGCCAACCGATAAGACAGGCAATAAATACAAACAGAATCGCCAGTAGGATCAGCAGTATTAGCAGCCTGTGCAGCAACTTGTATTGAGGCGTTACATTGATTCCCGCATAGAGCGTCATTTCCGGGCCATTCTTGGTCAGCACGTTCTGGCCGGTCACCATCAGATGGAGAGTCGATGGTGCTACGGGTGCAGAGCCTTCCTCTCCATTATCCAGTACATCTGCGGGAACAGTCAGGCTTATCTCCTTAATCTCCCTAGCACGGGGCTTCCAGTCCTGTACAAGCCCCAGAAGATCCGAACGCATCGCCGGAAATATTTCATTGCCTGAGATCACTTTGCCATCCGAACTGAGGACATAATAGAAGAACTGGTCACTGCCCGATCCCCATAACCTTCGATTATCCAGCGTATCTTCTGCCTTGCCTTCCTGCATATTCTTTTCCACCAAAGCCCGTTCAACCGCAACGAGAGATAGAAGATTATCCTTTTGACCATTGATGACAATATAAGAAAGCAGAACGTAGACAACGCCTACAAATAGTGCAAGCAGCACAATCGTTAGAATGCTGTAGGTGAGGGTAAGACGGCTCTGCGTACGATCGAACAAATTGCCTTTAGTTCTCCCCCGGTCGATGCCTTGTCCACCTCCACCTATTCGTTTTCTCTTATTCAAGCTTATAGCCCACCCCTCGGATGCTATGGATCAGGTGTTGTTTGTTGAACAGCTCAAGCTTTTTGCGCAGCAGCTTAATTGTGGCATCCACAATTTTGGTCGAAACGTCCGAATCATATCCCCAGATCCGTTCCAGAATTAATTCGCGACTGAGAGTGGCACTCTTGTTCCGTAACAGCAGATCCAGCATCTGAAATTCACGAGGACTCAACTGAATGACCTGCTCTTCCTTACTCAGCGTCAGGCTGGAACGATTCAAACGCAGACCATCCAGCTCAGCGATCTCCTCCAGCAGCGGTGCATAATTACGACGACACAAGGCTCTCAGTCTGGCCTGAAGCTCTTCCAATTCAAATGGCTTCACCAGATAATCGTCTGCTCCCGCATCCAATCCCTGAACCCGGTCGCACAGTGCGTCCTTGGCGGTTAACATCAGGATCGCTCCGGTATAGCCGTTCTCTCGTAATTTTTTGCATACGGATAGTCCTGTCCAGCCAGGCAGCATCCAGTCCAGCACAGCCACATCATAATGAGAATTTATGCAATAGTCATAGGCATCTTCCCCATTTTCCACCCATTCAACGGTTCCAAATCCCGTTTTCTCCAACATATGAACAATCAACTCACCCAACAAGGAGTCATCTTCAGCAAGCAATATGCGATGTGTAGTCAAAGTGGATCCTCCTATGAAGCAGTATGTGATAAAGACGAGCACACCAACCCTGCCCTGTGTTTAATGTTCAAACATTCTCGCACTTCCGGATGGTCCGTGTCCAATCCATTGCATTTGTAAAAATACGCCAGCCCGTCTTTCTCCGTTTTTTCACCTTTCAGGATTACAGTAAGGGTGCAACAAAAATTAAACAGAAAATAAGGAGTGAATGTACAATGAAAAAATAGATTCCTGCCATGCTGGGTGCAACGATGATCTTCTCTGCCACATCGGCTTCGGTATTTGCCGCCACCCCAACCGCTGTAACTCAAGCTTCTGCTGCAACCAATGCCAAGGTGAGTTCGAATGGATATAATATCAGTCTGGACCAGAGCTCCCTCTGCTCCAATACATCGCTGCAAAAAGTACTCGGCCTGAGCAAAACGGAATTGCAAAAGCAGTTCCAGGCTGGTAAAACGTTGGCGGATCTGGCTAAAGCAAAGGGCGTAAGCACAACGAAAGTAACCAATGCCCTGCTGCAGCCGCAGTTAACCAAGCTCGCAACTGATCAGAAATCCGGCAAGCTGACACAAGCCAAAGTGGCTTCCATCAAGACAGATTTGACCAAACAGTTGAATAATTCCCTTTCCAAAAAAGTGACCACTGTAACGACGGTAACGACCACGTCGACGACCACTTCAACAACGGTTAAAACCGCTGCCGCTTCGGCAAAAACATCGAACACGGCAGCAGCGAAGGATTTAACCAATTTGAACAAGTCGGCAGCAGCCTCGGCTCTGAATTTGTCTCAGACAGAGCTGAATCAGCAAATTAAAGCTGGCAAATCCATTGTCGATATCGCTGAAAATCAGGGCGTAGACAAGAGCAAGGTCATTAATACGGTCGTTGCCAAAGAAAAAAGCTGGGTCACGTCTCAGCTGAATGAATCCTGGAAAAATACGTCCGGTACATTAACAACAGAGCAACAGCAATTCAGGGACAGTGGTTATTTAGCGAAGGCTGCCCAATTGTTCGGCACATCCGCAGATGAGCTGCAAACCCAACTCAAGAACGGAAAAACGTTAACGGCCATTGCCAAAGAAAAAGGCGTGGATTCCAGCAAACTTACGGAAACACTCCATACCTATGCCAAACAGCAAGTAACTGAACAGTGTAACCAATCCAATTAATTCGCTTCCCCACAACCCCAAACTACCACCAAACCATTAAGAAGGAGGGTCCTGTTCACAGGACCCTCCCTTCGTCTATTGCATGATACATCATTTCAATTCATGGCATTCAGCAAACTTTAAGCTTCGTACCACACACATACGGTCGAAAATTAATGCCTCTCTCATCTTGGTCGCCTATACTTGCACAATCTCAATTGCCCATGCTGAGGAGGAGAATCATGAACACGCTGAGCTACACAGATCCAAACACCCGATGGAACAGGCATTTCTGGCTGTATGCCGCTCTAATTTTCACCGGAGGTCTGCTGCTTCGGTTGTACCTTGGAACACAATTCAGGGGTTATGTCGGAGATCAGTCCCTGTTCGTCGATTGGATGAATGCTGTTCACCAGTACGGTATTCGCGAATCATACCTGTTTGGCAAAGATCAGAACTATCCCCCCTTTTTTATCTTCATTCTGGGGTTGTATCGCTGGATACTCGATGGCCTCGGCATAACCGCCTCAGCTGGCAATCTGTCCATGAAAATCCTGCCTATCACTTTCGACATGCTGTCCATGGCGGTCTTAACCCTCACCTTCAAACAACTGGGCTCAGGCGCATGTTTATTGCTGCTTGCAGTCCTTTCCATCAACCCCGGTCTGTTGGTCGACAGCGCCATGTGGGGACAGATCGACATCCTGCACAGTACATTGATGGTATTATCTACCGTTCTGCTTCTAAGTAATCCTCTCTTGGCGGGTATACTATTCTCCGCTGCCCTGCTGGCGAAGTTTCAGGCAATCGTCATTGCCCCGGTTATCGGTATTGTATTACTACGCCAGCTTTATCACAGGCAATTTCGCGGTACGCTTCTATTTGCGGCTGGATTAATGATTGCTATACTGCCTGTGTTTCTCTATTTTGCAGCAAACGAGACCCTCAGTACCATGCTGCACAACGCATACGGAAGCGCCGTTAATATGTACCCGCAGCTTTCCCTGAATGCCATGAACATCTGGTATCATCTGCTGGGTGATCCAGGAACAAGCGATGCTACGGTGTTGTTTGGCGTAGTGACGTACAAAATGCTCGGTCTGCTGCTGCTTGTTATTGCCGTGGTTGGAGTAGCAGTCTATCTGTTGTTAATCAAGGAAATGCGTATTTCGTCTCTGCTCATTGCAGGTACAGCGGTGAATCTCGCCTTCTTTATGCTGCCAACGGAAATTCATGAGCGTTACAGCATACCTGCTTTGCTATTCTTTGTTCTGGTCCCGTTCTTTGAACGTAAATGGATGTACGCAGCAATCGCCTTCTCCCTGACTACCTGCGTAAATATTGCCATGATCATGAACACAGGCTCCCGCGGAGGAGATGAAACAAGCTTTAACATGCACGGATACGGATTGACCAACAGCTGGATGTACGGCATCGGCATCTCCATTGCGATAATCCATATTGTGATCCTGCTCTGGGTGGTTTATGCCATGACCCTTGAGGTTCTGAATGGGCGGAAGAAACGTAGCTGAATATCGTCCTATAAGAACAAAAAAAGAGATGCTCCACAGCCATTTTCATGGTTGTCGAAACACCTCTATACCGATTAAATTTTAATTTCAAGCAACTCATATTTGATAACGCCCATTGGCGCATTGACATGAATGACGCTGCCTACTTCTTTGCCCATCAATTCCTTGCCAAGCGGGCTTTCGTAGGATATTTTTTTATCAGCAACATCTGCCTCGGCCGGACCAACCAGCATGTATTCAATCTTCTCGGCAAACTCAATATCATTAAGCAGAATGGTTGAGCCAATGCTTACTTTGTTCGAGTCAATATTGTCCGAAGTAATGACTCTTGCTTTGGTCAGCATTTTCTCCAGAATCAAAATGCGGGTTTCCATAAAAGCTTGATCATCTTTGGCTGAATGATACTCACTATTTTCCTTCAGGTCACCGTAACTGATCGCGAGTTTCAGACGCGCCGCCAGTTCCTTACGCTTCACCGTCTTTAAATCCCTCAGTTCGTCCTCCAGCTTTTCCAAGCCTTCCTGTGTCAAAATCACTTCATCATTAGCCATTTTTCCATCTCTCCTAATCCTGCTTTCTATCTATATTCTAACCTATATCCACTCCAAACGGTTAACATACCAATAAAAAGAAATAACGCTCCCAATCATGGAAAGATGTGTATGTGTCTCTCTTAACTGTACCGGTACAATTGAAGCAAACTTGTATATTCATTTCAGTCGATCACTTTTACAATGAATTCAGGCAGCAGCAGTATATAACACGCCCACTACATGACTCGAGGTGATCTGGATGAATGTTACATTGACTCAACCTGAAATACAGGCCTACCTGAAACGGATAGGCATTCATGATATCAAGGAACCCACACTGGAATTCCTGTCCGAAATCCAGCAGGCACACGTACAGCATCTATCCTGGCAGACGGTTGATATTTTTGCGGGTCGGCCTGCCGGCATCGATCTTCAAGAATCGATTCAGCTTATCTTGCAAGGGCGCAGTGGTTACTGTTTTCATCTAAATGGCGCATTCAGCGTTCTGCTTCGCTCTCTGGGATATACAGTGCATTGGCATCGTGCCGGAGTTCAGCCACATGGTGAACAGCCACGTGTGAACTCGTTCCATCTCGGTCTGTCGGTCTCTTTGCCAGATGTAGAACCCAATGTGGAACGTTGGATTGTGGATGTCGGTCTGGGTGGCATGCCCTTCGAACCGCTTCCTCTTCGTTATGGAACCTATGGATCAGCACCGTTCACATATACATTAATGCCTTCATCCGTTGCTCCTGGCGGATGGAGACTTGAATACGAGCCAAACGGGCCAAGTGAGGGTGTAGACTATGCCCCCGAAGTGCTTACCCGTCTGGAAGAGTTCATTCCGAAGCATGAATTCTACAGCCAGTCGACCGATTCACCTTGGCATAACGCGTTTTTGCTCCGTCAGAGGGATGCTCTTCAAAGCACCGAGCTGCGTGGATGTATGCTCCGGACGCATGACCGCGAAGGGATCCGCAAAACGGAGATACAAACCTACACCGATTGGAAAGACGTATTAGCCGCGCGGTTCCATGAACCGTTGGTGAATTACACGGAACTGGAACGTAAAGAAATGTGGGGTCGGGTACAGGGCGCACATGAGGAATGGAAAAGAACACAGCAGGCATGAAGCGGTATGGGGAGTCCCGAGAAACCGAAGAATATAAAGGAAAGTCTGCAATGGATGCCGAATACATCGTCAGGTGATAAATGATGATAACGATTCATGTTCTACAAGTTCCGGCAGAATTGCCAGAGGCATACTGGAACCATTTTCTTTCGCACGTATCTGAGGAAAGACGAGCACAAGCTTCACGCTTTGTGCATCTGGCGGACGCGTATCGCTCTGTTCTGGGTGAAATGTTGACCCGTGTGACGCTGAGTAAGTTGACTGGCCTAAACCCAGGAAGGCTTTCGTTTACCCGTAACAAATACGGCAAACCTTCGCTCAGCAACTATGCTGATGTTCAATTTAATGTCTCGCACTCCGGCGATTGGATTGCTCTAATCTCCGGTGGTGAAACTGTTCTGGGTGTGGATGTGGAAAAAATATCGCCCATCGACATGAAGATTGCGGAGCGCTTCTTCTCTAAGACGGAGAGCGAATTTCTGGCTGCTGAGCCCGCCGAGATACAGCTGGAGACTTTCTACCGTCTATGGACGCTGAAGGAGAGCTATATCAAGGCCGTCGGCATGGGCCTGTCTATGCCACTTGATTCATTCTCCATGATCCGCAATGCTGATGGGCACTGGCACTCGCCGGAAGCAGCCTCTTATCCATTCCTCAGCATGCGACTGGATCACGGGCATATGTTAGCAGCTTGTTCCGCAGGCAAAGGTTTGCCTGCCCAGCCGGATTTCATCACAATTGAAGAGTTGTATCAGGCTTTATTATAAAGGAGGGGTTACAAACCTCTCCTTCCTTTTTACATTCTATTAAAAAGTGCATTTATCTCTTTCCAAACCATAATTTTCAAAAAAAATGATTAACATTCTGTCCAGTTAATGGTACTATAGGACCAAAAGGAAGATAAATAGGTATTAAAGATCAGGTATTTATAACTAGATTCTACAGTACATACTTGTTAATGCTCGATTCTCTCTACCGATTCATTATTTTAGAAGGAAGTGGACTAATGCATATCTTTTTGCAAAACAATGCAGGTGTAACCAAAAACGTTAAAGTTGGTTTCAGCTGGACAACACTCTTTTTTGGCTTTTTCCCTGCGCTTTTCCGTGGTGATTTGAAATGGGCTGCCATCATGTTTTTGATTAGCGTGGCTCTTGGAGTCTTCACTGTAGGCATTGGAGCTTGGGTTAGTGGAATCGTATTCTCCTTCGTGTACAACAAAATTTACATTAAAGAATTGTTGGAAAAAGGCTACCGTCCCGCAAATGCTGAGTCTCAATCGGTTCTTGAGAGAAATCAAATTATTGCTCGAGCAGCGTAAAACACCAGAAAACAGAGTAACAAACATAGCTATTTAGATTTTTATTGTAGATTTATAGACTCGTATTCATGTAGAAATACCGAAAAGTCCCCAGCGAACCCGCCAGGGACTTTTTAATATTAATGGACTGCATTCACACACTCTGATTAGAAGAGAGATCATGTTCAACTATCAGGCTAAAAGACTTAACCTTTCGATTGTACAGACGCTTCCTGCGTTAATGATGGAGATTTCTTTTGCCTCCGAAAGAGACCCTGACCACTGTTCTTCCGTATCGTTGTAGCCGCATCAGCATCGCTGATTTTCAGGGCAAAGCATAGACCAATCAACAAAAACGCCGCAGCTCCCAGCAAAGCCAAACGGTAAGCCAGCATATTCGGCTCCATCGTTCCAGCAGCAGTCACCGTCGTTGTACCCACGCCAGCCAGAACAGCAGACAATAACGCCATTCCAATCGCTGAACCCAGACGGTTTTGCACCGTGAACCAGGTGGAGGCTCGTCCCATGGAAGGAGACGGGATCTGGGCAAACGAAGCAATCTGCACCGCCCCTACCGTCTGTCCCAGAAAGATACCCACTCCGAACAATAAGGAACGGATGAACCATGGATTCGTATCCACTGTGATCTGACTTAGCGTAATGAAAATCACTGCCGTGCAGATCAGCCCCATGGATATCAGCTTTCGCGGGCCCAGCCGCGGATAAGTCCATGGCACAAGCTGGGAAGCAATCATAAGCCCCAGGGCTTCCGGGAATGTAGTTAGCCCTGTCTCCAGCGCAGTGGCGTTTAGCACATTTTGATACATTAACGGAAACACATACAACATACCCAGCAGACCTGCTGCTCCGCATACGGATACCAGTCCCGAATAGCGAAATAGGCGGTCTTTGAGCAAACGTAGGTCAAGCAAAGGCTGCTTCGCGCGCAATTCAGCTACTACGAGAAACACCAATAGAATGATTCCTGTAAGACCGGCTCCAATAATAAGAGGGGAAGTCCACCCTCGCAGCGGACCCTGACTAAGCGCGTACATCGTCAGAGCGAGTCCTGGGGCAGATAATAACCAGCCCGGTACATCCAATCGACCGGCTCCCTGCTCTCTATGCTCTTTCAGATACAACATTCCGAAGATCACTGCTGGAATGCCGACGGGCAGATTCACATAGAAAATCCATCGCCAGGAGAGCTGGTCCACAATTAATCCGCTCACAATCGGCCCAAGGGCCGGGGCCAGAGCGATGGGCAGTATGAGCATTCGGGATACTTTAGCCCGTTCCTGAGGCGGAAAGGTTCGAAACAGCATCGCCATTGCTACAGGAGTAAGCAGACCACCCCCTGCTCCCTGCAAAATGCGGAAGAACGTCAGCGTACTTAATTGATCGGCCGTTGCACAGAGCGCAGAAGATATTGTAAACAGTGCAAGTGCCAACAGGAAAACCCGCTTCGTACCCCATCGATCACCAAGCCAGCCCGCGACAGGCAGGAATACAGCCAAGCTCACCAGATACCCTACATTCAAGGTACTTGAAGCAGCCGGGGGAATCCCCAGCTCTTCACTGATGGTTCGTAGTGCTACGTTCAAGACCGTTCCATCCATGGCCACCATAAACATCGCCAGAACGTAGACGATGCTGACAATCACCTTGGGATTCAGACCCATTTTCATCTGCTAATCTCATGAATGGCTCCAGGCATGCCAGCTTCACCACAGAGGCTTAATGGTTTCAGCTCTGTCCATTGCTCGGCGATGTAATCAAGGCATACCCGACGCTTGGCTTTGCCCAGCATTAGGGTCCAACCCGAAGGTACCGTAAGGGAAGCAGGCCAGAGGGAGTATTGTCCCTCCTCATTGATTAACACCAGATAATTGCTGTCTTCATGTTCAAATGGGTTGCTCATCGCCTTATCCTCCTATTTATGTTGAATATTACGCTTGTTCAGCTCCTCCAGCTTGGCAGCCAGTGTTCGGCAGATTTCCTCCAGCGGCCCAGGCTGGCAAAGATCCTTGTGACGGCAAGCGATATCATGACGTTCCAACTGGCCTCCGATGTACGCATTCCACATTTCCGGTTCAATCGGGTCGAACCAATCCGGAATAATGGTGGAACGGAAGAAGATCAGATCCCCCTCGAATCGGGATGGCGTGTAGGCTCCCAGGATCCGTACGGAGTTTTCATAGGTCTTCCGCAGCTTCATGATCGTCTCCTCATCCAAACTCGCCAACGCACTGCCCTCACTGCGCAGTATGCGCATAGCTGTTGCCATATCCAGCGGCCCATCCCCGATGCTGTCCGGATCATAACCGCCCAGTGCAAGCAATGCGGTTAAGGCTTCTTCCTCATCCGGTTCTCCACGAATCGGCAGATAATGGCTCGGATACGCATCCAGCATGGCGAGGAACTCAACTTCTTCGCCTTCGGATTGCAGCTGCACCGCCATAGCCTGCGCAACGTTGCCCCCAAGAGACCAGCCCAGCAGACGGTAAGGTCCTTCAGGCTGTATCAAGCGGATATGACGGATGTAATCTGCTGTCATATCTTCCAGTGTGGACGGAAGTTCCTCAACCTCGGCAATGCCTCTGGCCTGTAACCCATAGAGCGGATACTCCATGCCCAGATGTTTCATCAGCCCGGCATAACACCAGCTAAGTCCTCCTGCTGGATGGACACAGAATAGGGGCAGATGCTGTCCATGTGTTCTGAGCGGCAACAGCACCTGAAGCGAGCTTTTTCCGGATTCGGAATCCATCTCCAATCGCTCTGCCAGTCCCGCTACGGTAGCTGTCTCGAATAAAATGCCGATTCCCGGCTCCCGCCCCATAGCCTCACGGATACGGCTCATCAGGCGCACAGCCAGCAGCGAATGCCCACCCAGTTCGAAGAAACTGTCGTCAATACTCACACTCCGCATGCCCAATACTTCGGCAAACAAATCACAGAGTATCTCCTCCTGCGGGTTGCGCGGCGCTCTGCCACCTGTCGTTAATTGCATCTCCGGTGCGGGGAGTGCCTTGCGATCCAGCTTGCCATTAGGTGTTAGTGGCAGACTCTCCATCGCTACAACCGCAGATGGAACCATATAATCCGGAAGGCTGGCAGACGCATGACGACGCAAAGCAGCCGATTCCGTTACCGTTCCTGTAACCGAAGCCTGAACAATATAAGCTACAAGACGCTTATCCCCCGGCTGGTCTTCACGGACGATTACGGCAGCCTGGGCCACGCTTGCATGCCTTGCCAGCACCGCTTCAATCTCGCCAAGCTCAATACGGAACCCCCGTATTTTCACCTGCTGATCCGCCCGTCCCAAATAATCGAGCGAGCCATCATGCAGACGCTTCGCCAAGTCTCCTGTCCGGTACATGCGAGTTCCTGCTGGACCGTATGGATCAGCAACGAATCGCTCAGCTGTAAGATCAGGTCGATTCCAATACCCACGGGCCAGACCTGCTCCGGCTACATACATCTCTCCGGTTACTCCTGTCGGTACAGGCTCCAGATGATCATCCAGCACGTATACCCGAAGATCCGGTATGGCGCACCCAATCCAGCTGCTCGCTCCTTCGGTTGAACTGCCTGCATGCAGTTCCTGGTAGCTGACATGAACCGTCGTCTCGGTGATGCCATACATATTGATGAGTTTTGGGGCATTATCAGCATGCCGTTCATACCAGTCATCCAGGCGGCCAAGCTCCAGTGCCTCGCCTCCAAAAATGACATAACGGAGTGCAAGCTGCTGCCCCCAGGCCGGATTTTCCCGGTCCGCCTGCATGAGTTGGTAGAATGCGGATGGCGTCTGGTTCAATACGGTTACCTTTTGCTCAGCGAGCAATTGCAGGAACGCTCCCGGCGAACGGCTGATCTCATGGGGAACAACGACTAAACGCCCTCCATGCAGCAGTGGTCCCCAGATTTCCCAGACGGAAAAATCAAATGCATAGGAATGGAACAGAGTCCACACGTCGCTTGCATCAAAATGGAACCAGTGCTGCGTAGCATCCAACAAACGGATGACATTCGCATGCGGAATAACGACCCCTTTGGGCTTGCCTGTCGAACCCGAGGTATAAATCATGTAAGCCGGACTCCGAGGTGTTACACGCCCATTGCGTTCACTATCCGCTGGGTTTCGATCATCCAGCAACTCCAATTGCTGCAGGATATGCGGATCGTCCATATTAATACACTGAATATTCGCTACCTGCGGAAGCATGGCGTACACCTCTGTACTCGTTACCATCACGTTCGGTGCTGCGTCTGTCAGCATATGTGTCAATCGGTCTGCCGGATAATTCGGGTCCAGCGGCAGATAGGCAGCGCCTGCTTTTAGCACAGCGAGAATGCCCACAACCATCTCAACGGAGCGAGGCAAGGCCAGCGCTACCATTTGTTCCGGTCCCACGCCTTGAGCGATCAGTAATCTGGCAAGCTGGTTGGCTCTTGCATTAAGCTCCCTGTAATTTATGGTGATATCCTCGCAGGTCAAGGCAGTCGCAACAGGTTGGGCTGCTGCTTGTATTTCAAAACGCTCAGCTATAGTCAAATGCGCATCTTCACTTAGCGTAAAGGACCATTCTTGTTCAAGCTGCGCCTGCTCTGTCGGAGTCACGACATGGAATCTGCTGATCCGTTCATCCATCTGCAGCACTGCATCCTCGAGCACCTGCATCAACCGGACCACGAGTTCGCCTGCGGTAGATTCCCGGAAGAGATCCGCACTATATTCCAGCACACCTTCAATTCCGCCTGGAGATCCGTTATGCTCACGCAGCTCTGTCAGCTCGAGCGTCAGATCAAATTTGGATGAACCCACACCATGCATGCGGGTTTCCGCTGTAACACCTGGCAATTCAAGACGAATATCCGGTGTATTTTGCAGCACAAGCATCACTTGGAAGAGTGGATGTTTGGAACGGGAACGCGGCGGATTCAATACTTCAACCAATCGTTCAAAAGGCAGATCCTGATGTTCATATGCAGCCAGATCGACTTCCCGTACACGGGCCAACAGTTCGCGGAATGTTGGATCACCCGAAGTGTCGGTACGCAGCACAAGGGTGTTAATGAACATGCCTACGACTTCATCCAGTGCATCATCGCTCCGTCCGGCAATTGGCGTTCCGATCGCGATATCCGTTCCTGCCCCCATTCGGGTAAGCAGCAAGGACAGTGCCGAGTGCAGCACCATGAACAGGCTGACTTTATTCTCACGTGCAGTTACCATCAGTTGCTCATGCAGACGTTGGCTAATCGTAAAAGGAACTGACCCGCCGCGGTAACTGGAAACGACTGGACGGGCATAGTCAGTAGGGAACGTAACCTGCTCCGGTAAATGGGCCAGCTGGTTAGTCCAGAATTCCATCTGCCTTGCAACCAGACTGTCCTGCTGCTTCTCATCCCCCAGCAATCTTTCCTGCCATACCGCATAGTCGGCATATTGAATGCGAAGCGGCTCCCAAGCAGGCGCAGAACCCCGCAGGCGTGCCGTGTAAGCCTCTGACAGATCCCGGATGAGCGGCGACAATGACCACCCATCTCCGGCAATATGATGGAGCAGCAACAGCAGCACATGCTCATCTGTCCCGATTCTGAATAATTCGGCGCGGATGCCCGGTTCAGTGGAGAGCTGGAAGCTGTAGCGTGACGCTTCTGTCAGAAGCTCGGGAAGCTCCTGCTCGGTAGCAGCACTTACCTTCAATTTCACTTTGACGTCAGCGGCATTCAGAATATGCTGGCTCGCAGAACCAAGTTCAGGCGGATACAACGTTCGTAATGTTTCATGACGGTCTACAATATCCTGCAGAGCGTTCTCCAGAGCATCCGTATCCAGCTTCCCGGTCAAGCGGGCAACCAGCGGAATATTATACGTCGGATTGGCACCCTCTAGACAATACATGAACCACAATCTCCGCTGGGCAAAGGAAAGCGGAAGCTCACCCTGACGTGGAACAGGCTGAATAACAGGTCTCACCGATTTCGCCTGATTCAATCGTTTGGCCAGTCCTGCTGCGGTTGGAGCTTCAAATACACTGCCAATGGTCAGATCTGCACCGAACACATCGCGGATACGTGCTGTAATTCGCCCGGCCAGCAGGGAGTGTCCACCCAGTTCAAAGAAATCATCGTCAATGCCCACACGACCAACACCTAGAATCTCAGCGAACAGACTGCACAACATTTCCTCCTGTGGTGTGCGTGCCTCCCGCCCATTGGCATTTGACAGTAAAGTAGGCACAGGGAGCCGTTTGCGATCGATCTTTTTATTCGGTGTCAGCGGCATCTCGGGCAGCAGCATGAATGCAGCAGGCACCATGTAATCCGGCAGTGCATCTGACACGTATGCTCTTAATTCTGCCAGATCCATACGATTCTCGAGTTCAGACTCTGCTACTACATACGCGGCCAGCCGCTGGTTTCCCGGTTGGTCTTCGCGAGCCATGACCGTGACCTGAGCTACCCCAGAATATCTGGAGATGACCGATTCAATCTCGCCCAGTTCAATCCGGAAGCCTCTTATTTTGATCTGGTGATCTGCCCGTCCTAAATAATCGATGGAACCATCCGGCAACCATTTCGCCAAATCCCCTGTACGATACATCCGACTGCCTGGCTGACCAAAGGGATTGGCTACAAAGCGTTCTGCGGTCAGATCAGGTCTGCCCAAATACCCACGCGCAAGCCCCTCGCCTGCGATATACAGTTCCCCTGCTACGCCCGGAGGGACTGGCTTCAGGCCTTGATCCAGCACATATAACTGCGTGTTGCGAACTGGCCCACCAATTGACGGTTTCCCTGTCGCCCCTGAATCCAGTGATGCAGCCGTGGAATAGATGGTCGTCTCGGTTGGACCGTACTGATTATTGACGTGACATCCCAGCTCCTGCAAAGAAAGCTTCAGTTCCTCCGTCAACGCCTCTCCTCCGGTAATCACGGTTAGCCCGTCGAATCGCCCCGGACGACTCGTCACCAAAGACTGCCATAACGTAGGCGTAGCCTGCATGATGGTTGTCCCCTGCTCTCTCATCTTCGCAGCCAGAGCTGCCGGATCAAGAATCGTCTCTTTGCGCGCAATATCCAGCCGGGCACCTGTCGTAAGCGGCAGGAATACTTCCAGTACGGAGATGTCAAAAGCAATCGTGGTCACCGACAGCCAGTGGTCGTGTGGACCCACTTGTAATCTCGTCTTCATATCCTCAAGCAGATTTGCCAGCCCCAAATGGGTTACGGCTACACCTTTGGGTTTACCCGTGGAACCTGAGGTGTAGATAATATATGAAGGATTGAGCAGAGAAGCTTCACTTGTAAGGTCATCAGCTTCGGGATTACTTCCAGGCTGGCGGCTCACTGACATAGCCGTACTCGATTCATCCATTACCATAATCGGCACACTGTTCATGGTCGGCAGATTGGAAGCCTGGTTCATCACCGTCACTACACAAGCAGGCTTGGCATCCTCCAACATGTAGATCAGCCGGTCTTCGGGATAGTCAGGGTCAAGTGGCAGATAGGCGGCCCCCGTTTTGTGGATAGCCACAATCGCAATGATCACTTCCAGTGAACGTAGCAGAGCGATGGCTATCATCTGTTCCGGCCCTGCCTGATATCGTTGTATCAATTCATGAGCCAACTTATTCGCCCGTTCATTCAGCTCCGCATACGTCAGGGATTCCCCTTCGAATGTCAGTGCCGTTGCTGAAGGCGTGCGGCGGACCTGCTGTTCAAACAGTGCTGCCGAATTGCTGCCGCCCGTCACCTCTCCTTTTCCATTCCATGTAACCAATACTCGCTCACGTTCGGCAGGGAGCAGCACTTCAAGATTTCCAACCGTTTCCGTCTCCATCCCTTCCTGTATCACCTGGTTTAGAAGCTGCATATAACGCAACTGATGGTTCAGCAGTTCGGAATCACTGTAGATGGACGGATTAGCATCAAAATCAATACTCAGCCCATGACCATGACCCTGGTCCACGACATGAATGGACAGATCGTCCACCGGACCAGTGGACAGGTTGTGAATCATGCCGCTCTGCCCCGCAAAGTTCAATTCATGGTGGAATGGCATCACATTAATCATGGGTCCGAACAGACGACGATTCTCTCCAAGCAGCTTGAGATCACGCCGCAGATCCTGATGCCGATAACGCTGATGCTTGCGTACCGCCCGAATCTCCTGCACAACCTGTTTCAGCAGCTCTGACACGTTCATAGCCGAATCAACGTGGAGACGCAGCGGAAGCACGTTCATGACCATACCCGGAACCCGCAGGGATGTTGATCCCAACCGGCACATTACGGGCAGAGCCAGCACAACATCGGTCGCTCCTGTCATCCGGTGTACGTAGATGGCAGTTGCCGCTATGAACAGATCCGGCCAGGTCACACCGAACCTTGCCGCTGCCGCCTGCATTTGCTCGCGCTGCGGCGGGGTAAGCAGACCGCTCTGACGCAGGAAATAGGTAGATGTTCGTGGAGCCCGTTCACCCAGACTGACAACATCCGGTTCGTCTGCGTATCGTTCCATCCAGAACTGACGATCCTGTTCTTTGTCTACTGAGGCATGATAAGCCTCGTCTTCCTGAAGTACGGCAGTCAACGAGCCGAACGACGCTGCTTGCTGTGCTTGATCTGCTGCTTCTCCTCTTACACTTGCGGAGTATAGGCTGGCTACCCTGCGGGTAATCAGCGAAACGCCATATCCGTCAATCGCAATATGATGAACACGCTGGTACCAGTAATAACACTCATGGCTCACCTGGAACAATGCCTCCGTGAAAAGTGGGCCTGTCGCCAGGTTGACGGGATGGGCCAGATCCCTTTTCATCCAAGCCAGTGCTGCTGCATGGGGCTCCGCTTCCTTGCTCACGTCGAGGACATGGAATGCCCAATGATCATTTTTGCTGTTCACAGACTGCCACGGACCTTGGTCATTTTCGCCATAAACCATATTCAGCGATTCTGCTTCCGAAACGGTCTGTCGCACACTCTCTTCGAATCGTCTGGCGTCTACGTTGCCCTGAATGACCACATACTCGGCGGTATTGTACATCGGATTGTCCGGATTCAACTGCTGAGCGAACCAGATACCGGACTGGGCAGAAGACAGGGGCCAAGCCGTGTTCCGACTATGCGACGTATGCACGGCCCCGCTCAAAAGTAGTCTCCGTTCGGGAGCACTTTCGTATAGGCCTTATCCAGCAACGCTGCCCATGCAGCCAATGTAGGCAGTTCCGCCAGATCCACAAAAGTTACCCCCGCTCCTTCCACACGAAAGCGCTCAGCCAGACTCATAATACGAATGGAATCCATTCCCCAGTTCTGAATCAGGTCATCATGCTCCCCAATATTCGCAGGCTGCTCCTGCAGCATCTCTCCAACCTGATTTCTCAATGCTTCCAGCGTCGCTTGGTTCACGCTATCACGACTATTCTGGGGCTTCTCGGTTGCAGATGCCGTTTGCTGCTCAGTCTCTGAACCAGCCACATGAGCGGGTGTAGCATAGGATTGTTCACCTTGCTCACCTGCCTCGGACGTTACGGCTCCTCCAATTCCGCCTGTGGAAGAATCATTTAACGATTCAAGAAGACGCTCGGTTGTCAATGTCACAGCACACCGTTCTGATGCATACGTCAGAGCCATGCGATGTTTTTCCGCCGAAAAATCAGCCACTGCATCCGCAACCAGAAACGCCTGAATATCTCTCATAAAGGCTTCGCAAGAGGTCATCAGACATCCGATATGAGCATAAATGCCGCAGACGATCAGTTGATCGCGACCATGCTGCTGCATCAGTTCAAACAATTCTGTCTTTTGGAAGGCGCTGTATCGCCATTTGGTCATGAAGGTATCTTGCGGAGCGGGTGTGAGTGCTTCAATGATTTCTTTTTGCACAGGTCCTCCATCAATCCCCACGCCCCAAAAATCCAGCTGTAGTCCGCGCTGCTCCGGTGTCTGTCCACCCGGTTGTGCGGAGTAGACCACCGGAATGCCAAGCTCATGACACTTCGAACGAAGTTGTGAAATATGATCGATTAGCTCCACCACAGGGGACTGCCCTGCCGTAAAAGCGTTCATAAAATATTGCTGCATATCGTGAATCAGGAGTACCGAGCGCTTCGCATCCGGCGTCCACGTTACCTTGTTGACGGGAAGCTCCGACTCTACAGGCATTGCATAGGGTTGAATCTTTGGAAGTGCCATGAATATCCCTCTTTTCAGCTTTATTTATTACAATCATGTTCATCGTTGTACTGTAATGTTATCTATAAGAAATCACGATCAGGATATGGGCTGTTTAGTTGTAATCATCTCGCGCAGCGCTTTTTTGCTGACCTTGCCAACTTGAGTTTTGGGAAAAGACTGCACAAACTCAATCCGATCCGGTATTTTATAGCTCGCCAGGCCCCGATTACGCAGAAAAGATTTGACTTCGGCAGCTGACGGAGCTTCACCGCTCGGCACGATAAATGCACAGGAACGCTCACCCAGATATTCATCCGGCATGGATACCAACGCGGCATCATGTACGGCAGGATGGGCCAGCAAATGATTTTCCACTTCCTCGGCAGCCACTTTGTCACCACCGCGATTAATCTGGTCCTTCGCCCGTCCTTCCACAACGAGGTATCCATCTTCAGTAAGACTCGCAATATCTCCGGTTCGGTAGAAACCATCCGTGGTAAACGATCTGGCATTATGTTCATCGGCCTTGTAATAACCACGAATCGTGTAAGGACCTCGCGTTAGTAAATGTCCCGATTGTCCCTGTTCCACCTCAACATCCTCGTCATCCACGATTCGCACTTCGTCATACGGAGACATCGGCTTGCCCTGAGTGTTAACAATGACATCCAAATGATCATCCAGACGGGTGTAATTCACCAGACCCTCCGCCATGCCGAACACTTGCTGCAAGGTACAGCCCAGGACGGGTTGGACACGTGCAGCCACCTCGGCGCTGAATTTGGCTCCGCCAACTTGAAGCACCTCAAGTGAGGGCAGCTTAGTCCCCCGGGTAGCCGCCGCGTTCAACCATATGAGTGCGAGTGGTGGTACAAGAGCCGTAATGGTCACCTGATGACGCATAATGAGTGGAAAAGCTTCATCCGGACTGGACCCGCGTGACAGCACAATGGTTCCACCCGCGTACAGCGTGCCCAGGAAGCCGGGTGAGCTCATTGGATAGTTATGTGCTATAGGCAGCACCGCCAGATAGACACTCTCCGGGCTAAGCCCGCAGACCTCCACACTTCTCCGCAAACTGTAGATGTAGTCATCATGGGTGCGGGGAATCATTTTGGACAGCCCGGTACTTCCACCAGACAACTGTAGAAAAGCAACGTCGGAAGAAACCGGCTCATTGGGCAGTTTGATCGGGTCTGCATAGACCTCTTCCAGAGCCATGAACTGCCCAGCTTCTCCCGCTACCAATACATGCCGAAGTCCTGGCACCTCTGCCTGAACCTCTTCTGCCAGCGTACGGTAATCAAATCCGCCATCCTGATCAGGTATTACATAAGCTACGGCCTCAGAGAACCGGGCAAAATACGTGATTTCGCTCTTCCGGTGCAAGGGTAATGCGTATACAGGCAGTGCACCGATGCGGAATAAAGCAAAACATACCTCGATAAACGCCGTGATATTGGGCAGCTGGATAATCACGCGATCATGCTGCCGTATTCCCTTGGCATATAAACCGGCGGCCAGACGATCCACCCGGTCGTTCAGCTCCGCATAGGTTAATTGCTGTTCTCCGCTGATAATGGCTACTCGATTGCCATATAGATCAGCACGCTGGCGGAGCATTTCTCCAAACGTAATTCCTTCCCAACAGCCCTCCTGACGATATCGGTCGGCAACTTCCTCAGGCCAGGCCTGAAATCCTGACAGCATCACTCATTCCTCCTTCATACTGGACACAGTTGAATCCAAACCCATGGCGAGCAGCATTGTTCTGAACTTCGCTGAGGTCTCTGCCAGCTCCGCTTCTGCTGTAGAACCTGCTACAATCCCCGCTCCAGCAAACAGTTTAAGTATTTTGCCCTCCACTTCCGCACATCGGATCGTTACAGCCCACTCGCCATCACCGTCACTGTCACACCAGCCCACCATACCGGTGAATAATCCCCGTTCGAATGGCTCCTGTTCCCTAATGGCTTCCCGAGCGACCTGTACAGGTGTTCCACAGATTGCGGGTGTAGGATGAAGGGCAAACGCAAGTTCCAGTGATGATGTGTTAACATCAGCAAGCTGCCCGTGAATTTCCGTAGATAAGTGCCACATGGTCCGTGTCTGGATTAAGGAAGGCTCTGCCGGGACTATTAGCTGCTTGCACAGCGGACGCAGTGCCTCTGCCACAGCCTCGATGACTACGGCATGTTCATGGCGATCTTTGGCGGAAGCCAGCAGCGCTTCTGCACAGCGGCGGTCCTCCGCAGGATCCTCACTCCGGGCAGCAGACCCGGCAAGTGGATTGGCTCTCACTTTGGATCCTTTTCGTGTAACCAGTAATTCGGGACTTGCTCCGATATATGTCCGATGGGTTTCTTTTTCCATCTCAATGGTATCTCGTTTATCCGTTGTTATATTACCTTTTGATGGAGAGAGCTTCGTCATTGGAACAGCAAATGTATATCCGTGTGTGTTATCCCTGAACAAATTACGGAGTAACTGATGTGTGTCCACAAAGCTCTGTGAAGTCACATGCAGTGTACGGGATAACACAACTTTGTGGAGAATGCCTTGATTCAGTTTAACCAAAACGTTGTTTACGCTTTGTTGATATACTGCTCCGTCAGGCACTTCACGCACCTCACACCCCACTGCGGCCGGATGCTTCTCCACCAATGCCCTCGAATCCGGGGATAGAGGTTCAGCCCATTGGATCTTCTCTGGTACGAATAGCTCCGCAGAAGAATGAATGGGATCGAATGGAATGGCGCCGACCACAATCGGTTTCGTTTGGCCCAAGGCTCTCGCCTTCTCCATCAGCTGTTCCATCCGTTTAATAAAAAGCTGCGTTTCTTCATTACGCTTTTGTTCGGTAACACTTACCGCGCCTGTGGAAACCCGTGTATTCGCCTCCGATACTTCCATGGCAGACCATCGAATCTGTTCCCCTTGAGCTAACAGGGTATGTTGCGGTGAAGACCAGAAAAAGGACGTCCCGTCCCGATATTGTTCCAGAAGGTGTAAGGCGGAAGTTGCAGCAACCGTACCCGCTTTTGACATGATTATCATCTCCTTATCTTGATTCAGGCACCTAACGTGGCGCCTCCGTCCACACACAAGTTATGCATCGTAATATGTCTAGCCTGATCCGATACCAAAAAAAGCACACTATCCGCGATATCCGATGGCAACGCCAGTCTGTTCAGAGGAATGCCCAGACGGTATGCCTGTGGGGAACCCGCGATAACTGCCTCTGCTCCCTGTTCATCTGCCCACAATGCACGCTGCATATCCGTATCCGTGGAACCTGGAGATACGATATTACAGCGGATATGGTCTGAGGCGTATTCAAGCGCCAAACATTTGGTGAACATGGTTGAAGCTGCTTTGGAGGCCACGTAGGCGGACATGTGCATCCGGGGCACACCTGAAGCGTTAGAACCCACAGTAACGATCGCTCCCGATTGACGTTCGGCCATGTTTCGTACCACAGCACGTGACATGTAAAATACACCATGCGTATTCACGTCAAAAGTCCTTGTCCATTCTTCATCACGGAGTTCACTCACAGCCCCCGTGTACAGTACACCCGCTGCATTCACCAGAATGCCAATGGGACCTAATGTCATCTCAATACGCCGCACTGCATCTTCGACGGATTGATGATTGGATATATCAACAGGACAGGCTGCTGCCTGATGTCCCTGATTTCGCAGTTCCGTGACCAACTGGTCCAACTGATCTTCACGTATATCAACGGCAGCAACAATAGCTCCCTGCTGGGCAAGCAATCTCGTCACGGCTTCACCTATCCCTTGCGCAGCACCGGTAACCACGGCCACTTTTCCATGAATTCCTGTGTAACTCACTCCTGTTCCTCCCTTGCATTACTGCTCCCTCTCCTGTTTGAGAGATATGTTATCCTGCTGAACCCGATTGGATTATTCGTAAATCTGTAACATTTCTATCCATCTGTCTCTCGCCCAATCTCCCCAGACCTCTGATTGAAAAATGCTGTCGGCTCTTTCCTCCTATGACTCCGGGCTGCAGGCAAACCGCATCGTCCGACTAATCAGAAACGGCAATACCGATACATGGTTTTCTTCTTCGAACTCGGTATATTTAATGTCCAGACCCGGCTGCTTCAGCGCGGATAACCGTTCTGTAAGACTCGAAGCTTTATCATTGTTGCGCGCAGGATGCGTCTTCTCCTGTTCACCCATGCCAATCCACACCTTAACGTTGACGGGATGTTGCTCTAGCCGTGCGACAAATTCCTGTTCCTCTGCCTGCATGACGGTCTGATTCCAGTGAAGTGAAGGGCTGCCCGCAATGTAATAGCGGAAGGCTTCCGGTTTTTTGAACAGCGTGTGCAGCACGAACAATCCACCAAGAGAATGTCCAAAAATGGCCTGTCTGTTCCGATCAATCCGGAACTGCTGCTCCATATCCGGCTTCAGCTCTTCTTCAATAAACTGCAAGAACTCATCCGCCCCACCCTGTTCCGGCAAAGGTGTTCCATCCGACTTCTGGGTATATTCCGTTGTGGCCTGCGGGGTAAAGTCATAATATCGGTGCGGCGAAAAAGGGCCCGACGTTGGATATCCAATGCCAACAACAATAGCCGGAAGTGCTCCGGTCTTCTCCGGTCTGCGCCCCTGTACACGAACGGCTTCCACCATCGTTCCAAAAACAGAGTTGGCATCCAGCAGATAGATCACCGGATATCCCGAAGGCGGTGGCGCTTCTGCTGGTTGGAACACCATAATCTGATAGGCATGATTGCCGTTGCGTGATTTCATGGTCCACTGTTCGGCACGTGGAATCTGTACGGTACTGCGTGCGATATGTTCAAGGGTACGAGATGCGGGTTGATTGGGCTGAAACGTCATTACGGATGGTTCCTCCTCGTTGTTCTGCGTATATAAGTTGAATACTGAACTACACATACACTCCGCCGTCAGAATAACCTTCCAATCGCTGTTATCTCCAGATTTCCTCTATCCCCTCTCACAAAGGGAGAAATCCGGAGATAAAGGCGAACGCTTCGCTTCTCCAGGTTTTTTCTGACTTCTCCGTTTCTGTGTAGTTCATAAACTCAACTTATACTGTTATGTTTAATAATATTATTGAAATGTATGAGATTGATTCTCATTACCAATTATAAAAGAGTCAATCCGGCTGTCCCATGGACGATATCCAGAAATGATTTTGATTATCTCCATATTTCCACATTTCTGTAACTGACTTGGTTACCCATGAAATTAAAAAAACTCCCTCACGGTATACCTGAAACACTGGAATTTGTCCGGTTTCTGGTATTCCGCGGGGAGCTACAGTTCTCATATTACGATCAATACATATGGATGAATTCCCTCGATTATTGCGTTAACGCCTTCAACGTGTCGTCAATGACATGACCATAAGCAATCAATCCGCCGCCCAGCCACGGAGCTGGCTCCACGGCGTACACATGTCCGGCTTTCACTGCAGGCATGCTATTCCATACTTTGGTATCCGTCATTTCCTTCATGCTCCCTGGACCCTGTTCCACGGTGAAAATAAAGTCGGCATCAATCTCAGGCAATACCTCAGTCGATACTGTTGCGCTGTTCTCCGTTTGCACCAGTGCGGGCTTGCCAAGTCCCAATTGCTGATAAACCACATAACCGCTGAAATAGTTACCGCCCATCATGCTGATCCCCCGAGGAGCAAAACGAATAATGGCTGCTTTCTTGCCCTCGGTCACTTTTGCGAGCTTGGCTTTCGCGTCATCTACCTTCGCATGGTACGTCTCGATGGCTTTTTCAGCCTCAGCCGTTTTGCCCAGCAAATCGCCGATTACCTGCAAAGACTTCTCTACATCACCCGAAGCATTCGTGAATACGTAGGTTGGTGCAATTTTGGAATAACTCTCATATACACCGTTCTCGGCATATTGGGCCGTGTGTAAAATAATGAAATCCGGATTATACGCCATCAGCGCTTCTGGAGAAGGCAGCCCACTGGAGAAATCGAGGGTTGGTATGCCGCTCAGTTGATCCTGGAGATAAACATGCCCTTGCGTTCCACTTGCCCATTGGGCTACCGGCTTGACACCCAGTGTCAGCAGAGAGTCTTCCAGATACGGTGCAAAGACACGCTCTGCATGCTCAGGAACGATGACATCATGTCCCAGATCGTCTTTTACCGTTCGTTCACCTGTGGTTTCTACCTGTGCCTCTTCTGCCACAGACGTTCCAGATGATGCTGTGGTCGATGCCTCCGTCGTTGCCTGCTCTTTCTGTGCTTCTCCCGCATTTTCTGATGCTGAGCCACAGGCAGACAGCAGACCCGTAATCAATATCAGTACGAGCATGGCCGAGATACCGGCGCTACGAAATGGACGAACGGAACGGAATCCGTTATCTTTTTTCTGTTTAAACATGACATATCCCCCTTGATAAACATTCTCATTTAGATAGATGGATTATATGTCATGTAGCCCGGGAATCACCATGGACGTTATCCAGATATACATTTGGACAATATCCCGTGAAAATCAGCAAAGCTTCATCCAGCATGCGCATCACACCTACGGCAGAGTAATCAAACCAGGGATCACCTGTAATCAGATGGATCTGATATTGCCTTACTGCTTTAAGCTGACGCCATACGGGTGAATGCTGCAGACTGAGCCAGTATGCTCGCGAAGCGGCCTCAGGGCACACCATAACGAGAATTCGATCCGGATTTAGTGCAGCCAGTTGTTCTAATGTTAAACATGTGTTGGCCTGAACATCGGGGAAGGTCTCCAGTTGTAAACCATTATTGTACAAGACCTCTTCAATGCCCGGATTCCGATACAGATAAAGGTGCTGACCGTACACCCGGACAACGATGACCTTCTCCCTGCCCACCTTCTGCTGCACGGAATTCCGCGCCTTCTCAACTCGCTGATTGTATACACCAATCCACTGCTCTGCCTGTTCTTCCCGCTCCAGAAAAGCAGCGATCATACGTAACTGCGCACGCCAATCCAAGTGATGCTTCGGTACAAAACAACAAGGTGCAATCTCGGCCAGCTTGGCCTGATCCTGATCACTGATCTGATCCGTACCCACAACAGCGTCCGGCCGGATATGAATCAGTCTTTCCACGTTGGCTTCAAATCTCAAGCTGGTATACGGGTCTGTCAGTCTCAAGTGTGACTGAATCTCGGTACGGTGCGCGTTATAATAATAAGCGGTCCATTTGGGATCGATCGGCGCAGCGACAGGCATGACATTAAGCGCCAGTAGCTGTCCAATGATGCTGGAGGAGCAGGTGGCGATGCGTTTTCTTGCATTTTTGGCATAATCCGAAGGAGATACGCCCACTTCCTTTTTAAATTTGCGGCTAAAATAATACTCATCGCTATAGCCTACTCTCAGCGCGATTTCACGAAGTTTGTACCCTGTTTCTTTCAGATATCGTTTGGCACGATTGATGCGAAGATCAGTCAGATATTCCATTGCACTCTGTCCATAGGTTTTCTTGAACAGATCCACGAAATATTTCGCACTGATATTGGCTTTGTGGGCGAGATCCGCAATAGACAATGGTTCATCATAGTGCTCGTCCATATATCCTTTTACCTTGGCAAGATCCGTCTTGGGACTGCGGCCGGTAACGGGCAAGTACGCAGAGGTCTGCGAATCATTTTCCAGTAACATAAGGCCACTCCTTTCGATCTGCTTGATCGGTTTGATATGAAATGTACAGTGCAATAAAGCCGGCACTATATCAGCTTAACGAAAATGATAATCATTATCAATTAAAATATCACATTCTTTTCCATTCAGTCAATCCATATATGGAAGAAAGCGCACAGTTCGGTGTTAAGACTATCCACTACACGTCGAAAAAGCTAACTGCGTGTTTGAGCACGAGTTAGCTTTTGATGACGAATTGCATGATTAGGTTTGAAAAGGTTGAAGCGAATTAATCCCGGCTCCGCAGCTTGCTGAGCAGACGAATAATTTCAATATACAGCCATACCAGTGTAACCATTAATCCAAATGCACCGTACCACTCCATATATTTCGGAGCACCGTTGTCGGCACCACTTTCAATAAAATCAAAATCAAGTACCAGATTCAGCGCCGCCACAATAACGATGACAACAGAAATACCGATGCCGATCAGACTGTTATCATGCAGATAGGGAACGGTAATTCCGAAGAAACCAAGCACGAAACTGAGGAGATACATGATCATGATGCCTCCGGTTGCGGCCACAACCCCCAGCTTGAAGTTCTCCGTAGCTTTGATCAGTCTTGTCTTATATGCCATCAACAGAGCAATAAAGACCGCCATGGTCAGCAAAGCTGCTTGCAGCGTGATACCATTATACAAATACTCATACGAGGCCGAGAGTGCACCCAGGAACATCCCTTCTGCCACCGCATAAATTGGCACAAGGTAAGGCGCAGCCACAGGTTTAAATGAGATAATCAGGGCCAGAATGAATCCGGCAATGGCCCCTCCGATTGCAAGAGGAAGCACTTCCTGCCCATTGAAAAACATCATCCAAGATGCAAATGCACTGCCCAGCAGGATCACCAGCGTAATAAACGCCTTGTTTACCGTGCCGTTAATCGTCATACTACTCTGATAGCGATCATCTCCATATCCTCTGGAGTCTTCAAACGTACTATCTTTGAGTGTGGGGTTACCGCTACGACCGATCAAAACAATCACCTCTTCTATGTATTTGGTTCATCCTGTAATACCATCTCTACGTTCTACATTGACAATTCTACGAATTACATATCAGAAAAATTCTAAATCTTTCAAGCAGACCTGGGATGCAATCCGCAGATCACATCCTTGTCTGTTAACGCAAGGTATAGGCTATATGTCCCAAACTTTACGGAGTATGCTTCACACTTTATTTCAGCGAATTCCATCCATTGATTTCGAATCTTAACGCTCTTGGGGTGTACGAGATACTTATTTGTAGAGTACTTTATCTACATTGTATTTCGCACGCATCGTGTTGATGATATAGGTCTCGTAAATTTCGCGATCCACCGGATCTTCAACAACACACACTTCGATGGTGGTTACTTCCTCGCGGTGTGCCTTCATGGGTGATACGGTATCTTCAAAATGCTTTTTGATGCGTGGTCTTAACTTTCGTGCTTTCCCGACAAATAACAACTCACCAGCGGCATTGTAAAACATGAATATCCCGCCCAGTTCCCGGGTAATCAGGTGAAAATCAGTGAATCCATAAATGTGGCTAAGCTGTGGATCAGCCTGCTTCGTGATGGTGACATCTGGTGTTGGCACAGTAATATTAATCAATAGGCTCACTTCCTCATTATCTATAGGCTTACATCCTATCATATATCCCATAAGGACACCATTTCATTCTATATGACGCACAATTCACGCTTTTTTCAACTATTACGACAAATATTTCAAAAAAAAGGTTAACTTCCCTGATTCAAAGTGGTACTATAGGGGTATGAGGAAGAATTTGGGCACTAAGACATATGTCTTTATATCTACTTCCGTCTATTGTACCCTATGATTGATCATCTTTTTCATACTGAATTCTGTTGCGCGCGCATGACAAGAGTACAGTTAGCAAGAACCTAGCCTTATAGAATTTTGATTCATCATCTATTCGACCCTTGCAGCAAGCAAACGTAGAAAGAGCCTAGTTTTACGAAGATAGTATAGAATTGGATTCACCTAGAAAGCATGCAATTATAGCCGTACGAGAGTAAATAGACACACGTAGAAGGACAGGTAGCTATCGATCCTAGAGAGACTAGTCAAGCAACGCCAACTTAGAAAGTTATTGCAGCAGCACTATACAAGATGGATCACGTTTCACCCCAGCCCGGCATGTTGCCAGGGCTTTTTTACATTTGCGCGCAAACAGTCAACCACACCCGCGGGGAAACAGAGGTATCGTGGTTCTTTCTGCTGGGGTTATAATATGGCAAGATAGCAAATAAGGGAGTGATGGGATGTATTCCGATCTGCAATTGACGGAGGACCGCCCTGTATATATACAAGTCAAAGATTATATGAAGCGATTGATGCTTAAAGGCGGCCTGCAAGCCAAACAAAAACTTCCTTCCACCCGCGAACTCAGTACACTCATGAAAGTAAGCCGAAGCACGATTCTGCTGGCCTATGCTGAACTTGAGGAAGAGGGCCTAATCTATGCGGTCAAAGGCAAAGGCAATTACGTTAGCTCCACCATTGATGCACCTGAGTCTACATCCGGGTGGCTGCTGGACTGGAACGAACGTATCAGCGACTACGCAATCCAGGCAGAGCAGTATGATCTGATGAAGCATGGCTCCGGTTCGGAGCGCGGTGAGATTTCTTTTACCAGCATCGCGCCGGATGAGAAGCTGTTCGACATGCACAACGTTAAAAGAGCCTTCCTCGACCGGATGTCGCTTGAAGGCGAAGTGCTGCTGAATTACGGATATGCGAAAGGCTATAGGCCTCTTATGAAGTATTTGTTGCGTTATATGGAAAATAAGGGCGTCGATCTAAGCGGCAAAGATATTCTGATTACCAATGGATTTACGGAAGGCTTCGATCTGGTATTGGGCGCATTGCGCAAAAAAAGCGGTAGAGCCTTATGTGAAAACCCGACACATCACACAGCCGTCAAAAATTTGAGGCTTCATCAATTTCATCTTACTGGTGTGGATATGGAGCCAGATGGTCTGAATCTGCGGCAGCTGGAACGGGAACTCGCGGCAAACCCGTATGATCTGGCCTATCTCGTGCCCTCTTATCACAATCCAACCGGGATCGTTACATCACCCGCCAAACGGGCAGAGATCATTCGGTTGATGAATCAGTACCAGGTGCCGATTATTGAAGACGGCTTTAACGAGGAATTGCGTTATTCGGGTTCCCACGTCTCCCCTCTGATTGCCAGTGTGGGCAAAGGGAACGGGCTGGTGTATCTGGGCAGCTTCTCGAAGGTACTGTTTCCAGGTCTGCGCGTAGGCTGGGTCATTGCGGATGCGGCCTTGATTGATTATCTGGAAAGCATGAAACGGGCGCGCAGCATTCATACGTCGACCCTAGATCAGTCCCTGCTCTATCAGTATCTGAGCAACGGCAATTTCGAGAAATATTTGAAGCGGGCTCGCATGGAATACAAGCGAAAATATGAGCTCGTCGTCCGCTGCTTGCGGCAATATCTGCCGATGTGCCGGGTCTCCGGCGAAGGCGGACTTCACCTGTTCGTACAATTCCCACCCGAATACCGGACGAGAGAGCTACTGACGGCCTGCAAAGCTAAAGGCGTTACCTTCATGCCGGGCGATACCTTTTATCTCGAACCGGGGCAGGGACAACATACAATGCGTTTGGGCTTCTCCCGAGTTAGCGATGAGAATATTCGCAAAGGTATTCGCATTATTGGCGAGACGGTTGCTCAAATGAAATGAGGAGATACACATGAAAGTTGGCGTGATTATGGGTGGCACATCTTCGGAGCGGGATATTTCCCTGCTCACCGGACAGGAGATGATCAACCATCTGGATATACAGAAGTATGAGGTTATTCCAGTGGAGGTCAACAGCAAACGTGATCTCATTGAGAAAGCCGCAGGATTGGATGTGGCACTGCTCGCTCTACACGGCAAATACGGCGAGGATGGTACAATTCAGGGCACGTTGGAGTCGCTTGGCGTTCCGTATACAGGCTGTGGTGTACTCGCGAGCAGCGTATGCATGGACAAAGATATGTCCAAACGACTCATCCAGCATGCGGGTGTACCTACCGGCGAGTGGCTTCAGGTGAGCAGTCTGGATGAACTGTCGTCAGCCACTGTGCAGCAATTAACCTATCCCGTTGTAGTGAAGCCCAATTCAGGTGGCTCCAGCATCGGTACGCAAGTGGTGCAGGAACCCTCGGCTCTTCATGCGGCTGTAGAAGCGGCGCTCGTCTGGGACGAAGTTGTCATGATTGAACAATATATTGAGGGCGAAGAAATTACCTGCGCTGTTCTGGATGGTAAGATGCTTCCTGTTATCTCGATTCGTTCAAATGCTGATTTTTTCGATTATACCTCCAAATATAATGACGGCGGCGCTGATGAGCAGGTCGTTCATTTGCCTGCGGATTTGCATAAACGAGTAGAAGCTGCTGCACTCACCTGTTACCGGGTGCTAAAATGCAGTGTCTATGCCCGGGTGGATATGATGATTCGGGACGGCATGCCCTATGTGCTTGAGGTGAATACGCTCCCGGGGCTTACCCGAAACAGCCTGCTGCCCAAAAGTGCAGCCGCTGCTGGTATTTCCTTTGCCAGTTTGCTGGATTCCATCATTGATCTCTCGTTAAAAGAACGCCAAAAGGAGGCCACACGTTCATGAGCCTAAATGTAACAATTCGTAACAGTTCCCATGAAGATCTGCAGGATATGGTCATTCTTATGGATCAACTCGGTTACCCCACCACGTATGCCGAGATGAAGGAGCGTTATTCGCACATCGCTGCCGATTCAAACTTTGCAACGTTGGTTGCCGAAGTCCGTGGCCGTGTCGTTGGATTAATTGGACTGCAAACATCTTACCTTTATGAAAAAAACGGAAGACACTGCCGCATCATGGCCTTGATCGTACATGACCAGTTCAGAAGCTCCGGCATAGGCCGTCAGCTGATTGAGTCAGCGGAGCAGTGGGCAGCCACTCATGGTGTGGATTCCTTGTCCCTGAACAGCGGCAATCGACCAGATCGTGAAGCTGCACATCAATTCTATCAACAGATGGGCTTTACCGCGGGAAGCACCGGGTTTAGCAAAAAGCCGCAGGCTTTGCAGCATAACTGACTCTGATGACATCATGACGGATTTCAGATGGAATTCACCCTTCTTATAAAATAACAACAATAAAGCCCATTTCCAGCACAAAGGCGGGAAACGGGCTTTTCCTATTACTATGCGAGTAATTCAGCTTTTGGCTTTCATGGACTCATAAGCAGCAAGCAATTCTTCTACAGCCACTCCATTGATTCTCATCCCTGCTACCTCGCACTGTTCCAACTGTACGCCAGAAAGATCGCAGTTATTGAAACGACTGCCTTTGAGGTCACAATGTTCCCAACGCATGGGTACTCTGTCTGGGCCGAGATGTGTATCCTCAAAATGAACGCCGTCCAACGCACAGAACTCAATCTTGCTATCCGTCAAACGCAGGTCAGCCAATAATATGTGAGTCATATTCAGATTGGTAAATTTGCCTCCACTCAGGTTGCAATCGGTCATCCGGATATTCTGAAGATTGCTGGTGCTGAAGCGAACTGAATCCAAATCAGCCTGATAAAATTCATTAACCGACTCACCCTTAACGGTGGATAATTCTTCGAATGGGAGCTGGACTATAGACTCTGTTGTTATGATTTTCTCATATCCATATTCATCTTCAGACGCATAGAGACAGACATAACCCATTTTCTCATAAAAATGATGGTTATCCCTCTGTCTTCCCGAGGTCTCCAGCTTCCATATCCCAATCTCCGGGAATTCGGCCTCAACAAGCCCGATGACCTGTGATCCTATGCCCCGCCCCTGCCAGATGGGGTCAATAAAAATTTTATCCAGCCTCACATGCTTACTCCCCAACACATTTACACTGACTCCACCAATGGCGCAACCATCACATTCTATAACGTAATAATCCCATTCGCGGATCACGTAACTGTGCATTCGAACAGAAGAATAGCCTGGTGGACAAATGTTGCTGTCCAGATCTTCCACTCCCTTAGTCCAAACTTGAATCGCATGGTCAAAGGCTCGGGTGCATATCCCTGCCAGCATAACCGCATCTTCTTGTTGAGCACGCCGTAATTGGATGTTTAATTGATTTTCCATATGTAACACCTCTCTCTGAGGATTTATTTGGGATGACACGACAAAAAGGAGCACCTCCAATTAGAGGCACTCCTCGATTCGTTTCATCATTCAGAAACGCCGGAGCTCCTCGTAATGGTTCAAAAAGAACACACGTATCCCGTTAATGGTCTAACGGAATTTTTTCGGTGTTCTTTCATGAACATTACGAGAAATTTGGCATACTCTGAAATCCCCTCTCAACTTACGGTTTACATACCAATCTTACTTATGGCCGGTCGATGAAAATCCAGCCTGTTTCTTTTTCCTTATCTACAGATGCCCCGAGAGACTCTGCCATAAAGCGCAGCGGGACGTAAGTTTTACCGTTTTTGCCTACATAGGCGGGTTCGACCATCGTTACTTCCTTGCCTGCAACGGTCGCCTTCTTGGAACCTATAGTCAGGACAATCTCATTACCGGTGATATCGTCAATGACGACGATTTTCTCCGATCCTTTGGTCCATTTCACTTCAGCATCCAATTCCTCGGACAGGTAGCGAAGCGGAACAAAGGTTGTATTTTTAACGGTGATTGCGCCATAGGATTCGTCGTCCGGATACAGCATGACATTTTTGCGCGTGATGCCTGCTTCATCTTTTAACAATTGATACACAAGTGAGTTGGAATCAAAATTGTGCAGCATCTGACCTGGCGTGATATCTCCCTGCATCAGATCAATTACGCCTCCCGTTTGGTCCACGGCATCCACAGTCACTGGTCCACCAATATTCCACAGTTCACTGTCACCGTATACGGATACCGATTTAATTGGCAGATCTTCCGAGGCAGGCAACGCTACTTTGAAATCATAGTTTTGTTTGCGAATATTCAGCGCGCTGTCGAGATAAAAGTCCAATTTGAGCTTGGTCTCTGTTCCGAACACCGTCTTCAGTTCAGGCGTTTCGGTCAACAAATTGCTGAGCTCCTTGTCATAATTGGCAAGAATCTCGTCAAGACCACCTTTAATCATTTCATATAACGATGCAACCTCAGCATCCCGTGATTCGCTTATAGCAGAAGGCAGAGCACTGCCGTCGCCAGGATCAACGGAGTTGATTGTAACCATGATAGGATAGAACACATCATACAGATCTCCAATCAGATCCTTGAGCCCTTGCTCATCCTGAGCAACACTGGTTAGAAACGGTTTAACCATGGCAAGCAGCTCTTCACCGCTGATCTCCACATGCAGCTTGGAGAGGCTGAGTGATTCACCGTTAACCGATTCCTGTACCGGGGTTACGGAAATATTTTTCGGGTTAGACAAATGTTTCAGCGCAAAGGTCAGCAATTTCGGGGAAAGCTCCTCGATCTGCTTCTCCAATGCCTTTGTATCTAGCATAGGAAGTGTGTCATCCTCCAAGGATATGTATAGAGGCTTCTGCGCTCCGTCCACATCAATAACCATTTCCGATTTATCCATCGACAGATGGAAAGGTAATTTCTTTCCTTGCATACTCAGTGTACCTTTGACAGACGCCGTGCTGGAGTCCTTCACTTTGGCATCTTCAATATTCAATGAAATGGAATTAATGAGTTCAATCATTTGAAGCGCATCCTCTGCGACGAGGTTCGTTGCAGGTTCAATTTTTATATGCATGGACTGTTTGGATTCACCGGACTTGACGGTTGTACTGTTGACAACGGCCTTGCCAATATCTACACCACCCACGGCCTGACATCCCGTAAGCGCAACCATCATCAAAACGAGTGGTACGGCAATCCACTTCAATAGCTTGTGATTTTTGATACGATCTCCTCCTTAGGAAAAATGTGGTTCACTCCTATTATGAGGGTTACAGGTAATTGTTGTAAACTGAATCGATAAATAAATACCACAAAAAGGCCGAACGACTGTCCGACCTCAGGTATAACGTATAATTTAGCATTACGTGTAGTTGGCTTCAACACATAGCAATATGCATAGTCCAATCATAAACAGCTTGGTTTATTCTCGTTCTTTGCCTTCTGCCTCGTTGTCACTATCCTCATCCGATTCTTTCCCATCGGTACGTGTAGGGGTTTCAAATTGATCCGGCTCGTCGTCTTGAATGGCTTTGTTCTCTTCATTCTGGTCCTGTGTCATATCGCATACCCTCTCTCCTACCGGATTTAGGCACATTCTGTGCCTTGTTTCTATCAATAACCGGAATATTAGTAAATTAAACAGACGAAGGTGCCAACTTAGAAAATATAAAAGACGATCCCATTCCCGCTTGCAGCGGTTGCCTGATACAAAGCTTGAATATCGTCCAGGGTCTGCACGATTTCCTGGAATGTCTCGTCTGCGTCCCAATCCTCCATGACAGGATACACGCCCTCAGCCACCATTTGCTCCAGGCTAAAGCGTTCCTTCAACTCCTCAGGTGTCATCTGTTCTAACGCCATGTACGCTTCAAGCACCTGCTCATTGGTCAACAGAAATAGATCCATATCGGAATAGTTCCCCAAATATTGTTCTCCTGCCATAGGGACCACATATCCCAGAGGAAACTTCCCGTATACCATCTCACCGGTTAATGTAAACTGAATCATCTGCCACATTTTATCAATATCCAGATCGACCGAACAATCATGCACACTGACTTCGCATGACTGAATGGAATCAATCAAATCTTTGGTGACAACAAGATATCTGCCGGACATGCCCATACCCGTATCCCTCCTGTGTATATACTTCTTTTCTTTCCCATTAACCGTGCTTGTTGTACAAGAATCGGGGTAAAGAGGTGGAAAGGAACAATACTCTTCAAGGAGGAACGGATTCCATGAAAAAGTTTGATTACAACCTCAATTACGATGAGCTTGATCTGCGCAAGCAGCCTGAACTGTATACCGTTGGCCGGGGAGAGCAAGGCGTATTAATGGTGGAGCCCTACAAAAGCGAAATTTTACCGCATTGGCGGTTCAAAACACCCGAGATTGCGACAGAATCCTCGCAGAAGATCTATGAATTATTTTTGGAGTATAAGAAAATGGATGACTTTGTCGGTATGGATATGGCACGCAAGTTTCTGCAGATGGGTTACACGCGGGCAAGGCGTTATACGAATCATAAAGGTGGACGCAAATATTCGAAAGAGGACGGCTCCATCCTGCCTTATCAGAATGATGAGGTAAAGGCTGAATCAGCAGCCATTTTTAAAGCCCAATGGGAGATCGCCAAAACGGACCCGGACTATGTGAAAATGAAGAAGGAGCATCGGGAGAAGTACGAGTCGGAGAAGGCGCAGTAACATGGGTGAACATACTTCTTTATTTTGAAATTGAGTTGGAGGTATTAGATTATCTGTCGGATCTGTCATATATTAGTTGACTTCTGGTAACATTTGTATCAAAATCTAGCTTGTTACTGTCAACAGCTTACAATGACTTTGAAGAAAAGAGGCAATCTGAAATATGGCAGATTCTATCATTCATCTGAACACAGGCCAGAATACCAACATCAATGAAGCGGCCCAGATTCACGTAACCATTCAAAGTGCTTCAGCACCCTCCGCTTTGGATGCAAGCTGTTTTATGGTTAACGAAGGGGGACAAGTACCCTCGGACGATTACTTTGTTTTTTATAATCAGAATAGTGATCCCCACCAGAGCGTTATCCTTCAACATGCAGAAGATCTCAAGTCATCCTTCGTGCTGGATACCAGCAAATTACGCCAAGCTCCTATAGAAAAATGTGTCTTCACCGCTACGCTTGATGCGGGGGGAACCTTCTCAAATGTTCAGAAATGCCAAGCTATTGTAAGAGCAGGTTCACAACAAATTACATACGAGATCACCCAAGCCACGGCTGAAACAGCACTAATTTTTATAGAAATCTATAAGCATCGTGACGGATTTAAGGTTCGCGCCATCGGACGCGGATTTTTTGGAGGTCTGCAACCACTTGCCGAGTCGTTTGGAGTCAAAATTGAAACTGATAGTGACGCCAAGTCTGAATCAGCCGCATCCGTAGAGTCAAAAGCATCTGCTCCTGCACCAGACAAGAATCCCGCACCCCTGAATTTGACGAAAATAGATCTGCTTAAACGTAAAGTTACATTGTCTCTGGAAAAGAAAAAGCTCGCTCCTATACAGGCGCGTGTAGCCGTGGTATTTGACGCTTCAGGATCCATGTATAGTCTATATCGCAAAGGTATAGTGCAACAAGCATTTGAACGGATATTGGCAATCGCCTCAGCGTTTGATGATAATGGCGAACTAGACGTATGGTTTTTTGCAAAAGACTTTTTACGTGCACCTAGTGTCACTGCCCGAGATTTTGAAAATTACATTGATCGCACGTATACCCTTGGAAGTAAAGGTGGTACTAATAATGAACCTCCAGTAATGGAGGATGTTATTCGTAAATACACGATTGAGGAGCCTAATGTAAGGATTCCCACTTATATTATTTTTTTCAGCGATGGTGGAGTTAGTCAAAAGGGGAAAATTATGCGACTTATTACTGAAAGTTCATACAAAAATTTGTTCTGGCAATTTGTTGGCCTGGGAAAAGCAAATTACGGTATTTTGGAAAAGCTCGATGACATGTCTGGACGCTTTATTGATAACGCTAACTTTTTTGCTCTGGATGATATCTCTAAGATCAGCGATGAAGAATTATATGACCGGCTTCTTAGTGAATTTCCGGATTGGATAAAGGAAGCAAAATCCAAAGGTATTCTTGCATAAACTGCTCGTTTTCTATGTAAATCATATATCCAATCAAAGTTCTCTTTGTTTTTAAAGACGCTGCCAGTGAGCCTTCCCGCTGGTAGCGTCTTTTTGCTTTGGTACAATTAAGCCTGTGCCTTTTGCGGTTTACCGCTCTTCGACCGAGGTTTAAGCATGCCCCCTACGATCCGCAGCATTTGTCTGCGCGGCATAAGGCGGGCCAACTGGGCCGTCCAGTAATTGGATGCCCCTGGCACAGCATACGGCTTGCCTGACTCCAATGCCTTCATCGCCACTTCGACAACATGCTCGGGTGTATCCCGTTTGCCTACCGAGGCCTCTTCGGCTCCTACTACATCAAAGAATGAGGTATCGGTTGAGCCAGGGCATAGAGCCAAAAACTTAACGCCTCGCTTCCGGTTCTCTTCATACAATGCCTCTGTAAAAGAAAGAACGAAAGATTTCGTAGCCCCATATACAGCCATGTATGGATCAGGTTGAAAAGCAGCCGTTGAAGAAACGTTAATGATCGTACCGTTCCGTTTTTGCAGCATACCTGGCAAGAAAAGATGGGTCATGTTCATGACTGCGAGTACATTCAGCATAATCTCTTCCTGCTGCCGTGCACCATCCACCTGCTCAAACATTCCATGCGTGGCAAATCCCGCATTGTTGATTAATACATTGACCTGTATGCCCCGATTCATACATTCCTCATAAACGTGTTGTGGTGCATCCGCTTGGGATAGATCCGCTACAATCACTTCCGTCTTCACTTGATAGGTTCGCTCAATCCGTTCGGCCAGTTGACGCAATTTGGACTCCGATCGAGCCACCAAGACCACATGTTTTCCTTTTGAAGCCATCTCCAATGCAAAAGTCTGCCCAATTCCTGAAGAAGCCCCCGTAATGAGTACCCATTGATTTTGAACTTGTTTCATATCTCATCCACCCTTTTCTCGAACAGTTGTTTTTTATTAGAAACAATGTTTCCTATTGAAATCATCGTACTCTCTTGTCTTCTTACTGTCAACTTCTTTTGTTCATTTGACGATTTCCAGCGTAAAACAGTAGAATGACGATAAGAAACACGGTTTCCGTTAAACAACAATATGGATGTATGAGGATGAGATAGATGAAAGATCACAATTCGGGTTCCAAACAATCCGCTCACACGGTCACTACCTTTCAGGAAGCCAGACTTCAGCACTCCGAAAACCTGCGCCAAAATATTGTGCATGCTGCCGCGTCTTTGCTGCAAGAGCACGGTCCAGAAGCCGTCACGGTTCGGCGCGTGGCAGAACGAATGGAGTGCTCCACCAAAATCATATATAACCTCTTCGGCAAAAAAGAAGGGTTAGCCAAATACCTATACATGGAGGGGTGCGCCCTCCTGTCCCAATCGTTTGAATCTGTGCCTCAGCAAGCATCATTCGAGACATATTTTCGTGACCTCGCTTATGCCTACTGGGATTTCGGGATCTCACAATCCAGCTTCTATCAGCTGATGTTTGGCGGTTCATTTGCAGAATTCAAACCTGATGCAGAGAGTCTGCAAGGAACGGCGACTGCTCTCAAACAAATCACGGCCCTGGTTGCGGCCGCAATGGAGCAGGGAAAGCTTCAGGAGAACGATCTCCTGCTTGCAGTCCGCATGATCTGGGCCCCTCTGCATGGTGTCATCCATCTGTATCTGGGAGGCCATATTGAGAGTGAAGAAGCCGCCAAAAGGCTATATGATCATACGTTGTCCATGGTTGTTCTCTCCCTTGTTGGAGTATCTGCGAAATGATAAGCATTGATCTAATCTTATAAAACAAACGAAAAGGAGCATGCCTAGGCGTAATATACCTGGCATGCTCCTTTTCTTGCTTTAATCTATCTTCTGTATCGGATTTCAGCCGATTTAACATGTTTACTGATTCTCAGCTTCCCAACGCGAAATTTCAGCACGCACTTTCGGTGCTACCTCTTTGCCGAGCAACTCTATGGCTCTCATTACATCCTCATGCGGCATCGTGCCCAGGGGAGTGTGTAACATGAAGCGTGTGATACCGACTTCTTTGCGCAGGTAGATGATCTTCTGAGCAACAGTATCTACATCACCTACATACAGTGCGCCTTCCAGACTGCGTGCCGCGTCAAAGGTGGCACGGCTATAGTGTCCCCAACCACGTTCACGGCCCAACATATTCATTGTAGCCTGAGCTGGCGGGAAGAATTTCTCTACCGCTTCATCGGTTGTATCCGCAATGAACCCGTGAGAATGAGAAGCCACAGTCAGTTTGGATGCGTCGTGCCCTGCATGTGCCGCTGCTTTTTTGTATAGCTCCACCAATAGTGCGAATTGAACGGGGCGACCACCAATAATGGCGAGTACCAGCGGTAATCCAAGCAGACCTGCGCGGACAACCGATTCCTGGTTACCGCCACTGCCAATCCATACCGGAAGTTTTTCCTGTACCGGACGCGGGTAAATGCCCAGATTATTAAAGGAAGGGCGGTGCTTGCCTTCCCAAGTTACCTTTTCAGAATCACGCAGCTTCAGGAGCAGCTCCAATTTCTCGTCGAATAGTTCATCGTAGTCGTTCAAATCGTAACCAAACAAAGGGAAGGATTCAATAAACGACCCCCGTCCTGCCATAATCTCCGCACGCCCATTCGAAATGCCGTCCAGTGTTGCAAAATCCTGAAATACCCGCACCGGATCAGCCGAAGATAGCACCGTTACAGCGCTCGTTAGGCGAATGCGTTTGGTCTGTGAAGCTGCTGCGGCCAGAATGACAGCTGGTGATGAAGCGGCATAGTCAGAACGGTGATGCTCACCCACGCCATATACATCCAGCCCCACCTGATCCGCCAAAACAATCTCTTCTACGACGTCGCGAATACGCTGCGCATGACTTATAAGTTCTCCTGTATTTACATCCGGGTTTGTCTCTACAAAAGTACTAATTCCGATTTCCATTGTCTGTTCCTCCTTATTATGAAGCGATCCGTTCCTCATCTAACCTATTGTAAGTATATCACCTTTTGTTATTTACCTTAATATTGAACTATTTTGATGAAAAATACAAGTGCCCCCTGTTATCCAGAGGGCACTTTTTATTTTTCTAAATAAATTCTTTATCTATACTTAGTTCCATTACATTCGCATTAATTACAATACATAGAGTCCAGTAACTTGGTGTAAACATACTCTATTCCACCTACGCCTCTAATAATATCAACCTCATCATTCTCTTCAGGAACCATACCTATTTCCTGGACAATGTCTGCATTTAGCATGTACTGGCTGATCCTGTGTCGAGCAGGACTTTCTCTAAATAGAGCACTTCTCCTCTAAACGTAAGCTGTAAGCTTATAAAAGGCAGACCATATATCTCCGAGATTTTCATCGGGGACCTCTTATCCCAACGTACCGCTCTCTCGCCACAACTTCTGGACGAGAAGTATGAAAAAAACAATATTCCCTTCTTGGATCTTCCTGATGCAATTCACTGTATCGTTTTAATGCTTGTGTGGAATCATCAAATGAATCAATAACCGCCATCTCTTCAATATAACGCTGGCCTTCCCTAGAATGTGCCTTGGTTGCCTCAAAAACGACCCATTCGTTAGGGAATCGATCCTGAACTTCCTTCCATTGCATAGTGACACCTCCAGCACGCTATTTGATCCCATTATACCATGTTCCATGATCAATCCAATTGAAATGGTAAGCTCCCTTTTCCATTTATAAAGAGCAATCATTCTTCTCCAAATCCAATGATTTCATGATTATTTTCTTCTCCCGATGTACAGCAGATGCGACGAGATTCCCAATATCGACGGGTCTTTGGCCGCCTCAATCATGTACTGGATCAGCTCATCGTATTCCCCGCGTTCTTTCCAATATTGTTGCTGCTCTTCCGTGAGCATAGCTCTCAGACTGGACGATCCAATCAGGTCTACCGTCTCAAATCCGTTCTGCTCCATAAATGGGTTAATATCCTGAATGTTAAAATAGTACGCCCCCGTAAACCGTCCCTGATCCGGATGATCGAACGTCCCCTTTTCCACAAAAGACCGGATGGCTTCCATGTGGTCATGTGGTTTCCATTGCTGCGGGAATTGCAAAGAAGTAATGCCCATTCGCGTTCGGCTCTGCATCGCTACAAAGACGATTCCTCCACGCTTGGTAACCCGATGCAGCTCCCGTACCGCAGCCACTCGTTCTTCTTCCACCTGCAAATGATATAACGGTCCCAGCATCAAAGAGGCATCATATGCCTCATCTGCAATACCGTTCAGATGGGTCGCATCCAATACGTGAAATCCGTCAAACTGCTGTGTCAGATCCAATTCCTTCGCCTTCTGCTGAGCTATATCAACAGATCCAGGGGTCAGGTCTGACAGCGTGACACGGTATCCGAGTTTGGCAAGCTCCATCGCATATTTTCCGGGTCCTGCACCGTTGTCCAGCACAAGTCCGGTTGCCGGGAGTGACGCTCGGATATAATGCATATTAATGATGAACTCCAGCGGTTCCCGGTCTAACCTACCCCACTCGTCAAATCTGGAATAATAGTCAATCACACGCGATCTTTCCATGATTCTGCACCTGCCTTTTTTCAACATTAAAGGCCATATAAAAAAAAACAAAAACCTGCCACCTCAACTAAGAGGCGACAGGTCTGACCTTCGCGGTACCACTCTTCTTGATCCATGAACAGGATTGGAAACAACATTCACCAACCTATCCTGCCATAGCATCTCAGGACCTGATGACGGAGGTTAACCGTCAGAATCTACACGAAGTCAGGGATATAGCATCATTTTCAACATCCAGCCCTTCGTGCGCTAAATGAATGACGATACTTACGTAACTACGATTCGATCCTGCTGCTCACAGGTGAGTTAGGGGAAGGTTGGACTGCCTTGCACCATAGCGACAGTTCTCTGGACCAAACCTTGAGCCTTATTACTCCTGATCATTGCGTTTGACTGTTAAATTTTATCCAGTATATTACTTCTAAATATTTCCTGTCAATTCTTATTTTCCAATGAGTTACAGATCTTTTCTTGCCTCAAATACGCCAAGCAGCTCTATTTCTTTTTCTCTTCCAGTTGAACAGCCACTTCACGTTCAGGTTCCTCTGTGCTGTACATCCATGGATATACGATTGCCGTATCCGATGTGTACTTCTCATAGCGATCAATGCCCAGGTTTTTTCCGTCACCGGCAAATTGAGTTTTGGCCGGAGTACCATAACTTCGTTTTCCTTTCTGGATCGTATAAGTCTGATTAATTCCACCAAAATGCAGATCATCACTATATCTCTCCACGTACAAATCACCGTCCTTACGGTAATATGTCCAATGGATTATAGATCCGCCCAGATTTGAATCAAGATACTGTGGTTTTTCACTAATCGCTGATAACGTAACTGGCTCGAATTCACCCTCAAAATAATTGACTTTATGATGGGCATAAAGGGTCATTGGTGTATCTAGATTAATTTCCAGACCAGCGCTCACTTCAAAACGTAGTTCCGGTTCATGCTTCGAATCCTCTGACAGCCATACTCCTCCATCTAGCTGGGCGCCATTCACATCAAGTGTGTATCTCAAATAGGGTAGTTGCAAGAACTTTTCATTATGAGCAAGGGTCAACCTGATTTGGGTAGGTGTAATGATGGCTTCCTTAACGATCACTCTATCCGATTGCTGATCCAGAGGGGTATTCAGTACTCTTTTACTCGTACCACTAAGCATCTCTGTTTTATCCAGACGTATATCGATATCAAGCGATTGATCCATTTTGCCCTCTTCTTTACTGTAAGCCAATACATAAGATGATGCTTGTTGCTTCAACGTCTCCAGGTTATAGAACTGTTCTGATATATATTCACCATGTTCTCCCGGCTTGCCATGTATGCCCGCTGAATTCCCCTCCAACGTCTGTCCTTTCTGATCGTATATCTTTAAATAAGGAAAGGCATAGTCACGAACCTCCGGCTGATCAAAGGTTAATGATGTAGACAACATCATCTTGTTTTCTTTCTCGTTGAATGCACTCACTACAAGTGTATCCAAACCATCCTTGTTGATATTGAAAACTTTTGAATGCTGCTGAGAAAGATCTAGGGTAATTTCTTTCTCTTCGGGAACTAATATTTGGATTCCACCTACCGTGAAGTTAACATTCGCTTCATTTCCTGATGGTGTCCACTCTGTCTCAAAATAACCCTTAAACTCTCCATCGGTCTGATCAAGAACATGATAGTACCTGCCTTCGATTAGCTTGCCACTCTCATCCCTCAGGCCAATAGAAGGGAATCTTACGGTATCACCTTCAAACTTACCAGGGTTCAGGGTATACAAAATAACCGTGCGATTATCATCGGAAAAGGCTGTATCCAGAGTTAATGTTACCCCTTTTACTGTCACGGACTGATTCAGTTTCTGTCCAAGTCCCTTATGCAGAGCATTCTGGATACCACTGCGGTGATTTAAAAGATCACCCCAATTAAAGTGGACTGCTGCATATACCGGCGTCGCCATGAGAATAACTGCAGCGGTTCCGATCAGTGCAGTCTTTTTCCATTTGAAGTGTTGTGGCACATGTGCTTTATTCTCTGATACATGAAGTTCAGGGTAACGCTCCTGATCCTGTCGAATCTGATCCCACATGGCATCGAAATCGGGATAGCGAATATCCGCATCATTTTTCAGATGACGAGACAACAGATTTTCCGTATGCTTCACTATACATTTCCCCTTTCTGATGTTGCTTTCTGGCTTGATCCCATTTTTTCCTAAGCAATCGAATTCCCTTATAAACTCTTGGCTTCACCGTGCCCAGTGGTACTTCCAGAATCTCTGCAGCTTCGGATAAACTTAATTCATTCATATAACGCAGCAGAATCGCTGAACGTATTTTCTCAGGCAGCTCATGAACCCATTGTGCCCAGACTTCGGACTCCTCGACATGCTCGATTAACGTATCAACCGGATCAGCGGTCCGTTGAGGAGTGAGGATAAACTGCTTTTTCTCCCGCTGCTTGGCTGTGCGTTCCTTCTTCAGAAAGTTAAGACAATGATTCACCGTAATTCTCATCAGCCATGTCTTCATGTATTCAACATTCTGCCAATCCTGACGAAACACCGTAATAAAGACATCGTGGCATACATCTTCTGCATCTTGAGCATGGTGGAGCATGTAGTAACAGGTTCGGTACACATCCTTGTTGTACATTTCAAACAATTCCTTTTCGTTCAAAAGCTTTACCTCCTCTCTCTGCATCAGCCTTTTCAAATCTATAGACAAAGCCGATCCTTCAAAGGTTCATTCCTACCCTTTCTCCACAAAACAAAAAAGAACCTTCACTTCCACAGCTTTGCAGAAATGAACGTTCTTTATGGCTTTTAAGATCAGGCCGTAGCTGGCTAGCCAGCGTTACCTAAACCAGGTTTGCTAGATTTTTTTCACAAACTCGGACTTCAGCTTCATCGCGCCCAGGCTGTCAATTTTGCAGTCGATGTCATGATCACCGTCAATCAGACGAATGTTTTTGACTTTGGTGCCTTGCTTAACCACCAGCGAGCTGCCTTTTACCTTCAGATCCTTAATGACCGTAACGGTATCGCCATCATTCAGGACATTACCGTTCGAATCGCGTACTACTTTCGTTTCTTCCGCATTCTCTTGTTCAGACACTGGCGCCCATTCGTGCGCACACTCTGGACACACCAACAAATTACCGTCCTCGTAAGTATATTCGGAATTACATTTGGGGCAGTTAGGCAAATTAGACATATGTATTAAACTCTCCATTCATTTTGTGGCTTTCTCGCAAGTATACGGGAATACAGTCCATTCTTCCACATGAGGAAGAGGTTAATGATTTTAAACTAAATTTAAGATTACCCCGCCCCCTGATTTAAGGAAGGCTCCTTATACTGAAGTTCAAGAAGAAAAATTCTGGAATATCACCCTGAAATACTATCCTTAAGTGTCATGTTTCACACAAATTGTACACATACACATATACATTTCCGATAAAAGGAGTTTCTGCTCATGTCTCCCTATGTTTTTCCTGTCCAAACGGCATTCCTGATTTTTGTCATCATCGCCATGTTTCTGATGGTACCCTGGTTAATCTACGGATATCGGAAAGATGGATTTTTTAGCTGGTCGCGATTTGCAATCAGCTTTTCATTTATTTTCTACCTGCTAGCTGCATACTGCCTGGTTATTCTTCCTTTCCCGACCACTCGTAACACATGTGCGCAGCAGGCAGCGGATACCGTATATTACAACCTTGTTCCATTCACCTTTGTGAAAGATATTATGAAAGAAACACCGATCGTGTGGTCACAGCCTGCCAGCTATATTGGAATGATTCAGGGCAGAGCTTTTCTGCAGGTTCTGTTCAACGTCATGCTTCTCATGCCACTTGGCGTGTACATCCGGTATTTTTGGCAAAAGAGATCGTACTGGAAACAGGCTTTGTTAAGCGGATTTGGCTTGTCCCTGTTCTTTGAGGTTACCCAGATCACCGGCTTCTACGGTTATTACGATTGTCCGTATCGGTTGTTTGATGTGGATGACCTGCTGCTGAATACTACAGGAACGGTACTTGGATTTTTCGCGGCACCCATCATACTTGCCTTATTCCCATCTCGTGCGAGCATTCAGGCGAAGAGCGAGCAGATCCTGGAACAAAACAAGGTCTATCCTGTACCTCAATTGATTGCGCTTATCATTGACGGTGTAGTTGTCGTGTTCCTGTCCAATCTGATGTCCATTTTTAACTGGAGTAATACAAATGCCATCATCAGCACGCTAAATACGATGATTGCCATGCTGTTTGTATTTTTCTTTATTCCATCATTGCGAAATGGAAAAACTCCGGGGTCAGCTCTGATGCGATTCAGATATGTTAACCGGAAAACTGGCGAACCTTCCAGCACATCCCTTTTCAAAAGGTTACTTGCACTTTACGTCCCTTGGCTTTTTGTAACCTTTGCTCAACTCATAACGGATTATGCCTTTCTGAACGAAAACGTGATGCTTGAACCTTATAAGGTATGGATCTCTGTCGGAATCTTTGGTCTGCATGGACTTATTCTCTTGGTATTGTTCGTTCATGTCATGCTGGTGCTGTTCTCTCGCGGAAAGCGAGCCTTCTATTGTGATGATGTATCCAATACAAGAGCATCTCGAAAATAGATTTTGGACTCACTCAACCCACAACACAGCAGTTAAGGGTGAAAAATAGTACGTCCATAGAGGTTCGCCGAAAAAAGTCAGCAGGTTCGATCCATCATAAAAAAAGGTGTAGCTTCGTCCTCCAATGACGAGCCACACCTTTTGATTGTTGAATAATGAAGTTCCGATCGGATTAAACTATAGCCCTAGCAGCTCCCGTTTGGAAGCTTCCGGGTCGTGAACCAATTGCACTTCATGATTGAGAATCAGCGTAGCCCGATTGTCTTCGTAGGCAGGCCAATTCACTCCCGCCGTCTCGGGCTTGCCCTGCTTGGCGAATGAAATCCAGGCATCCTGGACCTTACCCGCAAGTTTTGCTGCTGCGGCATCCGGTTCCGCATTCATAAATTTCAGCACAGGCAATGTATTAAAAGCAAAGAAAATATCGATGCTATGAATTGATTTTTGCAGCAGTGGATGCTCCGGCATGACCCAATCGAACCGATACATCCATACAGGTGCATGTTTCTGCTGCGCAGCCGCATATTGCACTGCCGAGCGCCAGAAGAACAGATCGGTCATCGCTTGGGCTTGACCATCTGCAGTCTTGGGATAACTGTCCGCAATCGCAGCCCGGTTCTCCAGATCAGGTGTCATAAAATCAACAGCCTTCACCATGTTGATCTCTTCAGAGTAAGGCACATGAGGCTGAATGAACAATGAGCCTTCATGTAAAGTGGTTCCGATAAGTACAGGGATATCCTGTGCCGCACCCTCTTCTACCGCCTGAAGTGGTGCCTTCGGAAGTGTAACTCCATCCAGTACCGGCTGGAACAACAGGGCCATGCCAGCACCGCTTTGTTGTTTCACCGCCTCGCCAGCAGCAATGATTTGCTCCACGGGAATGGTTTTGAGTTTTTGCAGCTCGTCTGCCGATACACCCAGAACCTTCAGCATGCCATCACGAATGGCCGATGCCTGCTCTGCTGGCACAACTTGTGAAGCTCCACTTTGCATAATAGCCCGATGGAACAATCCCTTTGCAGCCGGCATCGCCATCAAAGCCGCAATACTCATACTGCCCGCAGATTCTCCAAAAACAGTGACATTACGCGAGTCACCGCCAAAAGCCTCGATGTTGTCCTGCACCCATTGCAGTGCAGCAATCTGATCGAGTAAACCTACATTGGATGCAAAACCCTCTCCAAGGGGAGCCATATGCAAGAAACCAAGTGGCCCCAGGCGGTAATTGATCGTTACGACGATAACGTCTCCCCGGAGGACGAGTTGAGTCCCATCGTACATCGGCTGGCTGCCAGCACCTGATACGAATGATCCGCCATGAATCCATACCATAACTGGAAGTGGGTCCTTGCTTTCTTGTTCAGGTGCCCAGATATTCAGGTAAAGGCTATCTTCCGATTCCACCGGAGGCTGTCCCGATATGCCCTCCGTTTGAGGATGTCTTGGCTGTATATTTTCAGGACCGAATTGCTTCGCCTCTCTGACTCCATCCCAATTCTCAGGTGGAACGGGAGCCTGGAAGCGCAATTCACCCATGGGGGGCTTGGCATAAGGGATACCTTTCCATACGCTCACTCCATGCAGAAGCTCTCCTTGAACCGTACCGTATCGGGTGTTCACTTGAAGTTCTCTCATGCGTTCTATACATCCTCTCTACTAATCGATAGTTCCAGCTTACGACTGGTGTTGCTCAGATCCGAATGTAACTTTCGCGAAAAATAACTTATACTGCTTCAACGCCTTTTCGTTACGTAATGGTAGGCGCGTTTCCACTTATTTGAGTATAAATCCCAGTAAGACCCATTTACAAGTTTGTCCAAATTTTCCCGTCAAAGCTACGTTTCACGTGGAACTTTTACAGCCATAATAAAGACTCCGCTTCAATTAACGAGCGAAGTCTACTATTCTGCCGTGCATAAAATATCTTACGCTGAAAAGAAAAGATGGCATTGCACTTTGCTCCCTGTATCCCATCAATACTTTTCCCGATGTAAGGATCAATTGTTGCCGTTTACTTTTACCGGATAAGAGACCGTATATTCCGCCCCTTCAATCCAGCTGCCCGTCACATGATTACGTCCCTTAACGACAACGCGGTCACGGTACACATCTACATGTAAACTTTCACTTCCCTCCAGATGCTCATCCTCATCTGTCCAGAGATAAGCCGCGGAGGAGGCGTTAAACATCGTTGGCATCTGCCCACCACCTTCGTATATGGTGCGCTGAGCCTCCAATTGCCAATGGGTGTGCCCGGAGAAGAGAATTGCCTGCGGATAACGACTCAGAACAGCCTTTAATGCTGTGTCCTGATTCACGCCATACCAGCCCTGTTCCTTCATGGAACCCGCCACTGTATCCATCAGTGGTTGATGGAGAAAGACGAAAATGGGCTGCTCAGAAGAAGCTTGTTCCGACAGTTTCGTTTCCAACCAATCCAGTTGTTCGGCAGACATATCGCAATCTTTCGGATGAGGCTGCTCCGTACCCAGGAAGATATAATGATAACCGTTGATCCAGTGGTCGTGGTACGATCCGCTCATACCTGTGATTGCTGTAAAATCGTTTAACCGCTTCTGCCATAACTCCTCAATTGAAACTGATTCATGTTTCTCGATATCTTGAGCTTCTCTTTGACCCGTATCCTCGGAATGCCCCAATACCTCACCCACCTCATGCTGGGTCATTGTGGTCAAGTTCAACGGCGGGTCTCCCCATAGAATCGCTCCAATATCATGATTGCCTACGGTATAACGTATTTGAGGCAGTGAATTGCCTTGAGCCTCCAATATACGCTGTAACTCCTGATATTCTTGCGGAAGGCCACGATCGGTAACATCGCCCACATGCATGATTCCGCTGCTGCCATGGCTATATGTTGCCATGTCTTCCAGCGCTTTCTCCAGATGACGGTTATGGATATGGTCCGCCTGATCCCGTACATGTGTGTCTGTAATCACCTGGAAGCTGACTATCGGCTGTTCAAATTTATTTTCATTTTGCATCAGGAATCACTCCATTTCAGTCCAATAATGCCAATCAGAATAAAGCCCATCCAGACGATCGACATCGCCTTCAGACGTTCTCCCAAAAAGTAATGTCCCACGATACCAATCAAAGTAATACCTACGCCCGACCAGATGGCATAAGCAACACCCAGCGGCATATACTTCACAGCAAAATTCAACAGGGTAAAGCTCGCTCCGTAACAAAGAAACATAAAAAGGGAAGGCCACAATCGGGTAAAACCATCCGACACCCTCATCAGAATCGTACCGCTCAGCTCTAATCCAATCGCTAGGGCAAGCAATATCCATCCGGTATACGAATGATTCGTCATCGGGTTACCTCGACTTCCAGCAATTCATGAAACGAACGCACCGTTAGATCCGCAAGCTTGATATGAGCAGGGTCACCGACAGCAATCTTCCAGGCAGCCCCCGCAGCGCGAGCCATCTCCATATCACCATCCGTATCGCCGATCACGACAACTCTTGCAGCAGGTACACCCAGACGCTCACACGCCAGCAGCAACATGTCAGGAAACGGCTTTCCCCTTCCAACCTGATCTGTTCCTACAACTACGGAGAAAAAGGATTCAATACCCATCCACTTTAGATGACTTAGAGCATTTTCCGTCTCATCCGCTGTGACGACACCCATTTTCAGTCCCTTATTGCGACACTGCTCAAGAAAGGCAAGGACGCCGGGGAGAGGCTGAGCAGGGCGTTCTTTATTCATCGCGTATTCTGCTTGCAGCAAACATTCCCTCACGATAATTTTCGCTTCCGCCCAGCTTAATCCTGCACGATATCCATGCCAAGTTAATATGGCGTAGACTTCCTCCATCGTCCCCATGGCGAGGGGTCCCCGCACATCATAGCCGTTCATTCGTCCCTGCTCATCATGGAATGTTCCCCAGATATGAGGGATGTCTGCGGCATTGAACGGAAGTCCGCGGACGGTCAGCTCCTCCCGAAAATTATCCATCACACAATGGGTCCAGAAACCCCACATGGCCGTAAAATCAAGCAAAGTTCCATCCTTATCGAACAAAATAGCCTCTATCGGTGTAGACAGGTTCCCCAGGTTCAATTCAGGCATTGGTTACGCTCCTTGTCTGCTGAATTACTATGTCAGAAAAGCGGTACATGACTGCACCGCTCCTCCAAGTTCAGCTTGTTTCACTTGTTATTTCACGCGATCCAATTCTTTTTGGGCTTTTTCTTTAGCTTCTTTCAGCGCTTGTGCCGCTGGAATGTTATTAATCTGTACCTGATCGGCTGCATCCTTCAGCGCATCATTGATTTTGCCTCCAGTCGGGTCCTGGAACGGAGCGGAAGCATGGGAAGCCTGCTGCAGTGGAACCGTGATCTGAGGGTTCTCTTCACTGAACGTTTTGAATGCAGAATCTTCCTGGGCAGATTGACGAACCGCAATGTAACCTGTGTTCATGGACCAAGCAGCCGTGTTCGCAGTTTCTGAGAAATACGTCAGCCATTTATAGGCTGCCTGCTGCTGTTCGGGGCTTGCTTCAGCAGGGATACCTGCCATAATTGCGCTCGCTACAGGTTTGCCTTCACCGACGCCTTCCCAACCAGGCTGTTGCATCGCTGCGACAATACTAAAGTCCAGATCGCCCTGGTCACCGCTCGAACCGGTGTATCCAGCTGCTTTATTTTTCATGACATCATCAATTGTTTTATACCAGTACTCCCAACCTTGACCGCCAAAATGAATACCCATGGTCTTGTCCTCATTAATCCACTTGCGGAACAATTCCCACGTCTCTACCCATTCCGGTGAATCAATCGTTACGGTCTTACCATCATCGCTCAGGATGTTCCCACCTTTACCAAGCACGGCGTCGATCATGTTATCGCTACCCCACATCGGCTCCCAGCCATAGAAGGTTGTTTTGCCATTTTCCTGCTTGCTCATCTTCGCTGCCGCTTCAGCAAGTGCCTCCCATGTCGTCAGAGTGGCAGGATCGATATTATTCTCTTTCAAGGCATCCATACGGTAATACATGATCTGAGTTGTTCCGTACATTGGCAAGAAATACTGCTTGCCGTCTACTTTTCCCTGCTCCAGGAAGGTCTGAACGTAATCTGCCTGATTAAAGTCCTGATCGCCAGCGATCAGCTCATCGAGCGGTGCATAATATCCTTTACGTGCCCAGTCGATATTGGAGCTTAGTACAGCGGCCGGTACTTTTTTCGAGGCAATGGCTGCCTGCAGTTTCTGTTCGGTTTCCGTGTAATCGGCCTGTACAATGCCTTTCACAACGACTTCGCTCTGGGATGCATTGAAGGAATCAATCGTTTTCTTCATGTTATCTCCCAGATTCCCACCCAGGCCATACCAGAATTCAATCTCCACTGGACTACTTGGCGCAGAACCAGATCCATTGGCTGCAGCTGCGTCTGAACCTGTGCCTGAGCCGCTATCTGCTGAGGAACCACACGCTGTGATCAGGGCAAAACTTGCGGCCAGTACCAGTGACATGCCGCCTCTCCACCTGAGCTTTAATTTGTTCCGCCATTTCATACTCGCTTGACTCAATTTCATTTTGTTTCCTCCTATATAAAGTGTGTTGTAAAAATTAGTTTTTGTTTACGCCTGCAGTAATGTTTACACTCTGCATAATTGTCTTCTGCGTAAACAGGAATAGAATGAGCAGCGGTGCGATGGTAAATGCACTGGCGGCCATAATCTGCGGCCATGCAAGGCCATAGGCTCCACCTTCCACGAAAAAGCTCCGCAGACCTGCCGATACCAATTGCAGATTCGGGTCTTTGGTAATGAGCATCGGCCAGAAATAGTTGTTGTACTGGTCGATGAATGTAATCAGCACCATCACAGCAAAAGATGAGCGAACCAGCGGTGTCATAATGGTCCACAGAATGCGGAAATGTGACGCTCCATCCAATTGCCCAGCCTCCACCAGCTCGTGAGACACCTGCATGAATGCCTGACGGATCAGGAAGATGGAGAACACACTGACACAGTTGGACACGATTAGTCCGGTATAGGAATCCAGTAATTTAAGCTCGCTGAGCACCAAATAACTGGGCAGATAAACGGCGGTACTCGGAATCATGTAGCCTACCAGGATCAATCCGGTGAGCACCCCTTTCATACGAAAACGCATATGGGTAAGCGCATAAGCCATCATGCTGGAGTTGATGACCTGGATCAGACAGATTGCTGCCGCTACCCCTGTACTGTTCAAAATGTAGCGGAAAAATGGTGCAGACTGCCACGCATCCACATAGTTGCTCCATCGGAAAGTTTCGGGCCAGAAGGTTGGCGGAAACTGCCAAATCTCGTCATTGGTCTTGAAACCGCTGATAACCATCCAATAGAACGGAAATGCCATTGTCAGACTGATCAGGGCAAGCAGCAGATATCGGAGCGCGGTACCAAATCCTTTTCCTCCACCAGGAAACTTCTGTTTTTGTGCTTGCTCACGACTATTATCTTTTCTTGTTTGTTTACTTAGAGCGGTCATGTTCATCAGTAATGTACCAGGCGCCGGCCGAGCAGGAAGGAGATTCCTGACAACAGTACGCAGATCAGAATAATAACAACGGCGATGGAAGAAGCTTCGCCCACATTGAAGGATTCAAATGCAGACTGATAATACATATAGAGCAGCGTCCTTGTTGATCCAGCCGGTCCCCCCTGGGTCATCACGTTGATCTGGTCATAGGCCTGAAGCGACTGAATCGTCAGGATAATGGACAGGAAGAACGTGGTTGGTGAGATCAACGGCAGCGTAATACTCCGGAACTTGTCCCAACTGCCTGCACCATCAATGGATGCTGCTTCAAGCAGGTCGGATGGCAGGTTGCGCAAGGCGACCAGGTAGAATACCATGGACCAGCCAATCGATTTCCACAGCGTAACGATGAGAACAGCCACAAGTGCCCAGTTTGCATCTCTCAGCCAGCCAATCGGGGATATCCCAGCCCAGCCAAGCAACAGATTGGCAAGCCCCACTTCCGGCTCGAAAATCCAGGACCATGCAATGGAGACAGCAACCGTCGGTGTGACCCATGGTGAGAACAGCAATGTCCGAAACAAACCAGATGATTTAATCTTGCTGTTCATGAGCAGCGCCAGCGCCAATCCACCAACAATCGTGGGCACGACACTTCCAAGACCAAACAGTAGTGTAACTTTCAATGAACGGTAAAATTCCGAGTTAGTTAGCAGATAGCTGTAGTTGTCCAAACCAACAAACAATTTGTCAGGACTCATGAAGTCCCAATCCGTAAAACTCAGATATACAATGTATCCCAAGGGCCCCAACCAGAAAATGAGTAATGGGATAAGGGCAGGTAGGGTGAACAGAACTGCTTCTGTCTCCCTCCATAGTTTCACACGCAATTCGCACACTCCTCATTGTTCAATTTTTTTTTAACGTTAGTGCATAATCCCCTTAAATCTATTTGTTTTTCGCTTCCGTACAAAAATGATTGTATAATACATTTGAAAAAACTAATTCCGGGTTATGTTAAAATAACGGGATGTCATGTAAAATATGAAACAGGGAGTCCCATCCATATACTAGAGGTGAGATTGTGGGAAAAGAAGCTGCCGAGGACCAAAATCGTTCTTCTTTGTCCTATCGGCCTGAGCTGAGGGAGAAAGTAATTGACGCGATTGCCAATACAATGGACTTATACGGGGTCAATCATTCATTTGGCCAACTGTATGGCATTATGTATTTCGAGGATCAACCCATGACGCTGGAAGAGATGAAAACGTCCATGAACATGAGCAAAAGTAATATGAGTTACGCCGTACGTTCTCTTACCGAATCTCAGATGATTTATAAATTGGAGGAAAAGCGGGAACGCCAGGATCTGTATTTGGCAGAAACCAACTTTTTCACTACGTTTCAGAACTTCTTCGGGGCTAAGCTCCAACGGGAGATTGATGTGATGCAAGAAAGCCTTCGCGAGGTCATTCCGGAGTTATCGGAGATCATTCTTGCCAAAACAACTCCGCCGGAAGAGAGGGAGGAAGCTTTGCGTGATCTGCATAAGCTTCAGCATGCCGACCAGTATTATGAGTGGTTGCAGGGATTTGTAGACCAACTGCGGGATGGTGTATTTTACAAAGACGCCCCACATGAGAGTGATTAACGCGTACGTTTGCGGGGCTGTAGAGGGATTTTCACTTTAACACTTATATTCTTATGTTCAGCTCGTTAAGAAATCATATACGTCTTATTATGAATAGCATTCACTACATTCGTTAAACTAAAAAAGCCAGCTCAGCGAGCGACGATGGTTGCAGGACTTGTGCTGGTTTTAGAGATCAAAAAGGGGAACCCCACCATGTTTTCATGGTTGGGGCTCCCCTTTGTTGTTATAGATATTATTATCTTATTTCTGTGCCGCAGCCTCAATGTCTGCATATGCCCAGTGTGTTGCAGGTACGTCTGTAAAAGATGGCGTGGTTACGCCTGTTAATGGAGCGCGATTAAACAATATGTTCAGTACTTTCACGGCTTCAGCACGAGTCAGTTTGCTGTCCGGTTTGAACGTTCCGTCATTGTATCCGGTCATCAGACCAGCGGATTGCACGTAGGCAATTGCATCGGAAGCCCATTGGCCGGTGGATACATCAGTAAATACAGCACCATCCGTTGCTTGGGATGTGTTGCTTGTCACGTCTGCACTTTGCTGCTGCATCCAGCGGTACGCAATGGTTGCCATTTGTGCACGAGTGATCGGACCCTCAGGTGCAAATTCAGTGGCGCTCATGCCATTCATGATGCCTGCGGATTGCGCTTTTTGAATATCGCTTGCTGCCCAATGGGTTGCAGATACGTCGGCGTAGCTGACGCCATTTGCGGAGTCCGTTCCCGTTTCATCAGGCAGATTACGAGCCAGCATCGCTGCCATTTGCGCACGGGTTACGAATGCATCCGGGCGGAAATCTGCACCGAAGCCATTGATGTACGGATTATGCGAGCCTTGGGAAGCTTTCAGCCCATCCACCACAACGAGCGTGAACGTACTGAATTTGTTAACTGTAAACTCGATGCCTTCACTGGAGTCGCTGAACTTCACCAGTTTGCCTTGAATCAATTCTTTCGTGCCGTCACTGTGTTCAATGTACACAGCCAGGTTGTCCAATGCTTGCTGGCGGGCAGCAGGATCGGTTGGAAGGCTGTCACGCAGCGGCAATGTCAGTGTGACTTCATGGCTTTGCATATTTGTTTCGATTTCAACTGGACGAGCCAGTACTTTTACGTTGGTATTTGGAGCAATTTGTTGGATTAGCTGCTCCTTCTTCGCACGTTCTTCCACTTCCTTGCGCTCCGACTCCTGCTTCATTGGTACGATGCGGAAGTACAAGTCTTGGTCGAATCCGGCAATCGACTTCGTTGGAACCGAGATGATGGCGTTCTCTGTAGAAATTTCAAGGTTAAGCCCACCATCATTCAGCTGTTTCACCGCTGCTTTTGGCAATTCAATGCGTGTCTCAGACACAGCATCTTTGGCATCAGGGATGACAATGCGTGCAGTGTTCATGTTTAATTGCTTCGCTTTTTCCACCGATTCCTTGGCAATCGCCTCAGACATCTTCACGAGGTCCTTGATCGTACCGTTGGCCTCGGTTGTACGTGTAATTGGTGTTTTGGTCAGGTTGGTGCCGTTCGCTCCGTTGACATCAACCACGATTTGTTCCTGTTTGTTTGCTGGCACAGGCGTGGAGGTTACCGGTGCAGTTGTAGACGATCCACCACCTGTACTTCCACCCGGGTTAGGTGTTGAACCATTTTCGTTATTGCTATCGCCATTCGCCGTGAAGACAATCTTCACCGCACGTCCTGGCAATTCATCACTAATCGCTTTATAACGAACCCATACGGTTTTGTCACCGCTAAAATCAAGACGCTGAATGGAGGCAACATCAAGCCAGTTCAGTTTACCATCAAAGGAGATCTCCATCGTATCATCCAAGCCGGTTATAGTGTTGTTGATATCATCCCCTGTCACATTCGGGGCCGTGAAGAATTGGTTGATTACATATTGTAGATTTCCAACATCTTCGTATCTATCTTGTTCATTAAGCACCCATTCAGCCAGTTCCTTGCTGCCTTCCGGGCTGAGTTCTGCTCTTTTGGATAAATCAAGGGCACCTGAAAGATTGAATTTGTATTGGTCAAAGAAATTGTGTCCGTTAAACTGTTCATTCATAGTTGTCTCAAGCCACTGATCCATTTGATCTATAGTGGTGGCTTCCTCAAGAGGCTGGAAAGGCATTGATAGCAGTCCCAGAAGAAAGCGCGGATCGGCAATCTCTACTTGAGCCTGCTTTGCAATTCGTTCCACTCCCAATAAATGCAGGTACTTAAAAGCGAAAATTGGTTTATTTACCTCGCTTAATTGTAGATGATGATCTCCAACTTGACGAAGCATATCTGTCTCAGGGTCTTTAAAATGATCGGGTCCTTCAGACAGTTTCTGAGCAAATAGGTCCAGCTTGTCCTGAAGTACTCGCAACCCTCTCTGCTCCCAGATCAACTGAGCTTGTACAGCAAGCTCAATCATATATTGAACTTGTTTCTTATTTTCATAGTTCCTTTTAATATTATCAATCAGGAACTCAGCCACGTATTCTTTGACCTGCTTAGATACAGAACCATATTCATTTGGTAAAGTAATACCCAAATCAGGGTTCTCCATAGCCAGACGCATAGCGTCTATATCTTTGTTAATTCTTGCAGCATTTACGGCAGCCAACGCATCAGTTTCATTACCAGGAAAAAATTGATTGAATACAGTCTGGATGGCTTCAAAACTTGTATATCCATTAGCCGGTCTTTGAGTGAGCATATGATCAGCCAAATGCTCCTGCTCTTCAGTTGTAAGGTTATCCCATTTGCTGATATCTAGAGACAAGCTCTCCATTGGGTTTTCCGAGTTAGCCGTATTGTATGACTCGATATCCCCCTGAAGCTTAAGCAGATTCTCCAACGATGACAACATTTCTTCTGTCGTCTCCGCCTTTTTATTAATTAAAGGTGTGTCCATTACTGCTGTATCCATATAAGACAGAACACGTGAAATAGAAGGGCTTCTTTTGAGTCTAAACTCATATAAATAAGCTGTCATACGATTTTCAATTGCGGATGATTCAAGATACAAATCAACCAATTGATAGAATTGGCTTCCAGCGGCAGGATACTCAAAAAACTGCACTCGTTCTGCTTGCTTCGCATATAGGTCATCAAGCGTAGCTAATGCATTATGTCCTCCGATTTGGCGAGTCACTTCAAGGGCTTTGAGAGCTAATTGCACCAAAAACTGAACTTGCTCCTTGCTTTCGTATCCATCGTTAGTCGGTGGATCTATACGCAGCAAATATGCTGCGATGTCCGACTGATCTTCTTCAGACAACGATTTGAAATTAGGCTCAGCTATGAATTGTTCATCACTAAGTAACTCAATCACTGCCGATATGAAATTGGTGTTCTCGCCCTGCTCATTTCTTTTTTTAATATCGTTGAACTGATCCAACTCACTCAGCTGCACAGTAAATTCAATAGATTGCATTTGATACGCAGTTTCCAAGTATTTATCTTTAACAACGACATTGAAATAGTACGTATCTCCTTCGATAAGATCCGTGATTATTTCTGAAAATGTCCCATCTGTAGAAGCTGAACTATTAATCCATTCACTGTAGGGATGACCTGATGTTCCGCTGATTTGTTGCATGTCTGCAATATCAGGAGCATTGGATATGTAAACCTGGTAATTTACATCAGGTGGGGTAGAAGATTCGGATTGTGCGTACTCCCATTGTAATTCAATTGATTTCTCGTCCACATACTTTATTGTTAATAAACCATTATTTCCTGGTACTGGATACGATGCCCCTGCATTTACCTTTCCTGCTGGTGCTGCCAACCAAGGACCTACCAACACCAAAATGAGCAACACGCTAACTATTTTCCTGTATTGCATTAATCTTTCCTCCCTCATCTCGCGTCTCGAAATATAGGTCTAGTGTATTACGCAACTCTGAACGAATTCTGAACAATCGCTCTATAAAATGGAAAAAGACCCTTCCTGTAGGTGAAAAACAGGCCGGATCTCAAATATTTTTCGTCATAATTCATCATTTTACATGTTCGAGTAATTACAGAGACCTACATTTTACAAAAATCAAGATAGATACCTGTACCTTCGCTTCACTCTTTCACCGTTCTCCTTGGATGGCATCTGTTGCTGGGGCAAGGCGCATCTGGAATACTTGAACGGAACCAAGCAGATGAATAATGTGGATAAGTTAATAGAGGAATTCCCATAACTAAGCGAAAGCAAAATACAACAATACGGCAACCCCTCCACCCTTTAGTAAACAAACTTGTTTAAGACAGGCGCGTCAGCTATAATTTCGTTCAGATGCACAATGGAATAGACAAGACTGAACAGACATATTAGACCAAAATACTTGCACCTTGTTGAAACAGCCGAAGAAGGAGGACCTCTAATGCTGCAGCTTTCGGAAAAACAGGCACAGGATATTGTCGATAAAATGATGCAGGACATTCCCTACAACATCAACATCATGAACGAGCAGGGCGTTATCATTGGAAGTGGACAGAAAGAACGCGTAGGTACGGTACATCAGGGAGCAGTCCGTGCCCTGACCACCGGGGACCGCGTCGAAGTCTGGCAGGATGGCAGACTGGAGAAGATGGGCACCAACGAGCCGATCAGGATCAATCATCAGCATGTCGGAGTCATCGGTATATCCGGGCATCCGGATGAAGTCCGTCCATTCTGCAACATTGTACGCACAACCGTATCTCTCCTGATCGAACAACGCAATCAATTAGAAAATTTGGCTCATGAGGCTTCTCGAAAAAAAGCCTTTTTGGAACGGCTGCTTGCCCACTCCGGTTCCTATTCACAGAAGATCAGGAAGGAAGCGGCGCAATACCATATCGATCTGCAGCTGCCGACGGTTCTTCTATACATCCGCTTTCCCCATGAATCCCCTGAATTTAGCCCGGAGACCAGCCGGATATTACTACAGCTGCCTTCTTTCTCTGTAGAGGAGGATGGTCTTGCGCAGATCATTCTGATTCAGAGCGAATCGGACGTTGATTCAATAGCTCAGCTTGTACATCAGGAGCAGCCTCAAGCTTTCATCTCTGTTAGTAGGCGGGAAGCCAGCATTGCCGTCTGTTATGAACAGGCGAGATCTGCGATGAACATCTTGCTCGCGCTCCGCCCTGCTGCACCACTGATCCATTATGATGATGTCCAGTTTCTAGTGCGCTTCAGCACTACCAACCTGACCCGTCATAACAACATCGTCAGTAAGTTGGAGGACACAGCGGATCTGCTGGACACCCTTCGCAGCTTCATTCAACACAATGGCAGCATGTCGATGACTGCTGAAGAGCTCAACATCCATCGCAATACATTGCAATATCGGCTCAAACGGATCCAAGCCCTTACAAACAAGAACCCACGCAATTGGCTGGAGCTCATTGAACTTACCCACGGACTACTCGCATCATATCAGTAGACCCCAATACAAAAAGAGACTGCACCGGAATGCCCCTATCCATGCGGACGGCGTCCCATTCAGTCTCTTTATGCTGCGGATTCTTCCCTCATCATCCCATCAACAGAATTTTAAGAAATCAGACCCAGTTTCAGCACTCTTGCAATATTCTCGGTTGTACGTTCCACATTCTGTGGACCTTCGTCCAGAAGTCGTTCCAGTTGAGCCGCACCCGGTACAATCCCGAACACCGCATCAATGGCTTCCGTGTACAACGTATCTATTCCTTCACCAACGTACCCCGCGATGGCGATAACCGGTTTGCCTGCTTCCTTGGCTGCCCGCGCCACTCCGTATGGTGTCTTTCCAAATTTTGTCTGAAAATCAATACCACCTTCGCCTGTAAACACTACATCCGCATGTTCGAGCTTGTCACGCAGACCTGTATATTCAATGACAATTTCAATGCCTTTGCGCAACACAGCCTGTGTAAAAATCAAAAGCCCTGCGCCCAGACCGCCTGCTGCACCTGCCCCCGGCACATCACGTATATCCTTGTGCAGCTGCTGCTTCACCACATCCGCATAATGGAACAGATTCGCATCCAGTAGCTGCACCGTCTCCGGTGTTGCCCCCTTCTGAGGACCAAACACCCGTGAGGCGCCATGCTCTCCGCATAATGGATTCGTTACATCACAGGCCACAATGAGCTCTACGTCCTGCAATCGTTCATCCAGGCCGGAGACATCGATATGAGCCAACTGATCAAGCGCTCCGCCTCCACGTGCAAGTGGTAGGCCGTCTGCATCCAGAAACTTTGCACCAAGGGCCTCGGCCATGCCTGCACCCCCATCATTGGTCGCACTGCCGCCGATTCCGATAATGATTTTGCGAATGCCCTGATCCAGACACGCCCGAATCAGCTCTCCCGTACCATAGGTTGTCGTACGAAGCGGATCTCTGGTTTCCTTTGTCACCAGATGAATGCCGCTCGCCGATGCCATCTCAATTGCCGCCGTTACCCCATCACCCAGAATGCCATATTGAGCTATTACGGGCTGCCCCAGCGGCCCACTCACTTCTTTCTGGTGGATCACACCGCCAGAAGCATCCACCAGCGATTGCACGGTACCTTCGCCTCCGTCAGCCATCGGTACATGAATATAGCTCGCAGTAGGGTAGATTTTGCGTAATCCTTTTTCCATAGCCACACATACTTCTTTCGCTGTCATGCTCTCTTTAAATGAATCCGGTGCCAGTACAAATGTCGTCTCTCTCATTTTCTCCCACCCCATCCGTGTTATTAAAGGATAAATCCTAATTGTTGAATGCGCTCTCATTATAATGGATTTGCTCACGTAGCCATTAAAGCACGTAATTATGAGGATACCCTCTCATTCTATACCGATGTATTAGGTTTTAAGGTTGGTCACTCTTGGAGTCTGCCCGCCTTCCAAATTACCGAGGCATGTATGCTGATCTCACCGGATCAACGGACCTGCATTGAACTGTTCGACCCCGGAGCCGTAATCGCGGCCGAAGGTGAACCAGCAGAGTCTCCCGAAGCAGTAAAACATGGGGCATTACTGCATTTTGCCTTTTACGTAGACAATGTGGAAGAGATATATGAGCAAGCGCTTGCTCATGGAGCTAAGGCCTATGTTGAACCGGATTGGATATCGCTTGGCGAACCTGCACTTCGGGTCAGAAATGCGCTCGTCCATAGTCCGAATGGTGAAGTGATTGAATTCCTTGAAGAGTTTAATTTCGACCGATCCTCATCATCTATATGAAGTACACAAACAGCCTGTTGCCTCGTCATCCGTGGCAGCAGGCTGTTTGTGTCATTACCTAGAACACCCAGAAAAGTTCTGGGGTTATTATGTTATTCACTCCAAAAGTCCATTTTTTCCAAAATCCACTGAAGTGCCGTTTTTTGTTCAGTGACAATGAATGCTTCCGTTTGCATCCCTGACTTTATCATTTTTTCCCTACCAAGTGCATTTCGAATATCAATGGTTTCTACGGAAGCTTCCACAAGATAATAGGACGAGCCCTCCTGAGTATTTACCAAGGCATCACTACCAATAGATTGAATTTTCCCAATAACGGAACCATACTCTTCCCGCGGAAAGGCAGAAAAATGGAAACGTACAGGATATCCCTCTCGAATACGCCCTATATCCTGATGGTTCATTGCAATATGTACCGAATAAATCGTACTATTTATCGGCACGATATCCATGACTTGCAAGCCTTCCTGAATAAGCTGCCCTTCGCCAATTTCACTGATTGTATTGATTATACCTGCTATCGGTGCAGTGGCTGTGTAATTTGTAAGATTGGTATTAATCGCGCTTAATTGGCTATTCGTTTCAGATTGCTGTTTCTCCAAGTCATCTATACTTCCCTGGAGTTGAACGTATAAGTCAGCTTTCTGTTTTTCTAAATTTTTTTTCTGTTCAATTGCAGTATCAAGCTCCGTCTGGATCGTCAATAGGAACTCACTTTGATCCATTTCCACTTGTAGCTGGAGTGCCTTTATCTTTTCAATAACAGTAATGGCAGAGGTTTCGTCATTATTAAAAACGGTACGTTTGTATTCTTCCTGAAGCTGTCTCTCTGTTAATACATTTCGCGAAATTTTCAACTTGAAATTTTCATATCTTTCAAACTCTATTGAACTGGAATCTAGATAGTTTTGACCGTAATTCAAGCTTTTGATTAACAAGCGCTTGTTCGAAATGGTTTGATTTGTTTCCTCCAAATCAGAAATTGTCTTGGATATGTCCAACTTCAATTTGTTTTCCACCGGATTATCATTATCTAGCAGCGTTCTGTTGGCATATGTTTGAATTTTGTCCTGATTTCCTAATTTAACAGCAGCATACAGCTTCTCCAATCCGTTTAAGCGTAAGGTGGTTTTTTCGTACTCTTCAGTTAATCTTACTTTATCATTTTTGAGCGTACCGGTTTTGATTGAAAAAAGCTTGTCCCCTACATTCACCTTTTGTCCTTGCTCAACGTAAACTTTCGAAACGCTCCCGGATGCCTTATTGACAATTTTCGATATTTTATCATTGGGCCTTACCACGCCTGGAGCCTTTACAACAATATCCATTTTAGCAAACCAACTCCATGCTACCAATACAATTAGGATGATCGTGAGGAGTAAGAGGAACCAGCTAATAAACGCTGGAGATTTCTTTTCAAGCATTTCGCGACTGTCTGTCATGTCTTCGTAATTGATCAGTTTAGTGCTCATGGTGCTACACCTAATGGCTCTTGTTTATTAATATCAATTCCTTCATCAATTCCAGGAAGTTGATCTTTCCAAAGTTCATAATAGCGTCCTCGAGTTTTCAACAGTTCTTCATGAGTACCAGACTCAATAATTAATCCCTGGTCCATGACAAAAATACGATCACAACGCATCACAGTACTTAAGCGATGAGCAATAATGATCATGGTCATATCGGTAAGTGCATGAATTGTATCTGAAACAGCTTTCTCAGTCGTAGTATCCAAATTACTGGTTGCCTCATCCATGATCAAAATGTCTGGTTTGGTGAGCAGAGCACGGGCTAAAGCCAAACGTTGTCTCTGGCCTCCCGATAAGTTAGATGCATTTTCTTCTAATGGAGTCTGGTACCTCAATGGCAACTGATTAATAAAATCATGTGCACTGGATTGCTTCGCTGCACTGATAATTTGGTCCATATCAATCTCACGTGTTGCTCCCAAGGCGAGATTATCCCTAATAGAGCCGCTGAAGAAGAAGGTTTCTTGTGGAATGTAACTGATTTTTTGCCGTAACGAATCGAGGGAGATATCTTTGATATTGTTATCTCCTATTAAAATGTCACCCTTCTCCGCTTCGTAGAAACGAAACAGAAGCTTGGAAAGGGTCGTTTTTCCAGAACCGCTTTCGCCGACAAGAGCAATCTTCTCTCCTTTTTCAATTCGTAAGGATACCCCATTAAGGATGGATTGCCTTGTCCCATAACGGAAATGAATATCTTTAAAGCTAATTGATGCATTTAGTGAAGAGGGCATCATGTTCCGTTCTTCTGCTTCATTTTTCTCCGGGTCCAAATCCATAATCTCTGCCAAACGGTCGGCTGCCACAACAGCTGTCTGCAACGAGGATTGTAAGTTTATAAGGTTTAGAATCGGATTAATAAAGTAAGCAAGCAAGGCATTGTACGTAATCAGTTGACCGATAGTCAACGTTCCTTTTAGAACTTCACTTACACCAATCCACAAAATGATGATACCTCCAATTCCCTGTACAGCACCCTTTAGTGAAGCTTGCAGGTTGTTGGAGAAACCAAAACTAAACAATGTACGCAGCAATTTGATGAATTTCTTTTCTGTCTCCAAGTTTGCCTCCCGTTCGGCTTGATAGGCCTTAACGGTTTCGATCCCATTAACAGATTCAACGATATATGAGGTCAGTGCAGCATTTTGTTCCATTTGTTCCCGATTTTGCCTCTCAAAGGTCCTATGAAACCCCCAGACGATTAATGCATAGAGTGGGATCATCGTAGCTGTGATACCGAACAAAAAAGAGTTTTGAGTATAAAGAATGATACCACCAGCTACTACCATTAACGTATCAATCATAATGGTTAAAGCAGCGCCAGATATAGCATCCCTGACTTTTGACGCATCCATTAACCTTGAAATTATTTCTCCTGTTTTTCGAGTGTCAAAAAAAGAAAGTGGGAGCTTAAGGATATGATAGTAGTAACCTAAAATTAACGAAATATCGAGCTTTTGACTCAAATATAGTAACAAGTGACTGCGGAATGCATTTAACAATAACTGCAAGATCGTCAGAGAAATGACTCCAATAGATATCCATGTTAACGTGTCTTCTAATCTATAAGGAACAATCGAATCCAATAAAAACTTGAAGTAGAACGCACTTAATATTCCAAGAATCGTGTATAACAGCGATGCAAAGAAAATTCCAAACAACATTCTTTTTTGAGGAATCAGTAACGAGAAAAATCTTGAGAGTGCACCTTGCGTTTCGTCCTTCTTTCGAAATTGAGTCGTCGGCACCATCATGATCAAAATGCCTGTCCAAATTTTGAAAAATTCATCAGGACTATACTTTACAATTCCTTTCGCTGGATCAGCGATAATTACTTTCTTCTTCGTAATTTTATGTATAACCACATAATGGAGAAGTTGCTGATCAATAACAACATGAGCGATGCATGGAAGAGGAAAACCGCTGAAAAAAGCTTCCGTATTACCCTTAACTCCTTTTGCAGAAAAACCCATATGTTCTGACGCTTTGATAAGACCGAGCGCATTCGTTCCTTGTTTATCCGTACCAGCGATTTCCCGAATTCGAGCTAATGGCATTTTCAGACCATAATGACGAGAAATGGTTGCTAAACAAGCGGCACCACAATCTTTATGGTCGTACTGTTTTTGAAATGTATATCTTTTGATTAAAGACATCATGAACCTCCTGCGGCTATGCTTGGAACATCATTTAAGTTAATCAATTACAATGGTATGATTCAAAGGCGCTTTATTCATTCCCATCAGTTTGAAGGAGTCTGTTCATGAATAAAGCCATGCACTCAGATTCTCGTGAACTGGCGCATGGCTAGAATCAATCGCTATTTTTGAAGGGGATTATTGTAACTAGTGGCTAGTGGGTATTATTTAAATGGAGTTCTTTTCTCTGATCTTTCTGAACTAAGTTAGTTTTTCTTTAATCCATCGAATACGATTATGGAGAGAAGGATGCGTTTGGAACTTCTCATCAAGATAAGATAACTTTAGTGGAGAGTCGTTTAATACTCCTAATTTTGTCAGGGCAGAAATAAGATACTCAGGCTCGATCCCTAAATATATAACATACTGATCTGCCTGCTTTTCCTGCACTCTCCAAAATGTCAGTGCAGAGAGAGAAACAAACGCTAAACAAATAAATAACAATACAAATCCCCAGAATATTGATACGGAGTAAATATCCATTATTTTCGTGAGTGTATAAAAAAGTAAAATAGCAATCCAAATATATAGTAATCTATACCACAAGTGTCTTTTTTTCACGTGTCCAATCTCATGAGCAACGATTGCTTTAATTTCTTCCGAAGAGAAATGGTCCATTAGATAGTCAGAGAGAAATATATTTGTTTTAAAATAACCTGTCACTAATGCTTGTGCTTGACGTTTATTCCGAGTAGGCCAAGTGAATAATGTTGCATTCTTTACTCCCGAATCCATTAAAAAGGATTTTATTTCTATTGACTCTTCATTTTCTGGCATTGCAGAAGCTTTTAAAGTCGTTTTGAAAGCTAAAGGAAAAAGTAGCGAAAATACCGTTATCCCCAAAGAATATATGACAATTTCAATGAAGTTTCTGTCGTAGTAAATGCCTAATGAATTGTTTTGTGCTAAAGAAGAAATCAAAATAAGTACTGTCATGGAGATGAATGTTATTAGATAATACCGAACAATACTTTTGAAATATTCAAAAATGCTTTCGTTTGTTTCACGTATTTCAGAAACAATAGATTGGAAAAATAGTCGATTTCCAACTGCTAGAATGGATGCAAGAACAAACGCTGCTAATAGGATTATTATTCTTCCTAATAAGTGGCTGCTTTTTAATTCATTGGCGAATGGGAGCATCAAGAGTAAAGTAATTGAAACTATGGACAAAATAATTAAAGGATTTAAAACATATCTATTATATACACTATATTTCCCTATTGCTTGTGATGGAGATTTCGTCAATTCATAGTATGCTTTAACCTTTCCACTTAAATAATAAGAGCAAACCAGATTGACACTAATAATTAACAGACTTAAACATACCGACAACCAATAAGGGATTTGAAAAAGATTAATCGTATATCCCACCTTTATTCTGCGATCAGTAAAACTTGATACTGTCAAACTTATATGAGCATTAGGAGCGTAGAAAATTCATAAACTTCAAGCTCAAAAATTTTCTATTTATGAGTTATCTTTCTTAATTTCCATTAACAAACCCGTAATAATTAATATAAACCCAATTGTAAGTAATAGTGAGTTGATATAACTTGTCATCTTAGCTAGTATAGCTGCATTTAAACCAATGCCGAAAATCCAAAGAGTTTTACCTTGTAAGGTTGTTTTTTTCATAATTGCACCCTCTTATATTAAGATATACAGAAACTAAACGATCACATTTACTGTGATCGTTTAGCAAATAAAAATTAAATCTTACCACCAACCAGCAATCAGGTAACCAGCAGCTCCACCTACAGCTCCAACAATACCACCAGCGACTGCTCCAGGGCCAGCACCTACGCCAGCACCACCAGCAGCCCCTGCTACTGCGCCGCCTACTGCGCCGCCAGCAGCTCCTTTAATTGTATCTTTTGCAAATTCGGACCAACTCCATGCTCCACCATCAACCTGCAACATCTCATCAAAAGTGATTTCATTAAACATGCTCAAAGACTGTTCCAATTTGTGTTCCTCCTCAAATATATTTGGTGTCTTTTTACATGTAGTACATCCCGGGATAAAACGTAAGTACCAACAAATATAATAGACACATGTTACCGAGCAAAGAAATGTATGTAATAATCGCCATTACTAACAAGCTTTGTTCGTTATTTTCATATTACTTTATGCTTATCTATTAACATATGTCCCATATTGGGTATTTACGAATGAGTTAAAATATGATATTAACTTATTTTGAAAAAAAGTGATTATTCTATACTTCTAAGAGGATTTAAGCTATATCAAAAATATATCTACTAATTAATTTTATCTAAGCTTAGTTGTATCTTGTTAAAGAAACTGTTCCTGTCTCCTACACCACATTTATTATATATTCGTTTTATAAAATTACGAACAGTTCCTTCTGATATCCCGAGTTGGTTGCTAATATAGAGTGCACTTTTATTTTTCAGCCAAAGTAATGCCACTTCTTCTTCCCTTGCAGTAAATTGATATGTAATAAGAACCTTTTCTAACCGAATTTTTAAAGGATACTGTTGTTCATAATTACTTGAAATATGACTAATTATTGAGGTCATCAACGCGAACTTCATATCATTTTCAGAAGAAGTAGGACGATATAGTGTCAAATAACCTATTATGTTATTTTCAACCATTATAGGACAACAAAACCCCGTCCATTGCTGAAAAAGTGGGGAGGAATGGTCATACCCATCAAGATATACATTCTTCTTGGTTATATGTGATATTGACATGCTATTAATACCCATATTTTGCAACAACATAGACATTCCATATTGGAACTTATCTAAGGCAGCTAGGTTTGAATCTGATTTACTTCCAATGATGCTTACTATTACGCCACTCCCGTCAGTTAGAATAAAAAGATAGGGTTCTAAAAGATGCTCACGTAACAAGTTAATTTCTTTTCTTACACTGTCTACCAGTAAAGCAGTTTCGTAAGATGTTAGGCTTTGGTTTTCACATATTGATAAATATTCAGTGGAATTAACATCCTTATATCTTTCCCACAACTCCCAAACCGCAGACGGGATATTGGATTTTGTTATCCAATCAGCATGCTTCAGGTCAACAAGTTGATTCAAATTTGTAGACATTGTCCCCCTCCTTAGTTGAGAACATAATTACATTTCACAACTCTAGTATGAGTGTATGAATTTCTAATAAATTAGTTTTGCTATAACAAGCTCTCTCTCTCTGAAATAATCATGAAAATTTCATCTTTTTCATTATACACCTAAAATTATACAAGTCAATAAATGCCAATTTAGTATTTAAGGTGATCCATCCCCGGGGTTTTCCTTACTTCCACAGAACCGAGACATGTAGTTTAACCTGCACTTCGGGTCAGAAATGCGCTCGTCCACAGTCCGAATGGTGAAGTGATCGAATTCCTCCAAGAGGTTAATTTCGACCGTTCCTCTACCCCATCGATTTAACGTTACACAAGCCGAACAGCCTGTTGCCCGGAGATTCGTGGCGGCAGGCTGTTTCATGGTTTTTGAGCGATAGGAAAGCGAGCTCATGGACTTAAGACATGCTTTTTGCTCTTCCTAGCCCTCATTCCCCTTTTTCAATCCCCGGCTTATACGCACTTAACTTCCCTTCATACACCAGCTGTAGTTGTTCACTTTGGCGAAAATCATCCGGGGTCACCAGCGCAGGCAGCTTGTTCCACAGCTTAATACCTGAGCGTTGCAGAATCTCGGCAACAAATTGTGAGCAAAAGTAGGAGTTGCTGAACTCCACCGGCTCTTTCAATGTAATGCCAATCACACCAAGCAGATTGTACATATATTTCTGGCGGCTGCGGATGAAGATATGCAGCACCCGCTTCATTTTTTCTACTTCACGCTCCGTCACCTGAAGCTCATAAATGACACATGTGGTATTTGGATATTTACTGTATGTACCTGTCTGAATATCTTCCTTCACGAACCCGCCGTTCAGCGGATTACTCGGATGCTTGCGACCGAAGCTGTACAGCTCGGATAGTTCCCGGTCAAATGAGATGGAGGCATGATTGTATGGCGCTCTGGTGTAACTCTGAATAACTTTGGTAAACAATGTTCCTGTGTTCGTAAGCAGGATGTAGATCGAGCGTTCAGCTGTCATAACGAAATTTCCCCTTATCAAGTTCGCACTATTCCTTCATAATAACATAGGTACCCTATATTGGAATCTCACTTCTAGATAAGCAGGTGGTCTGTACATGAGCAGTTCGCTCTTTACTTTAACACTGATTTTCATCGCCTTACTGGTCATACATATCGTATATAAAATCATTACGAAGCTTCAGCCGGACAAGGATTATTCGGGCATTGGCAACAAAATCAAAACCTGGTGGGGCATGCTTGTCATCTTCTGTCTCGCCACTCTCTTCAATCCGGTTGTCTCCCTGATCTCCCTCATGGTACTTACCTTTTTCGCGCTGAAGGAGTACTTCTCCATGATCCGCAGCACCCGCAAAGCAGACCGCAGGCTGTTTCTATGGGCATATCTGGCGATTCCGGTGCAGTTCTACTGGATCTATATTGGATGGTACGGCATGTTTATCGTATTTATTCCGCTATATGTCTTTCTGGTGCTACCCCTGCCACGTCTGATTAATAAAGGCACGGTCGGTTTCCTGCGCAGTGTCAGCTCGACGCAGTGGGGCTTGATGCTGATGGTATTTGGACTTAGTCATCTGGCCTACTTTCCGTTTGCAACACCGGAATATGGTGCCAAGCTGGTCCTGTTCCTGGTCGTGTTAACCCAATTGAATGATGTCGTGCATTATCTGGCCTCGCTCTATCTGGGCAAACGCAAAGTCGTGCCGACCGCCAATCCTTTTTTGACATGGGAAGGGTTCGCCTGTGCATTCGTTGTAACTACTGCTGCCTCTTATTACATTCATCCCTTCCTGACCCCGTTTGATGCACGTTTCGCGCTGTTCATCGGTGTATTAATCGCTCTGGCCGGGTTCTTCGGAAGTCTGACGGTTTCTGTTCTGAAACGGGATCTGTTAATCGGAGATGACAATAAGTTCGATGCGCTGAAAAAAAGCTACTTGAGCCGAGTCGACAGCCTGACGTACACTTCTCCGGTGATGTTCCATGTGGTACGTTATTTCTTCGACTTCATGTAGGAGCAGTACCCGCTAAAACACAAAGTTGAACGCCGCACGATCGAACAGGTATGTGGTGTGACATTACGGAATCGCTAAAAAGCAGCCATGAAGGCTGCTTTTTATCTTCAGGGTTGAATTAAAGATGCACGCACGATGCGCCTGTTCCATTCTCCATTTGCTCAACAGAAGAAGAAGTGGCACACAGCAATAATCCGTCTGAATTATTTTAATTTAATTTCCTTCTCCGAGGTGACTTCCTTCCCCTCATCATTGGTAAAGACAAACGTCGCTTTGCCGCGTTCACCCTTCATCTCATCCGAATAGATAAATCCGGAGAATTGTCCATCACCACTGATATAAAATCCTTCTTTCCCATTCGCGCCATGTTCGATCGCTTCCTTATAGGAATTCACAATCGTTACCGTGTTGGACGTCCAACGCATCTCGGTTAAAGCGTAACCCTCAGGAATTTGTTTGATCGCAAAATCAAAGCTGTTGCCTTCGGACGGCTTGTCCGTCTGGTCAATCACGATCATGACCTGTCCTTTTGCATCAGGGGAGGATTCCGATTGAGCCGAAGGTTTGCCTTCATTCACATTTTCGCTCGCCTGATTATTGTTATTCTTCGCCTCAATATTGGGAACGGAACTATTTCCCGCTTCCTCTATGGGCTGCTTTGATTGTGGATAGGCGTGTTCCTGTACGGATTCGTTGTTGTTTTTCGCCCCACATGCACTGGTCAGCAGCAGAATACACAGAGCAGACACCCAGAGTATAGATTTATTTTTATTGATATTCATCATTGGAACTCCCTCCACGTTCATCTAAATTAACAAGCATGATGCATTCACCCCAAGAGATCTTTCCAATCAGCATCTTCTATAGTAATTACTACACCATATCGTCTCACATTAAGCTCCATATTATGTAAATGAGTTATAAATCCTATTCGTTATTACACTTCGATGAACCCTGAAACGTTGGCGTGATACCCTGAAAGGGTCAAAAAATACGCTATATTTGGGGAGGAAAAAAAGTTGAATCGTTTTGCTTTTATGATGCTCGTTATACTCGCCACCTCGCTTATGGGTTCATCCTTTGCTGTGGGCAAAATTGGGCTGGCTTATCTTTCCCCCATTCTGCTGGTCGGCATTCGATTCACTCTGGCTGGAGGACTAATGGCGCTATGGGTGCGAAATAAAAACCTTCCGACCACTGTGCCTGACTGGCTCCGGTTATTCGTCATCGGTCTGTTCCAGACGACTGGCGTGATGGCCTGTATTTTCCTAAGCATGCGCACCATTCCTTCGGGGCAGACATCCATTCTCACGTTTACGAATCCGCTATTGGTAGTTCTTCTGGGAAGTGTCTTTGTGGGTCTACGATATCGGGCATATCAGTGGCTTGGGGTACTAATCGGAATAACAGGGGTCTTCATCACGCTTGGATTCCATCTTCAATTCTCGGAAGGAACACTGCTGGGTATAGGCTCCGCCTTGTCCTGGGCCATCGCTACCCTCTTGGTCAAACAATGGGGATCACGCTTCAGCACCTGGGTGTTAACGGCATATCAGATGTTATTCGGCGGGGTGACGCTGTTATTGCTCAGTTTCACCATGGAATCAACAACACTCATCCTGAATGCCACGTCCATAGGGGTGATTCTGTATCTGGCGATCCTCGGTTCCATGGTGCAGTTCGCTACGTGGTATTACCTGTTAAGCAAAGGCGATCCGGGCAAGACAAGTGCATTCCTGTTTCTCGCACCATTCTTCGGTGTCTTATCCGGCTGGCTGCTTCTTGGCGAAGTCATTCAGAACTACGTATATATCGGTGGACTATGCATATTCCTGGGGATCTTTTTGGTAAACTGGAGTGGACGGACAAATCAAAAGAAAACATCATTCAAATGAGCATGCTGCATGCTGAAATAAAAATATTCATGCCTGATTTTCGGCGATGCCCTGTGCATCGTTTTTTTATAATATCCGTAAGGTTAACTCTACTGAAGTAAGGACGTGCGCCCAATGATTTCTGCTGAACTGAAAGAACAATACTATCAGGCCCTGGTTGCCAAGGATTCGGAATACGAAGGATTATTCTATGTCGGGGTCAAGACCACGGGTGTCTTCTGTCGCCCTACGTGTCCTGCTCGAAAGCCGAAGTTCGAAAACTGTGAATTCTACGAGACGGCGCAGCAGGCATTGCTTGCTTCATATCGCCCTTGCCAGCGCTGCCGTCCGTTATCCCACCCCAATCAGGTGTCGGATGTGGTACGCATATTGGTAGAAGCCGTAGAGAACCATCCGGAGAAACGCTGGAAAGGTCAGGACTTCAAGGCATTATCCATCGACGAATCCACGGCCAGACGTCAGTTCAAGAAGCGATTTGGCATGACCTTTGTGGAGTATGCCCGCGCCCGTCGCATGGGACTGGCCCTGAAAAATATTCGCTCCGGTCGTACGGTCATTGATGCCCAGCTGTCCACCGGTTACGAATCCGGCAGCGGGTTCCGGGATGCCTTTTCGCGAATCATGGGCGCAGCGCCTACACAAGTGGATGAAGAGCATGTATTGAAGGCGTCCTGGATCGACACACGTCTAGGACCCATGATGGCTGTAGCCGATGAGAACGCATTATATCTGCTTGAATTTGTAGACCGCAGAGGTCTGGAGCGTGAAGTAGAACGATTGCGCAAACGCACCAAGTCAGCCATTGTACCCGGAATAACAGAGCCGATTCGTTCCATTGAACGGGAACTTGCGCAGTATTTTGAAGGCACATTAAATGTATTCCTCACCCCGTTGTTCTGGTTAGGAACACCATTCCAAAAGAGTGTATGGGAGCAATTGATTGCAATTCCGGCGGGAGAGACGAGGTCATATCAGGATATTGCGAATGCACTGGGTAAACCTACAGCATGTCGAGCGGTAGCACAGGCTAACGGAGCCAATCAGCTGGCTATCGTTATTCCCTGTCACCGTGTAATTAATGCCAGTGGTGAACTCGGCGGATACGGCGGTGGGCTGACGCGCAAAAACTGGCTTTTAACTCATGAGAAGCAAGAGATTTGAGCACCCAGTGCCCAAGATGCAAGAAAGAACGGACGCAAGTATTGTGAAGCAGCTTACAGCAATATAACGAGGAGCGAAATAATATGAATACCCTACAAGAAAAAGCAGCGATATTCCACCAAGCCCATGTGAAAGGCAATCCCTTGGTGCTGGTCAATGTGTGGGATGCCGGAAGCGCACAAGCCCTCCAGTCCACCGGCGCCACAGCAATCGCTACCGGAAGCTGGTCTGTAGCTGCCGCCCATGGTGAACCAGATGGAGAAGCAATGCCCTTCCAACTGGTACTCGCCAATCTGGCGCGGATCACCAAGAGCGTCGAACTGCCTGTAACGCTCGATATTGAGGGAGGGTATGGCAGGTCTGTGTCAGCAGTGAAGGAAAATGTGAGCCACGTGATCCATCACGGTGCGGTAGGAATCAATATCGAAGATCAGCTTCCGGATGGCGCAGGACTGTACGAGGTGGAGGAGCAATGTCTAAGACTGTCGGCCGCCCGGGAGGCAGCGGAACAGGCAGGCATTCCACTGTTCATTAACGCCCGCACAGATATCTTTTTGCAAAATGTACCTGAACGACACAATCATGCTCTCCTTGAAGAAGCGCTTATTCGTTCCAAGGCTTATGCAGAAGCAGGGGCCAGTGGTCTGTTCGTTCCAGGCTTACAGAATCAACAACTGATTCAGGAATTATGTGAGCGTTCGTCGCTTCCGGTCAACGTGATGGTTACATCATATGAACCTTCACCAAAACAACTTGGCGAGCTGGGTGTGGCACGCGTAAGCTATGGTCCTTATCCTTATCTGCAAGCGATGGAACACCTGAAAGAACTGGGGCAAAGTATTCTATCAGGAACTATGTTATAATCACCACTACCCAACACTAACAGGAGGAAAATATGCTTAACGTTGAACAAAAGCTTGAAGTGCTACAATCGTATCCGCAACTGCAACGCAAAGATGTTTCTCTCGGTCGTGTTAATTTTCACTACGAAGATAGCGCGTATGATAAAAAGATTGTTGCTTTCCATATTCATCCTAACGGTAACGGTTATATCTATGCAGGGCTACTGCCCAACTATGAGACCGATGATAAAGGATTCGTCAATATTCGGGATTACTCCGAAGCAGACCTACGGACATTGTTAGATGAAACGATCAAAGCGATGTCTTATAATCCCAACGCAGTTGAATTTGAGGTGCCAGAACAAGTAAAAACTGCTGCTCCTACATTGGCTACAACCTCTACTGGTGGCGGAACATGGATCGATGAAGATGGACATACACTTACTTTAAAATATGAAGATGACATGTGGTATGTGTATTCCGGTCTTAATCTGGATATGGCTTTCGAATCTCGTAGCGAAGCTGGCGAGTATCTCAAAGACGAAGGATTTAAACCACAGGCTCAAGCTTAACTCATACAGAAAAACACGAGGCGTGTATATACTCCCTCGTGTTTTTCTGATCTTAATGGATAGTTAGACTGCTTTATCAAAAGCGTCTCTCATCAGTCTTTTCTGCCTTTCATTATAAGCGGTGCATTCTTCATCATGGGGTACGTGCTCAGAAGCAAAGCACCTCCAATGACTCCCAAAGCAGTGAACAACGCCATGCGATTGACCCCCGCAATCCATAACATAAACTCACTAAGATCGGCCAGAGTAAATACCAGCGTGATGATTAGGCCAACTCCAAAGAACAGACTGAAAAAATTACGCATCCCCAATCTGATCCAACAGACGGTTATAAAGATGGACAATCCCAGCACAAGGAATCCAGTCATCAGATCGATCCACAGATAAGAGAAAAATTGATATTGGCTTGAGTACAGCATGCCTGGTTGATAAAAGGTTACACTAAGCGTTCCATATTCATGGAGAAGATGCATAATGAAATAGATTACATTCAGTATGGTGATTGTTCCCACGACCATCCATACCGAAATAGTATAGAAAGATTTCATGAACTGAGTTCGTGTGCTCCCCATCCCTATCGCAACCGGAAACAAAGTAAGGATTCCCGCAATCGCAAAAGTACATATTCCCCCGTACATTGGACCAAACAGTTGTGTGGTGTACGTGACATCGAAGATAAATCCGATTGCCAAATATACGACAGTGAGCATGAGAGCAATCGATGAAAATATGATCAAATACAAACGCATATCATCCAGAATCAGCCGATTCGTACCTTTCGCTGCGTTCATCGCTTAACCCCCTCCTGATTACGGGTTCTGTTAACCAAATAATCCTGTAGTGTCGCCTTCTCAATGGAAAGCCCCTGCGTGTGTGCGATGTCCTTCCACGTTTTCGAGTACGGCTCATCAATCATCACTTTCAAGGTCGATCCCATCTGGGAGGACTCTATAACTTTCACATCTGCTGTGACTCGATTGACATCTTCAATTCTCCCTGTTAGAAGAACTCCTTTTTCACGCATCTCTTCCATCGGCTGATTAAACAACACTTCCCCAGCTTGCAGAACGATAAGAGACTCACACAAAGGCTGAATCTCCTCAATATGATGGCTCGATAACAGAATCAGACGCGGGTTATCTTCATAACTTTCCAATAAAGCATTATAGAAGAACTTACGCTTCTCGGCATCGAGTCCATTGGTAGGTTCATCAAAGATCGTTACCTTTGCATTACTGGCTAAACCCAATATAATTTGGGCCGCTGTCTTCATGCCTTTCGAAAACTTGGTTATCTTTTTCTTCAATGGTAATTCGAACATGTCGATTAGATGCTCGGCAAGAGCCTGATTCCACTGAGGATGAAAGTATTGACCCAATCGAATCATATCGTTAATCGTCCAATTTTTGCCCAAAGGATGATTCTCCTGGATGTAACACAGATTCTCCTGTGCAGCCAAATTATTGTAAGGGTCCTGGCCCATCACTTGGATGGTCCCAGCATCAGGCCGGTTATGGCCTGCAAGCAGACTCATAAGGGTTGTTTTGCCAGCACCATTCCTGCCCCACAATGCACTGATGATCGGCTCACTCTCATGCAAAGTAACGTTGTTCAGAACCGGCGTTTTTGTTTTCTGATAACTGTAGTTCATCTGCTCGATATGAATCATAACTCACTCTCCTTATCCTTCTTACCTCGGATCAAATCAATAATCATGTCCTCATTCATGTGAATCCGTCTGGCCTCTTCAAGTAAAGGCTTGATATATTCTTCGTAGAAATGCTGTTTTCGCTCAACAAGCAGCGCTTCCCTGGCTCCCTTCGCAACAAACATGCCAACACCCCGCTGTTTATAAATGATACCTTTGTCCACGAGCGTTTGAAGCCCTTTGCGTGCCGTGGCTGGATTAATATTGTAAAAGCGAGAGAGCTCATTGGTTGAAGGGACCTGTTCCTCCACCTTCAATCTGCCGTCTACAATGTCATCCATAATCATCATGGATATCTGATGAAAAATGGGCTGAGATTCATCCAAATTCGATTTCATGCGATTCCAACTTTCATCCATCGTTAATTAGTTAGTCGGTTAGTTACTCATGTGACTAACTATAGTGCACGGAAACCAATATGTAAATAGGCGAACCCCTAATTGATCAACTTTTTCATTTTGGCTCGATTGTATTGATTAATAAGACCGTCCAAAACTACAGATTGCTGGATGACTTCAGGATGAAGCAGACTGCCGTATTCCGACTGCAAGCGGTGAAGCTGTTGTCTGGCTTCTTCGATCTGTGACATTAACTCCAGGCAATCCATAGTACCCCTCCTTTTTGTCATATTTTAGTTTATTATGCCAATCGATAGGCCGCAAGGGGTACGACATACTTATTCTTCCACCAGACGCAAAAAAAGACGCCTCTGAATGAATATTCAGAAGCGTCCATTACCAATTTTTAAGTTCCGAATCCGTGGTCAGCAGTTCTCATAATTGTGGGATCTGGAACTTCGTTGCTTGAGACAGGATCCGTAGCAGGAGCTACAATGTAAATAATAATACTACATGTAGCTATCAGCAAAGCCAACTTTCTCTTCATTGAGTTTCTGCACCTCACTAATGATCAATTTGTATTGCTGTTTCGCCGTCTCAGTTGCAAACTCCCTATATTGCTCAAACAGTCCGACACCTCTAAGCATACCTCGTCCACTGCTAATTTCAATAGAGAATCGCAAACTATCCAGAACAAATTGTATCCCTGTGAAATACTCATCTTTCTTTAGATAATACGCACCCAGATCCGCTAATAGACGTAGATATCGATCATCTGTAACCTGTCTGCTGACTTTTCCGATTCGGTTGCTTTGTTCCTGGTACGTAAAGTAAGATTCATACTGTTCGAGTACGTCATCAATATTTTTATCATAGCGATTTGCAGCAGTCACAATATCACAAAGCGCAGGGAAAATCTCATTTTCTTTTGTTGAGATGTAATTCAAATAATCAGCTAACACCTCAAACTGTCCGCTCATTAATTGATATATATAACGGTTGCCCTCAGCCCATTCCTGAAACTGATTCATGACTACCATTTCGTCCTGATCAGGGTTCTTCACCCAGCTGTTATCCGTATATAAAGAAACATATTTAAGGGCGCCTTGATAGTCCTTAAGTTGATAACACGCACTTCCTGAAGCCAAATAGGAATACAAAATGTAGAACACAATAGGTCTCTTTGTTTCTTCCTGTTTCCTTCTCCCATTCAACTCATAATGGATGGTTGCTTTCACCTTTAACTTCTCGGACAGCTCCTGCACTTTATTCCATCTATGCAAGGCCCCAAAGGCATTAATCAATTCGTTGAGCGCATCCAGCTGATAACGTTCATCAAGCCGGTCAACATAATATTCGAATTGAGCCGCGATGATCAGATTTCGTTGCTGATCATTGGTCAGTCCCAGCCTGAAGAGTCGATACTGACATAGTGCAAGCCGTTCGGAGTGTTGCATTTTCTCACTTTCGGCTATCGTTTCATATAGTAGAACGGCCGGTTCGAAATTACCGGCATGGTAGAATTCTTCAGCCAGATCAAATAGCAAAGGAATATAAGATAGATTATCCATCATCAAACGAATAACCTCTTCAATACAGTTCAATTTATTCAACTCAGCACATCGATGAAGGAATGGTCCCAGTCTTCGCCAGTCAGGGGCAGCATGGACAAAACACTCATCTATGTACAATTCATAGAAGTAACCTTCTTCAAGTCTCATAGCTGAAGTGATTCGATCCAGCTGCTGCATCGCAATCGGACGATTCTTGTTCAAAATATTGCTCAGCGTACCGGAGTTAATTCCTGACGTTTCCGAAAAAAGACTAATGGACATCTGCTCACGCTTCAGATAACTTTCTAAGTGATCGCGTATCGTGGTTGTCGGCTCCAAACTAACACCACCCTCCAAAATAAAAAACCATAGACAGGATTAACGGTATGCAAAAGTAATTATATGTAATAATTAAGCAAGGGTCAATAAGATAAATTCAACTAATTTGTATTAATTACAAAAAAATCCTTTTGTTAAAATAAAGGCCCTACCCTTATTTTATACCGGGAACGGGCAAGCATCAAATAAAGGATAAAATAAAAACACGAGCAGCATATGCGCTCGTGTTTTACATGCATTATAGCAGAACGATCTGCTATATATTACTCTTGGTTTAAGGCAGCACATTGCCAGCTGCACGATAGATTTCGTACCACTCCTGGCGCGTAAGGTGAACATCGCCAGCTTTGATACAATCTTGCAAACGCTGGATGTTCGTTGTGCCTGTCACTGGCTGCATATGAGCAGGGTGACGCAGCAACCAGGCAATCGCCATGGTCGTGTTGCTCACTTCATATTTTGCAGCAATCTCGTCGATCTTCGCATTCAGTTCCGGGAACTTGTCGCTTCCTAGGAATACGCCTTCGAAGAATCCGTATTGGAACGGAGACCATGGTTGAATCGTGATATCGTGCAGGCGGCAGTAATCAAGAATACCGCCATCACGGTTAACCGCGGCATCGTTCTCCATGTTCACGTTGATTCCGCTGTCAATCATCGTGGTGTTGGTAATACTCAACTGCAACTGGTTCGCTACCAGTGGCTGTTTAACGTATTTTTTCAACATTTCGATCTGGTTCGGATTCTGGTTGGATACCCCGAAGTGACGCACTTTGCCTTCGCGCTCCAGCTGGTCAAAGGCTTCAGCCACTTCTTCGGGTTCAACCAATGTATCCGGGCGATGCAGCAACAGAACATCCAGATACTCGGTTTTCAAGCGTTGCAGAATGCCATCCACCGAATTCAAGATATGCTCTTTTGAGAAATCAAACATGCCTTTGCGGATACCGCATTTGGACTGAAGAATCATATTTTCACGAACCTGGGGATTCATCTGCACAGCCTCTGCAAAGATCTCCTCACATGCTCCATTTCCATAAATATCAGCATGATCGAAGAAGTTCGCGCCTGCTTCCATGGCGGAATGAACAAACTGTTCTGCTTCTTTGCTGCTTAATGAATTAATTCGCATGCAGCCAACGGCTACAACCGGTACTTCAAGTGCGCTGCTGCCAAGTTTAATTGTTCTCAAGATGATTTCCCTCCATATTCGAATAGTATCGTACTCTAATGCCCATAATCATTGCCAACTGGTATATACTTGTCTTCCGTCTATGATTGTGACACAGAACTGCAATCGGTTTCAATGGAATTTTAGAATTCTTATATGGAATAATGGAGGTTTTTTTCTGCATCATTCATCCGCTTACACTTCTTCCGGGACGATCACTTCAATATGCTGAGGCAATACACGGATTCGAATGGGCAGGGAAGGCCCTTCCTCTCCATCTACATTCGTGCGGATGGCATCCGTGGAACGGACATGAACTTCTTTTGCCGTAAAATAGTCAACATCCTTATGGTTCTTGAGTTTGCCAAACAGCAGGGACGTTCCGAGTGTAACTGTATTGAAGACGTTCATGCTACGGATCACAAAACAATGAATTAACCCATCATCTACCGCTGCATCCGGCGACAATTTCTCAAAGCCTCCAACCGAATTGGTCAGCGCCGCGAGAAAAAGAGGAGATTCACCCTCCCAGAACTGCCCGTCATAATCAATGGTTAGCTGCTTGGCGGGTGTGTTCATGAGGTCTTTCAACCCTTCCTTCAAATAAGCAAATGAACCCAGCTTCGACTTTTCTTCCGACGATACCGAGAACAGCGCTTCCGCCAATGAACCGGCTGCCACCACGTTGGCAAACAGACGATCATTGATTTTACCGAGGTCTACCCTATGAACCTGCCCCGATCGTAACTGCCGAATGGCTTCTTCCGGGTCAAGCGAGATATTCAGCGCACGCGCAAAATCATTCACCGTACCTAGCGGCACCACACCCAGTCTGGGACGATGTTCCTGCTCCATCATGCCGTTAATCGTCTCATGCAGTGTCCCATCTCCTCCGATGGAAATGACGAGATCACAGCCGTCTTGGCAGGCACTCAGGCTGTAGTTGGTCGCATCGCCCTCCCCGGCCGTTTCATTAAGCACCACTTCATACTGTTGTGATTCAAGAATTTCTTTGACTTGGGACACATACTGCTTAGCTTCTTCTTTACCGGACGATGGATTGCTAATGATCATGGCTTGGCGCATACCTGCATCTTCTCCTCCAAATGGCATTCTTTACTTCATCTATACCCTATCTGCCATGGAGTTGAATACGATCTGGGGGAGTTGTACAATTTTTTTTGAAAAAGATGATCGGAAGAGTACAGTATGGGGCTGGTATCATATAGAATAGAAGTAGATGTGCTGCCTGTCATGAATTTCATGTTCCTTTTGCCTAATGACTGGTTAATAACTATAGATGTGTTTTTATTCGTGCCTGCATAAGTTAAACTGATCCATTTACACTTACCTTATATATCATCAAAGAACTCAATCTGTTCGGAGTATTTTATAATCTCAAAATCGGAATCGGAGGGAATTCATGCAATGAGAAGAATGACTCTACTATTTCTAGTATTCATCCTGAGTCTCGGGGCCGCTGGGCAGTCGATGGCCTATACTACTGCAGACTTGGGCGAAGGAATCATCGAAGACCCTGCACTGGAGAACGGACTGAAGCTGATCTTGAACAAACCGGTAGATTCCCCTCTAACCTCATCCGATCTGGAGCAGCTGAACGTTGTGGATCTAAGCAATGCAGGCATTCAAAGCCTGGCCGGTCTGCAATACGCCACGAATCTGACTCACCTCCGGTTATATGGCAATGAGATTGACGATTTAACACCGCTGGAGCATCTGACTCAGCTTCGCGAGGTTGACGTTCGCAACAATTACATTACATCCATTGATGCACTGGCTGATCTGAAAGACCTGGGACGGCTGTATATCAGCAACAATTCCATTTCTTCTATAGAGGTTGTACGTGGATTCAATCGACTACATACGTTTCACGCCAGCGGTAACCAGATTACCAGTCTCTCCGCACTGGCTGATGCAGATGATCTTCAATGGCTCGAAATCTCGAACAATACGATCACGGACCTGACACCACTGGCGGATAAAAGAAAGCTTAAACAGCTCAATGTGGCCAATAACCATATTCAGACACTGGATGTACTGGCTGATCTGCCGAATACAATTCAGAAGCTGAATGTGGCAGGCAACGAGATTTCCGATCTGATGCCACTGGAGCATATGACACGTCTGCAGACGCTGGACGTCTCCGGGAATCAGGTTCAGCATCTGGCGCCCCTGGAGAGCCTGACAGGGCTCAAAGAACTGAATGCAGAGTCCAATCAGATCTATGACCTGGAGCCGTTACGGCAGCTGTCCAAGCTGGAAGTGCTGAAGCTGTCCAACAACCAGGTGTGGGATCTGACACCCATTGCCGGATTTACTTTTACAAGAAACAGCTCTGCTAATACCATAACAGATATCTCGACCTCCACCTCCTTGTCCTCGGGTACTCAGACTTCGGTCTCCGAGCCGGAACCTGCCGGACTAACGGTGCAAAATAACTACCTGGACGTCGCTAGCGGCAGCAACACGATGCGCCTTCTAAATCAAATGAACGTACGGGAGCAGAAGCGCACCCCGCAAGGCAGATTCCAGCGACTGGTTGAAGGGTCTACAACCGCCTATGTGGGTGATCAGGCTTACGCGCTGGAGGCTGCGCCTTTTATCGAGGATGGACGGACCTATGTGCCGCTTCGCTTTGTCTCGGAGCAATTGAATGCCAGCGTGAACTGGAATCCGGATACACAGGAGGTTCAGATTGCGCAAAATGACACGGTACTTAAGTGGACGGTGGGCAACAAACAGGTGAGTATAGATGATACTCTTGCGGTAAACGACGCGCCTCTGTTGATGAGAGATGGCAAGGCGTTTGTCCCGGTACGATTTATTTCGGAGCAATTCCATACGACGGTTGGGTATACCGGAAGCAGCAAAACGATCCTGATCTTCGAAAACAAAGCACAGGATGAGAGTGTACAACAACCTTAATTAACAAAAGTATACTCAAGCACCACGCACTTATCTCTACTTATCTCAATGCATAATCCATTCATATGCCATCCATGCAGCTTCTTGCATGCACAGCGAAGTCCCCGTCTGAATCGTCAGCGGGGATTTTTGGTGTGCATTAAATTGGACGTGGGTACGCGGGAATTCGGTTTATTCAAAAAAACGGATGCTGCCCATCGTCTGTCTGTATTCACTGGGACTCGTGCCAGTCCATCTTCTGAATTGCCGGCTGAAGTGCGCAAGACTGGAATATCCGAGCATGGCGGCAACCCGGGTAAGGTCAAATCAGGTTGATGGATCAGCTGCTTGGCCTCGTGGAGCTTCAGCTCGGACAAATATCTGCGCGGGGAGATGCCATATACTTTCTGAAACGTCTCCAGTGCATATCCAGGGCTGATTTGCAGTGAAGCTGCGATCTCTTCAATCCGAATCTCCTTATCCCCCAGCCCTTCCCGCTGAATGTTACCGGCATTGAAACGGCTTTTGATTGCCTCGGCAATCAGTGTTGCATAGTGCGCCACAGTAGGCGATACGGATTCTTGAGAACGGGAGGAGCTTTGCTCTGCCAAGATCGCCAGAATCTCCAGCAAACCAGCCTGCATGCGGAACAGATCTGCCGTTGTATATTCTTCTTTTTGCTGAAGAAGGCTCACCCATTTCATCATCACTTCCGTCAATCGCTGATTATCCTCGCTGCCATTCGGGAACAACAGCTGAACTTGTCGACTCATCCCTTGCCGAAACAAAGCCTCGTCCACATTGAAATGGGCAATAAAGTAGGTCAGCCCCTTCTCCTGATTGCATTCATTGGTATGCTTGCACCCGGGTGGGATAAGTAATATATCTCCTTGATGAAGATCATAACGGATATTCTCCAGTATTGTCGTTTGTGCGCCTTCCAGAATCAGAATTAATTCAAAGGCCAAATGGGATTCCTGCGGCACATGCCAGCCTTGGTTCACCTTCTGCATGTGAGCACCAAACAGCTTGACGTTCCAATCCGTCGCAGGCAACCACCGGCTCTCGGGAGACAGATAGGAACGGTATGGTTCAGGGATGATCATGAATTACACCACCTTGGATTAGGGCAAATTTTACACGGTTCAGCGTATCTGCTTTTGGAGAGGGACTTGATATACTGACTGTACTGTACAACATACCTGAGGTTCAAGCGAGGAGGAAATTCCAATGTCTCTGACGTTACATGGCTATTCCACTACACCCAATTTTTCGTGGAAAGAGATTTCTTATACAATCACAAATGAAAGCGCTAATCTAAAGCTCACAGGTGAACAGCATCAGCTTGTAGAAGGATTTGGCGGCTGCTTCAATGAGCTTGGTTATATGGCCCTGTCCCACTTGAATGAGGAGCAGCGACATGAAGTCTTTCATTCCCTCTTTCACCCGGAAGGCGAACACAAATTCAACATCTGCCGCCTGCCGATCGGCGCGAGTGATTATGCAGAACAATGGTACAGCCACAATGAGGTGGACGGCGACGTGGCCATGGAACATTTTTCGATTGAACGTGACTTCAAATACCTAATTCCATACATCAAAGAGGCCCTGACCTATAATCCAAATCTGCAATTCTTCGCCTCTCCTTGGAGTCCGCCAACCTGGATGAAATCGCCGAAAGCCTATAACTACGGTACGCTGCGCTGGGAGAAGGAGATATTGGAGGCGTATGCACTGTATTTCGTCAAATTCGTACAGGCTTACCGTGAGGCAGGCATCACTATCCATCAGGTTCATGTGCAGAACGAAGTCATCGCGGACCAGAAATTTCCTTCCTGCATGTGGACTGGCGAGCAGCTGCGTGAGTTTATCGCCGATTATCTGGGCCCAGCTTTTGACCAGCATGGTCTGGACACGGAAATCTGGCTGGGGACGATCAACGCGCCTGACCCATGGGAAGAATTGATCAAGAAAAAAACGAATGATTTTGATGAATACGCCGGACTGGTGCTTAGTGATCCCAAAGCGTACGCCTATATCAAGGGAGTAGGTTATCAGTGGGCAGGCAAAAATGCCATTCAACGCACAGCGGCAAGCTACCCGGAGCTTCGATACATGCAGACCGAGAATGAGTGCGGCGATGGCAACAACTCGTGGAACTACGCCAAGTATGTATTCAACCTGTACCAGCACTATTTCAGCAATGGAGTAAATGCATATATCTACTGGAACATGGTTTTGGAGCCAAAAGGCCGCAGCACGTGGGGGTGGGAGCAAAACTCGATGATTACAGTAGACCCGGATACGAGTGAGGCCATTCGAAATCCCGAGTATTATGTGATGAAGCATTTTGCCCATCATATTGTTTCTGGCGCACGAAGGGTGGGTCTGTCTGGAGCCTGGAGTGGCAAATCGGTGGCATTCCGCAATCCTGACAACAGTCTCGTGATCGTCATCAACAATCCGTTCAAGGATCATCGTGATTTGTATTTGGCATACGAGGGGCAGACACTTAAGTTTGAGTTGGAGCCTGACTCCTTCAATAGTATTGTTATCTCGGAAGGCTAGAAAGAAGATATGAACAGAAATAGCGCCTTGCTCCGCGGTTTGACTGCGGAACAGGCGCTATTTCAAATGATAACGTAAGAGTATGATTATGAGAACTTAAGGATTATTGGCAAGATAATTTCTTAGCCATTGCATTGCTGGACGCTCTGTACCATTGCTGTTCACCAGATGGGAACCGTTAACCCAGGTTTGACCCTGATTGTAACCCCACAGGGTCACACCTTTGACCGCAGAATGCTGCCACAGCACAGGGAACTTCTGCTGATAGCGCTGTAACTGCGTGTTATCGTCACCAGTTATGTCCAGCTCGGATACATAAATCGGCAGACCTGTCGCAGCCAGCTTGTTCAGCACGGTGTTCATCGTGCTTACGGAGACGTTATCCATATTAAAGTGATGGGCCTGAATACCGATGCCGTCAATCAGCCCTCTACTTTTCAAAATATTAATTATCTGTACATATTGATCCGCCGCGTTCGGGTCACCGATAATACCATATTCGTTCAGCAGTAGCTTGGAATTAGGAAAAGCTTGTCTCGCTTGTTGGAAAGACCAAATCACCCAATCCCAGCCTGTTGCTCCATCCCCTCCGATGGCATTGCGATAGGAAGGCTTGGCATGCAGCGGTTCATTAACCACATCGACAAAAGCTGCTTTGGAATAACGCTGGCCAGCCGCCTGAATCCACTGTGTCACTTCAGCTTTCTGATCGGCAGCGGAGAGGCTGTTAATCCACGATGGCTGCTGACTTCCCCATACAAGGGTATGAAATTTGAATGGAAATCCATTGTTAACCGCATAGTTATACGCCATGTCGGCCTGAGACCAGTTCATGTTATTGCGCGTGCCTTCCACTGCATCCCATTTGGTTGAATTCTCCGGCGTCACCTGATTCCAATATGGACTAAAATTCGAGGGAACACTGCTTGCAATAATGTTCCCCAGAAACTTGCTGCCTTTCGCCAAACCTGCACTCACACTGCCTACAGCTACTGATGTGGCAAGCACACCCACTAACGCTAACGCACCCACGGTCTTAAACCATTTGGACTTGTACATGATCTTCCTCCTTTAGTTTTTAATAGTTGACAAATTGGTAAGCGTTTACATTTATCATTTTACTGGATATATTTGTAATTATCCATGTAGAAAGTATAGCTTGTCCCTAAGAAAGTATAGATATTGGGTGCTAACTTGATAACTTAAACAAAGGCGTTACAATTTATTATATTTACAAATCTATAAATATAGATATAATGTAATTCTGAGAACTTATTATATCGGCTATAATTTTATACAGAGGCAAGGAGGTATTTTTTTTAGTTCAATATATCTACTTATCTATATATATAAATGAATTTGGAGGTCTACACTTTAACATGAAATCACAACAGGTTAATCCGCTGCTCATCCTCATTCTCGCATTGGGTGTATTCGCCATCATTACTACAGAAGTAGGCATTATTGGAGTGCTGCCCTTAATCACGCATAAATTCAATATCACCGCTGCACAAGCTGGATGGCTGGTAAGTATTTTCGCGCTAGTCGTTGCCGTGTCCGGCCCTTTTCTGACTTTACTCGTATCTGGTATCAATCGTAAGACCATTTTGTTAATTGCCGTGCTGTTGTTCGCCATTTCGAATGTAGTATATGCCTACACAACCCGCTTCGACATGATGTTAATCTTTCGGATTATCCCGGCCATTTTTCATCCGGTCTTCTTCTCCGTCGCTCTCGTCACGGGTGCCAAGCTGGTCCCACCGGAAAAAAGCAGTCAGGCAGTCGCCAAAGTGTTTACCGGAATCACTGCCGGCTTTGCATTTGGCGTGCCCCTAACTAGCTATCTTGCGGAACGATTCTCGTTGGAAGCTGCGTTTTGGTTTGGAGCGGTTGTCAGTATCATTGCTTTCATCGGGATATGGATTTGGCTGCCTTCAATGCCTGTACAAGAGAAAATGTCATATGGCAAACAGATCGGCATTTTGCGTAAACCTGCGCTGTGGCTAAATATTGCCGCTGTCATTTTTATTTTTGCAGCGATGTTCTCCGTATACAGTTATTTCGCCGAATACCTTGGGCAAGTCACCCGTATGGACGGTTCATGGATTAGTGTGATGCTCTTGGCTTTTGGTGTTATTATGATCGCCGGAAATTTGGTATTCGGACAGCTCCTGCATCGAAATATTCCGAGAACCGTTCTCCTCTTCCCGGTGTTATACATGGCGGCTTATTTACTCGTTTTCTATGCAGGCTCCTATTTCATTCCTATGATTATCATGGTGTTCGTCTGGGGTGCGATTCACTCCGGTGGTCTGATTGTCAGCCAAACCTGGCTTACGACGGAATCTCAGGAAGCACCGGAATTCGGAAATAGCCTCTTTGTCTCTTTCTCTAATCTGGGAATTACTCTCGGTACCTCCATTGGCGGCTGGTTCATTGCCCAACTCGGCATCCATCAGGTCATCTGGAGCGGAATCATCTTTGGTTTGCTTGCTTTGGTATCCATCGTTGTCAAAATAAAGTTTTTCACCTCTCGTAGTCGTAGTTCAATTGAGACGGTATAAGAGTTAAGTGATCCGATCAGGAATGGAGCACTTTACGTTCAAGTATTAACTTCATCTGGGCATCCAGTTGGTAAGGCATAGATATGGGATCGGTAACTGCAAATTCCGTATACTCCGTCATATACACCTGGTTTTGCCTCACTGCAGGCATTTCCTGCCACCAGATGCTGCTCGACATATGTTGATACCGCTCCGAATCCAGTACCGTCAGGAACAAGTGGTCTCCTACATAGGACGCAACTTGCTCCTCTGAAATCATGAGATAAGCCTGACGGTCAATTAATTCCTTCTGTATACGTTCAGGTGCCTGGAGTCCAAGGCCATCATACAGATTGTAGGCACCCCTGCACCAGTAATTCCCGAACACATAGATTGAGTCATCGCGTATTTCCATCACAGAGAATGTATCCGTACTCTGAGTCATACCTTTCAACCGCGATCTCAGGCGCTGTACCTTGCGCTCATATTGCTTCATTACCTTCTCCGCTTCAAATCCCTTTCCAAAGACCTCACCAAGTTTCTGTAACAATACGAATGGCTTGTCGTCGTTCTGTGAAAAAATATATGTCGGCGCTATTGGCGACAACGTATCGTACTCCTCCTGATTTCCAACCAGAATCATCTCGGGCTGCAAATAGGAAATTTCCTGCGGGTCCAGCGGTACACTGTTGACCTTATGGAAACTCGTACTCAACTTGCTTAGGTAGTGCTCATTGGCTAGATTTTTGGCTACCGCTGCTGGGCGGATCCCAAGGGCAAGCAGATGACCGAGGCAACTCATCACACAGATGTTAGATGAACTTTTCCGATGGTTAAGAATGAACTGGCCCGGTGAGATTCCTTCCATCTGTTTAAATCGACGATTGAAATAGTATTCATCCCGATATCCCACCATAGCGGCCACCTCCTTCATACGCTCCCCGCGTAATAGCAGTTGTTTGGCATGTTCCATCCGCAGAGTTGTCATATAATCCGACAGATTCGTTCCTGTGAGCTGCCTGAACCAATGGGTAAACCTCCGTTTGCTAATCCTGGCCTGATCTGCCAACTCATTCACGGTAATTTCCTCGTTGTAGCGGCCTCTTAGCTGCGTAATGATCTCGGATACGTTCGCTCTCGTATGCTCACTGGAGACTTCTCCTTCGTGCTCATGGGTATCTTTCAGTACCATGCTCATCAATCTCTGAAACTGGGTGTGAATGCCGACTCGTTGTATGCGATCCTGCACCATACGGCGGTTTTCAATGGCCCGGATTCGCTGCACTATGGATCGAAATCCGGCCGTATCCGTTTCGCGGGTCTCTATAAAGGAAGGGGACATTTGGCGCTCAGGATCATGCAATGTAAATGCGATTAACCACACGGATAACAACGCCTCTTCGTTCATCCGAATCTCTACAGTGTGTCCCGCATTGATGACCAGGGGCACCCCATATTGCAGTTCATTTTTCTTACCATCGCAAATGAGCAGACCTTCCCCCTCCTCGACCACAATCATGAGGTCGGTGGTTAGCGTTTGTCGTGGAATGCCATCATTAAGCGATAGATGTTGTAGAGCCAACCCGTGAAGTTCGTAATAAATGTCGGGAACAACGTTCCGGGTTTTGAGATGAGTCAGATCCACAGCTAGCTCTCCTTTTTCTGATAACCATTATCAATTAGAGTCATCATAACCCAACTCTTCCTTGGTTATCAATGGTCGAAACTTGCCCATAACCAGCCTATTAATGCAAAAAAAACGTCCTATTATTCCATTGAATGCACCCTTGAACGGCATTACACTTGATTTATTGATAATGATTATCAGTAAATATTTAACCATACTGGGGGATATTCATGATACACAAAATGTCGAGATTCACCACGTTGCTCACCTTATGTTTGATTGTATTGGTTGCAACAGCTTGCGGTAAAACAGCCGATACAACAAGCAATACAGCACAGACCACCAGCCAAACTGAGGAAAAAGGAACCCAAATGGCGACTGATGCCTATGGTAACCAGGTGGAGATTCCCATAGCGCCCAAACGTATCGTATATACAGACAACACCGTTGGGGATCTATTAATTTTTGGTATCAAGCCTGTAGGTGTGGTACAGCAAGGTCTGCAATACGCGACGTATAAAGACGAACTGAAAGATGTTGCAGATATCGGCTGGCCGCCAAGTCCGGAGAAGATTGTGGAACTTCAGCCCGATCTGATTATTACATCAACTCCCGACCAAAAGCAGAATGAGACGCTCTCCAAGATCGCTCCGGTTATCCTGACCAATGAATGGGACCCTATGCCTGATCGGATCAAGCGACTGGGCGAATGGCTCGGCAACAAACAACTACCTGAAGAATTTCTCGCACGTCATGAAGCTGAGATTGTGAAGATGTGGACCGCATTGCAGCAGGATGGCACCATTCAGAAGGACGAGACGGCATCCGTATTTCAATACATGATTGGCCAGAAAAGATTGAGTGTGTACACGACCAGTTACCTGACCGGTTTTGTCTATAACAAGGATGGATTCAAGCCAACCACAGCGATTCAGAAAATGATTGATAACCCGGATGACTATGGCTATGCCGATATTTCCACCGAACAGCTGCCCGAAATTGCCGGAGACCGGATTTTCATTGTGTATTATAGTGACGAAGAATTGAAGGAAGTTGAGAACATGACCAAGGGTCCCGTATGGAGCCAACTGCCTGCTATCAAAGCCGGTAAAGTATATTTCGTGAATGGTGGGCTAGGTATATCAACAGATCCGCTGGCGAGGGAAGAACTGATTAAACAACTTCCTGTGATGCTCAAAAAATAAAGGGTTTCTGCCCAACGAATCATGGAGGTTAGCGATGAAAGATTCACTTGAACGATATGATGTGACCATCATCGGCGGAGGACCCGCCGGGTTATACACGGCTTTTTATAGCGGAATGAGAGAACTGAAGACCAAGGTCATAGAAGCACAGGATGAACTGGGCGGAAGAGTCCTGACCTATCCTGAGAAAATGATATGGGATGTCGGAGCCATGCCCCCAATTCGTGGGGAACAACTCATTGCCCAGTTGATTGGACAAGCCCGCACATTTGATCCGACGATTGTGCTCGGCCAGCGGATTGTCGGCATGGAGCGTCAGGAAGATGGAACCATCCTGCTCACCGCTGATCATGGCCAACAACATCTGACCAGGACCGTTATTCTGGCCATTGGCTATGGCGAGCGCCAGAACGTCAAGCTTGAGATTGAAGGAGCAGATCGCTTCGAGGTGACCAACCTGCACTATACGGTTCAGGAGTTGGAACGATTCCGGGATCAGCGGGTATTAATTTCGGGTGGAGGAGATTCCGCTGTCGACTGGGCCAATGAGTTGCAGTCCATTGCCAGCAGCGTAACGATCGTTCATCGCCGGGATCATTTTGGCGGTCTGGAGCGAAGTGTTACGATGATGAAGAACTCCTCCGTCCAGGTTCGGACACCCTATACCATTGAAGCGCTCCACAGCAGCGACGGGACACAAATTGATCGTGTATCCCTCCTCCATACTGAGACGTCAGAGCGAGAGCAGTTGGAGGTTGATGCGGTCATCGTCAATCACGGAATGAAGTGCAATTATGGTTCCATTCGCGATTGGGGTCTGGATCTCGGTGAGTGGAACCTGGAGGTGGGAGCCGAGATGACGACCAACGTTCCCGGTGTATTCGCTGCAGGCGATTTTGTAGCCTACGACAGCAAAGTTGAATTGCTGGCAGGCACCTTTACCAGCGGTATTCTCGCACTAAACAGTGCCAAGCGATATATACAACCAGATGCTTCACTAATGGCCTATGTCTCCTCACACAATGAGCTGTTCAAAGAGAAAAACCGTGCTTTGGGTGTTGTTGAAGAGGAAGTTTGAACATATAAAAGAAACGTGTAGTGACTGCTCCGATTATTCCTTGTGTTGTTTCCATGGAATGATCAAGAGCGGTCTCTTTTATTTGTCATTTTGTGGTTTACATTCACCATTTGTTAATCTAGTATTAACTCCAATGACACATATCTTTACATAACACTAGATAACAAGGGAGATTACAACATGCGCAAATTTTCGCCGAAACGTTACGCCGGATGGCCCTTATCATTCCTCTTATGTGCCTCCATCCTCTTCGCACCTTTTGCCTCCACTCCGGCTCAAGCTGCTGAAGCAGACAAGGAAACCAAGATTACGTTGCTGGGAACATCAGACATTCATGGCCGATTTATGCCGTGGGACTATGCCCTGGACGGTCCGAATCCGACAGGCAGCATGACGCAGTTGTACACGATTGTAAAAAAAGTACGTGCTGAGAATCCGAATACGATTCTGCTGGATGCAGGCGACATGATTCAGGACAACTCGGCTGAGCTGTTCAACGATCAACCTCAATCTCCCATGATGGTCGCAATGAACGAAATGAAATATGACGCATGGGTCATGGGAAATCATGAATTTAACTTTGGATTGGACGTATTAGAGAAGATTTCCTCACAGTTCAAGGGACAACCCTTGGTAGGTAACATTTTCAAAGAAAACGGCGACCGCTACATGCCTGCCTATACGATTATCGAGAAAGACGGCATCAAGGTAGGCGTCATCGGAATGAACACACCTATGATTACCGAGTTTGAGAAAGGTACGGATCACCTGGATGGCATCATTGTCAAAGATCCTGTGGAAGAGACCAAGAAGGCCATTGCCGAGCTGAAAGGCAAAGTGGATGTAATGGTTGGACTCATGCATATGGGACTGGACAACGAGAACGGGAACCCGGGCACCGGGGTCACGGATATCGCCAATGCCAACCCGGAGCTGGCTGCCATTTTTGCCGGACACATGCATACGCTGATTGAATCCCAAACGGTTAACGGCGTATTGATCTCCGAGCCAAACAAATATGGTTCACACATTTCACGGATTGACCTCACGTTTACCAAAGAAGGCGACAAGGTTGTACTGAAAAGCAAGGAAGCTAAGGCACTCGCTGTAAAAGCTGCTGATGGCTCTTATGAAGTGTCCGATCCCGGACTGGAAGATACACTGCATCCGTTCCACGAGTTCGCTCGTGCCGATGCCAACATTGAAGTGGCTGAACTGAAAGGAACCAACCTGGTGCCAGCGGATGAGATCAAAGGCATTCCTGCGGTGCAGATCCAAGAGACACCCCTCTCCGACTTCTTCACCGAAGTCATGCTGCATTATAGCGATGCTGACGTTGTTGCTCACCAGATCGATAACGATAAGGCCAAGCTGGATGTCGGACCGATCAAGAAAAAAGATATTGCATTCAACTATCAATATACCTTCGGAGAAGTAACGGTATATGAAGTGACCGGACATGATCTGAAGGACTACATGGAATGGTCTGCGGGTTATTTTAACTCCACACGCCCTGGCGATGTGACGATCAGCTTTGATCCGAAACGGCGCGCTTCCAAATATAGTACCGACGACTTCTTCGGTGGAGTGACGTATGAGATTGACCTGACCAAGCCTTACGGCAGTCGGATTACGAATCTCAAATATAGTAACGGTACAGTGGTCAAAGAAGACGATACGCTGAAGCTTGGCATGAACGCCTATCGGATGGAAGCACTGATTGCCAAGGGTGGCGCATTGGAAGGCCGTAAGTTCAAGCAGTTGTGGTCCTCCAAGGATGCTTCCGCATTTGGCGAGATTCAAGGTACGATCCGTAATCTGTCCATTTCTTACTTGAAAGATGTTATGAAAGGCGTCTACGAGCCAAAGATCCAGCACAACTGGAAAATCACCGGCGTAGACCTGACAGCACCTGCACGTGCTGATATTGTAGAGTTGATTAATGATGGCATCCTGTCTGTTCCGACAACGGAAGATGGCAAGTATACCAACATTGCGTCCATTAACATTTTGGATGCGGTGACTGAAGAAGAAATGAATGCTCTCGCCGCCAAAGCGAACGTAAGTATCGCGAAATTCTCTGGCGTGAAAACCAAGGGAGAGTTCTATCAAGAGCTGAATAAAGCTCGCAAGGCGTCCACTGGTAGCGGTGAGGAAGAGACTACACCTGAGAAACCAACGACACCAACGGTACCAAAACCGACACCAGACACATCGAAACCCGGCAAACCATCGACATCACCAAGCAAAAGTAAACCGGGTGCAGTCGCAAAAGGCAAACAAGCCAAGGTTACTGCGGCCTACCTGAATGTACGCTCCAGCGCTTCATCCAAAGCCAAAGTGGTTACTGCCGTACCAAAAGGCACTGTTCTTGAGGTAATCAGTACAGACAAGTATGGTTGGGTAAAAGTGAAGCTGGATGGCCGCGCAGCTTATGTATACGGAAAATATGTAAGTATGCTGCCTTAACTTTAACAGCTCTATATATTGAGGAAATGGCGTGCATCGCTAGAAATCGAAAAAACCAACTCAGCCTGTTAGCTGGGTTGGTTTTTTGATTGTAATGAACATCTAAGGATAAGCTCAGGTTTCAGACAATTCTGGCTAAAAAGCCGTCAATCCCTGCAGTTACATTTCCCCAAGTCCCAAAGTATAGTTGCCGCTGTAGATCTCCCGATACAAATATACATTAAGCTGGGCCGTTTCAAGCGTATTATAATCATAAAATTCGATGCCCGTACCTGGACCATTGCCAAAAATGCCAACCAGCATGTAATTCGACGGATACACTACCCATGAGTTACCCGGTCCCTGGCTCTCCTGGTGTTCCTTCAGCCAATAATTGAGTTGTTCACCCGCTCCGGCACTGCGTAACATGCCAACAATATCAGGCGTGGGAGACATGCCGCTGTCAATGCCAAAAGAACTGATAATCAGGATATTGCCGGCCGTATCCAGCTTGCCCTGAATGTCCTGCTTCATCTGATCAAACAACACATGGTAGGTCGTGATCCACCCTTGCTCTTTGGGAACCGTATAATAGCGGTCGAGCAGTACATGGCCCAGATTGCTACTGTCCAAAATAACGACTTGATATCCGGCTGGACCGTCCGGTTGCCCGGAAGGCTCATAAGGAACAGATCCGATGTAGATATCGGGTACGATGGCCTTATCTTCAATCGGCCAAGTGATTCCACGGCTGCGCGTCCCAATAGCTAGGTGCGGGTGCATACTTCTTGCGTACTTTTCCCATGCGGCCTGCACAGCTTGCCGCTTCTTCCCGCAAATCTGCCAGATCCCTTCAAGCGTAAAATCAATAATGGCGGGCTCGGATGAGACGCTGTCCACCCACTTACGGAACAGATTTACCGTGTTCTCCCCGGGTTCCAACGGATTGATCAGTGTCAGATCGGTCACCTCCGAGGGATTGCCTCCATGGGCACGAACCGTTGTGCTGCTGTGTGACGCATACTGCTTCCACGCACTGCTGTTCTTGACTCCGGCATCCAGACTGCCACTGCTGAACAGTGCCTCGTACTGCGCCTTCATCATGGCGGAGATTTCCTGCACATTGGATAGGCCTTCCACACTTACAGCGGTGTAAAATTGCAGTGAACCGCCAAGTACGATTTTATTGGTAAAATACATGCCAAAGTCATTGAAGAAGCTGCTGAACACGTCCAAATTTTCATCCGACAGCTCATACGGCAATTCGTTCAGTCGTTCGTTAAATTCATCGGATAGAAAACGGGCGTCATACTGGAATTGCAGCGTAGCCGCTTCAGCGTAAAAATTTCGGTATGCGTAGGCATACTGGCTGTTCTTGTTGAATTCACCCGAGTAATCAAGAGCCATCTCCCCGCTGAACGCACCATAACTTCCCTGTATGCCTACATGAGCAGCCAGACTGTTCTGTACTTCTTCACGTGTTCGGAACGTGCCGCCTTCATCATAGGTTTCCGTATCCTGAATCAGGTTCACATATTCGGGAACCTCATAGTCTTTTCCCAGAAAGGTAACCTTCTTGGCCGCGGCCTTGGCCGGAGAAACCAGCAATTTGATAAACGAGGATACGTCACGTGTACCGTAAATATTCATTCCCTGGGCAAGTGCGTTAGCTTGTGACATTATCGGAGTCTGTTCTGTGTTTTCAATTTTCCCCATGTGGATAATCCTCCTCTGTATTCAAATGATTCGTTCACGCTCTTATTTCAGCGTAACTTCAAAATATTGAACATAGTGATCCGATACAAAATTGTCGGCTTTGCCGGGAATTTCTCTGATCCAGCGAATTCCGTTACCTGGAATGGAGGACAGCATATTTCGGCTGACTACATAATCCAGCTTGCCACCGCTGATCTGGGTTTGCTCCGAACCCGCCGTAACGATCCAGTCTTGCTGCCAGTCCCCTTTTCCCTGATCCAGCTCGGAAGGCTCGCAGTTGAAATCTCCGGCATAGATCCATTGTGACTTTCTAATTTTGGGCAGCATAAGCCGGGTATACTTCGAAGCAAACTTGGGGTTTGAAGATGGAGCATGTTGGGAGTAGATATACAATCCTCCAGTACGGTCTATCTCCATGCCAACAACGGAACGAAGTCCGGACTGGCGCGGTGGCGGGAGGATGGATTCCACATTCCCGGTTGCCAGATCCGCTCGGGTCACAATGGCCAGATTGGTCCGATTGTTATCGACCTCCGCCTCGTAGTAGACCACAAACATTACCTGCCTTGAACTAAAACGGATATCTCCGGCGGATACGGAGGATTTGGGACTAATGGGTCTCAATTGTTTGAACTCATCAAGCTTGCCGCACTCCTGGAGACAAATGACCGGATTTTCGACAGCTCCGGAAAATAACCAATTCTTCAGCGCGCTCATTTTATTGCCCATTTTATCCGGGTCCTTGGAGTCCTTTCCTTGCATATTCCATGTCAAAAGCGATAGCTTCAATGCGTTTTTTCCTCCAATCTCTGCAATTCCTGGTGAAACAGTTCTTTCCAGCGCTTTGCGATTTCCTGCCACCTCCATTCCAGAGAAGTTGCGTATTGATAGGCCTGCCAGGAACGGTCTTCCAGATAAACAGGGGAGGTATACAATTCCTCCAGAACTTGGGCAGTTGTCTTGGCAGACACCACGGGCATGTTTCCTGTCTCTGGCTTGGAAGGAATACAGATTCCTTCCGCTCGCCACAATTCTCCGCAGGCACTGTGATCCGGCACCACCTGGGCTGCCCCGGTGGCCGCATGTTCAAAAGCCACGAGTCCCCATCCTTCGCCACTGCTGGTGTTTAGCCCCACATCAGCTGAGTTGTATATAAGGTTCAGATCGATTTCGTTCGTACGCGGCCTTTGCCTGTCACGGGTTGTTGTCAATAGTCGGTCCATAATGCCGTACTCGCTCGCCAGTTTGAGCACGTCAACACCGCAATCGCGCATCCCCATGTGCAAATAGAGATAGACATCCGGCTTGCCATGAGCAAACTCGGCAAAAGCCTCAAGGGTAATATCCACCCTTTTTCGCTGTCCGTTACGATTGGCATTCAGTACAATGAATGCGTCCTGCAGCTCCGGTCGATCTGGAAACATGAACATCCGTGCATGACGTCTTTCTCTTGTCAGTCCTTGCTTCTGAAGCGGCTGGGACGTCAAAGGGTAGAACTGCGATGTCTCCACCCCATGAGGAAGAATGTACATCCGCGGGCTTCCGACATGTACGCCCCGACTCCTCTCTTGTTCAAAGGCCTGAGATACCATATTGAATCCAAAATGTGTGTAAGTGACTACTACATCGGCATAACTCAATGCCCTCAATCGGGAAGAATCCACCGGGGTATCGATCGGACAGTATACAACCGTGATTCCCTCATAATGCCGAAGTGCTTCTTCATGCAGTTCATAAAAACCAAGATCATCGCACATCAGCACCAGATCAGGCCGATATTTACGTAATAGCCCCGGCAATTGCAAGCAGCCGTACTTGTCACCCAGCATCTGATTGATTTCCAGCTTCCATGTGGTGTCACGTGACACATCACCATAGTCACTGATGGCAAAGTAGACCAGATCAAAATCATCCTTCAGGTAACCAGCCAGGCTCTCCAGAACCCGGGCGTAACCGGTAGCGTTCCCGCCTTGTCCAACGACGAGCACCCGTGGCTTAGCCAAACCTGCATCCCTTAAAAGATAACCAAATGTCATGGACACCCCCCTTTCCGTATCACCTTCTGTATCACTTGAAAAGAAGCACACCAATCATCCAGAAAGAGAATAACATAGGCGTCCATTCACCGCGTCTACCTCCAGTTAGATACCAAAAGAGCCCATTCTATAACCGCTGTTATAGCGTAAGATTTATACTCCGCTCAAGGCTTTTGCTGCCAGGTCATACATAACAAACCCTGGATCAAGAACAAACCAAAAAGCGATCCCCCACAACAATGGAGAGATCGCTTTTTCAGTTTCTAACTTTGGCTTAGAATTCTAGCCCTGCTTCACATCCCAGCTCACAAGCATGCCTCTCGCCATTTCCATATTAGACTCTTCTCCGGTGATTAACGCAAACCGCGCAACGATCGCCGGGTATGCCGCCCACTGCTCCCGAATATGTTCCAGCATCCGGGGCCACGTCCTTCCCCCTGCCTTCTCATAACGATTGAGCAAATCCTGCAACTCTTCCTCTTCGAAGAGCGCATAATAGATAACAAAATCCTTACCCGGGTCGGCGATCTCCGCCTCAGTCCAATCAATAAGGCCGGTAACCCGCTGGGCATCGTCGACGATAATATGCGGTGGATGCAAATCACCATGATTGAACGTTAAGTGCTCAGGCCAATAGCTGTCCGTTGTTAGCCACGCTTCCCACCGACTGGCCAGTTGATCTGGCACCTCAAACCTTTGTTTAACCTCCTCGATATTGGCTGCAAATTCTTGACGAGCCTCCATAGGCGTCTTGCTGCGCACTCCGCTCTTTACCGCTTCATCAGGATCTATGTTATGCAATGCGACTAGTGAAGCAGCGAGCGAATCGAAAAAGTCATCCGATAAGCTTTCCTGTGGAAATCGCCATGCGTACCCTCCCCCTGCCGGATCGACGACCGCAATTGGTTCTCCATCAAGTAAAGGATAAGCGATCAGTTCCGGCGTACAAATCCGCCATTCCGGTACCTCTACTGGCAGATGGCTTTTTACAACCTCCAGCACTTTGCGCTCATTTTCTGCCCTTTCCCATACATCCTCGCGCCGCGGCTGGCGCAGTATCCACTGTTGTCCCTGTTCATCGGTGGCAAACGCTACGCGAAAGTCCATACCGGACTCATTGACTTTCATGGATTCCTCAGCAATCCGAAGCCCGTTCTGTGCAGCTAAAGATGTTAGTTCCTTTTGAAAATTCAAATGCTCATTCACGTTCGATTTTGTCATATCGGGTAATCCCCTTTTCCTCCATAAAATTAAAAAACACAGACATTCATGCCTGTGCAGTCCATTTCGAAAATTGGGTATACCTGAATGCTCGCAAAAAATAGTAGTACATAAAAGAACCACTCTAGGAGAGCGATTCTTTCACGACTAGCGGCATACGTGTAAATAGGCAAACCGATCCCGATGAGCTGCACACAGGCAGATACACAGCAAGCGCAAACAAACGTTTCGCCATACTATCTCACTCGGAAAAAATTTGCCACACGTATCCCTCCGTTCTGTAAGTTACCCATATGTTAACATATTCCATTTTCTGATTCTAGATCAAATCGAGAATTTCCGTTCTTTTTTCAGCGATGTGCAGGAACTTTGTGGCTCAGAAACCGTCATATGTTTAGATACATTACGAACGATTGAGAGGTGATCAGCTATGTCTATTGTACGAAAATTATTCCCTTTTTCGCTGATTTTGCTTTTGCTAACGATAGGGTGTTCAGAAGAAGTCGCGGAAAAGCAGGAGGGGAAAGCTACGGTTAGCGGGGTGATTACGAATTTTAATGAAGAAAAGGGGCAGGTCCTCATCGATAATGAAGAAGATCGCGGTGATAAATTAGGACCCATCTGGATTTCACTTCATACGAATGCCGAACTTATTATCAATGGTGAGACTGTCACTGTCCCTTTGGATGAAACATTGGTTGGACGTAGAGCTGAAGTGTGGACAGGTGGGTTTATCGCTAAATCTTCTCCTCCGCAGACCAAAGCCTTGAAGATGGTTATTCAATAATAGAAAAACGATACATTTCGTTTCACGTGGAACGCTTTGATACACCTTTCCCCTTCTGAAATTATGGTATCCTCATACGACAGCCACTCACTTATGCTCGGTAAAATGAAGTTTGACAACATTAATCTAAATGCTCACAGCAATTACTCCGTTAACCCACCTGTATATAGAGTATAATAAAGAGGTATACGATAAATGTACGGTGCAATGCTTGTATATAAGCATATTGCATAATTCGATTAGAAACGCTCCCGTGTACAATTCGCTTTAAGGAATTATGTAATATGCTCCTGTATTCAAAACTAACGTAAAAGAGGTTAACGATGAGTAAGCAACAATTTAAAGATTATGGACTTGGCGAAGAAATCGTAAAAGCGCTGGATAGCCTAGGCTATGAAACCCCAACGGAGGTTCAAACCAAAGTGATTCCAGTAGCCCTTGATAATAAAGATCTTGTGGTCAAATCCCAAACAGGCAGCGGAAAAACAGCCGCCTACGGCATTCCGCTCTGTGAGCTGGTGGATTGGAACGAAAATAAGCCTCAGGCTTTGATTCTCACACCAACCCGCGAGTTGGCTTTGCAAGTTAACGAAGATATTACCAATATCGGTCGCTTTAAACGTATTAAAGCAACCGCATTATACGGTCAGTCCCCTTTTCATATCCAAAAAGCCGAGTTAAAACAAAGAACGCATGTCGCTGTAGGCACACCTGGACGGGTACTGGACCACATCGAACGCGGCACCCTGCCACTGGATCGCATCTCCTACCTTGTCATTGACGAGGCCGATGAGATGCTGAATATGGGCTTCATCGAGACGGTTCAATCCATTATTCAAGCTCTGCCTAGCGAGCGAGTGACGATGTTATTTTCCGCTACGTTCCCTGAAGATGTAGCCAAGCTCTCACGCAAATACATGAACAATCCGGTCGAGATTGAGATCAAGGCAAGTGGTCTTACAACAGCCACGATTGAACATGCTGTGATTCACGTACCAGAGGTGAACAAAACGGCACTGCTTCAGGACCTGTTTATTGTTGAGAACCCTGATAGCTGTATCGTGTTCTGTCGTACGCAGGAGAACGTGGATAAACTGTTCCGTGTCATGGCTGACCTCGATTATCCAGCGGATCGCATCCATGGAGGCATGGAACAAGATGAGCGCATCGAAGTGATGAATGCATTCAGAAGAGGACAATTCCGTTATCTGATTGCAACGGATGTAGCCGCACGCGGGATTGATATCACGAATATTACCCATGTCATCAACTACGATATTCCTTTGGAAAAAGAAGGCTATGTACACCGTACAGGTCGTACGGGTCGCGCTGGTAAAACAGGCAAAGCCTTTACTTTGGTTACCCCGAAGGATGGCAGACGTCTGGCCGAAATCGAATCCTATATCGGTTTTGAGATCCCTGTCTTGAAAGCTCCTTCCGAGGAAGCTGTTGACCGTCGCCGCGAAGAGTTCGAGAAGCGTTTGAAGATCGTGCCTGAACACAAAAAGGACAAGCGTGAACAGTTGAACCAACAGATCATGAAGCTGAACTTCAACGGTGGCAAAAAAAAGAAACTCCGTGCGGTAGACTTTGTAGGCACCATTGCCAAGATTGAAGGCGTCACTGCAGACGACATCGGAATTATTACCATTTTGGATAATGTAACCGATGTGGAAATTCTGAACGGTAAAGGCCCACTCGTGCTTGAGGTTATGCAGAATACAACGATCAAAAAGATGCAGCTCAAGGTTCGCAAGGGTCATAAATAGATTTTGAATCTGTTTAAATAAAGTGTTGTTCAAAAAGGGATAGTGGCTTATTTTATAAGTCTACGATCCCTTTTTTTATATATTGAAATGAGTTAAATTACTCGCTATCGCCGCTATATTGGCGATAAAGTTCCATTTGTTCATCAGGGTACACATTGTTCACTTGTACAAGATTTCATTTTTATTACACTAAATATGTAAACGCTTCACAAAGGACCGATAATAGGAGGTGTATGTAATGGGCAACAGGAAAGCAGTCTGGTTTCTGGTCTTCGCGCTCACGCTAACCATGTTTGGCCTTCATTCCGAACGGACCAGCGCGGCAAGCGTGACCATCACCAACGGTTCCGATTGGCTGGATACCGCAGGCAACCCCATTCAGGCCAATAGCGGAAACATTCTGAAAGTCGGCAGCACGTATTATTGGTACGGAGAGCATGCGGTCAGCGGTAAGTTTGACAGCGTTAATGTCTATACTTCAACCGATCTGAAGAACTGGACGTTCAGCAATGCCATACTGACCAAGGATTCAGCTACCGAGCTAGCCTCCAGCAAAATTGAACGTCCCAAAGTCATCTACAATGCCTCCACGAAACAGTATGTGCTATGGGCGCATTACGAGAACGGTACTGATTACAATCTGGGGCGGGTTGCGGTAGCGACCAGCAGTACACCGAACGGAAAATTCACGTATGAGGGAAGTTTTCGGCCTTTGGATTACGAGTCACGCGACATGACTGTTTTTGTAGATACAGACGGTACAGGCTATTTGATCACAGCATCCCGCAAGAATGGCGGGGCTAATGATACCATGGCTATTTTCAAAATGAACGCCAGCTATACCGGTGTGGAATCCTTTGTGGGTTGGCAATTCGAGAACGCATACCGCGAAGCTCCTGCCGTTGTGAAAAAGGGCAATCGCTACTACCTCTTCACCTCCCAAGCCGCTGGCTGGTATCCGAATCAGGGAGCGTATGCAACCGCATCGTCCATGACAGGCACGTGGTCCGCTCTTACACCTTATGGCAATCCATCGGCCTTCGGCTCCCAGATCCATGATATTGCCACCATTACGGGCATCAATACCACATCCTATATTTATATGGGCGACCGCTGGAATCCACTCAATCTTGGTGAACATAAGCACATCTGGCTACCACTGACCCTGAATGATTCAAACGGCAGTGCCTCACTGGAATGGTACAAAGAGTGGAATATCGATGCTGTAACAGGCACGGTAACGCCACCATCTCTTGTGAATCACGCCCAAGGCAAAACAGCTACCGCCATCTCCACAGCCTCCGGCTCCTCTGCATCCAATGTCAATGATGGCAATTATCAGACCTCATGGGCCGCTTCGTCCAATACTTGGCCCGCCTGGTGGCAGGTCGATTTTGGCGCACCGAAGACCATCACGGAGATCGATATCTCTTGGTTTATGTATAAAGGTTCAGAAGGCTATTATAAATACAAAATTGAAATCAGCAACGACGGCGTCAACTACTCCACGCTGGATCGAACCAGCAACACTACCTATGGGTTTACAACCGACGCTGTTCATTTTACCGCCCGTTATGTACGCATTAATATGGTCAACGCTGTCCTGTGGAACAACCCGGGCAACTGGTACACCCCAACCCTGCATGAGGTCAAAATGTTAGGGCCAGTAGCACCTGATGCGACAAATTACAGCCGTTTCAGTTCCTTCAATTATCCGGATCGGTACATCCGTCATTCCGACTTCACCGTCCGGATCGACACCAACGTCTCCCCTGTGCTGGACTCCCAGTTCCGCGTCGTACCGGGACTCGCAAGTTCGACCGGAATATCACTGGAGTCCATCAACTTCCCGGGCTACTTCCTGAAACGCAACGCCAGCAACAAAATCGTACTTGAAGCGTACATGGATACTGCCGCCTATAAAGGAGATGCCACATTTCTGAGCAGCCCAGGCTGGGCTGACAGCTCCAAAGTATCACTTCAGTCGTACAGCCAGCCCGGATATTACATCCGGCATTACGACTATGTATTGCAGCTGGATGCCATTAATGCCTCCAGCAGTTCAGCGGTGAAGGGCGATGCTACCTTTGGGCGAACCGATTTTTAGTTTAACCATTGGGGATGAGCACTGAGCGTTCTGCATTTCAGGAAAGGGGTCCCTCCTTCAGTTTCATAATTGGAGGCATGGCCCCTTTTATCTGTCCAAAATTTCTAGTAGGGGCTCATTAGGTCCCGATTCATACGGTAAATGCCCTTTTGATTAAGGCATAATCTCCGGCTAGACTGGCTACCGGAAGCCAGTTCTCTATTGCTATTTTAAAATCACCCGCATAAGCCTCATGATCAACCTGAGCTTGCTCTACTTTTCCAAGAACCAGATGATCTGTACCCACCTCAATAATCCGATCCAGTGTAAGTTCAAAGGCAATCGGAGCTTCAAGCACGGAAGGCACATTCACACATTTGCCCGGATTAGGCGTAACACCTGCTCGTTCAAATTCATTTTCCTCTGATGCCAGGTCAGCAGACGATCGCTGCATCGACTCTACCAACGATGCTGGGACCACATTAATGACATACCCCCCCGTCTCTCGGATATTAACCAGTGTATCTTTGACGGTACCTTCCCTATTGCCCACACCTGGTCCAATGGAAATGAGCAGTGTAGGCGGGTTTCGCGATGCTACGGTAAAAAAACTAAAGGGCGCCAGGTTAAGAACCCCCTCCTTGCTCCTCGTGGAAACCCACGCAATAGGCCGCGGTACCACCGAACCGATCATCAGTTTGTACATTTCCTCTACAGAGAGATCTCCTGTTACAAACTCCTTTGCATTATGTTTTGGCAATCCTTCACGTCCTTTCTTCCATTCCCATCCGCGGCTCCATCGGTTTACAAAATACAATGGGACCAATATAGTTGATTTAAGAATATACACATATTCAGTACAAAAAAAGTACGCACTTCAAAGTGCGTACCTACTCGAAGGAGCATCTCCAACATGGATAAACCAAGTACAACCAAGGAGGAAGAGCTGACTCCATTTGACTACACCTTGTCCATCATTGGCGGAAAGTGGAAGATGAAGATCATGTATCAACTTGCCTTTCATGGGGTTACACGGTACGGAGAACTCAAGCGACGTGTCCCTGGAATTACGTACAAAGTGCTAACCTCCCAACTGAATGATCTGGAACGCGATGATGTTGTGAAGAGAGTGGAATATGACCAGACACCACCGAAGGTCGAGTATTCCTTAACACTAAGAGGCAAGAGTCTGATGCCGATTCTTGAGGAAATATGCAAATGGGGAGTACACAACGTACCAGACTCACAGACTCTAAATGAATTACAATGACTTATTGATGATCTCTAAGAATGCCTTCATATTGTATGTGTCGTCCTGAATGCGCCATTCCCCTTGTTCCTGTAAAAAGGTAATCTCCCCTTCTAACGGAATGGTCTTCGTTTCTTCTCCATCATAATTCGTAAATACCAAATTCAGCGTGTACTCCACGAGCATCCAATCGCTCTTACTCTCTTTGATCTTGGCCTGTATGTCTTCCGGACGCAATAGAGCCTTTTCTTTGTCTGCAACCAGCAGGGACAGTGTAATATAACGATTAGCCATGTAAGCTTCATAATTCTTTGTAGTCAGGAACGGCTTCATGGTCTCTCCTTTGGCCAATAGCCCTTCCATAGTCAGAGTATCCTCATAGTCTTTATAATCAACGGTGAGTTCTGTTTCTTTGTATTCCAATGCCATTTCGAGAGCCTGCTGCTCATCTTCCGCGGATGCCTTCTGATTAGTCACGATACTCAGCTGTTCTGAAGCAGGTGGCGTCTCTTGTAAAATTTCTGTCGTTTCGGATGAGGTGCACCCCATGATCAAGACGGATGAGAGAAATAATCCGCTCATAACATAAGCTAACTTGCGCATTGTTGATCAAACCCTTTCGTATCTTTATCACTTTAAATTATCACCTTAATATGGATAAAATGTCCAGCGTATGTGGCACAACAGAGTAGAATAAACAGTCAATTACACAAGGCCGGACCATCGAATAATTATCAAAATTACAACTGGACCCTGTTTAAAAACTTGCTGGCTACATCGTACTCCGGATGAATAAAGCTTGCGATTGTTACGGGCTAAGTACACAGAAATGCAAATGCAAAAAAGAAGCCTTCTGGATTACTCCTCTGGCCCCTTTCATATAAATTAATAGAGAACTTTAATAATTTGAAAATCTAAAGATTAACTTTTCACCATCATAGGTTTGATCCTGCAGCTCCGTATAGTTTCCTTGCGTATAATTCGATACGGTCTTTCGCCAAAAGTGTTGACCTGCTTTATTTTTCTCTGAAGGATTCGTGAACAACTCCCATCGTCCCCGATATCTCTGGAATACCTCTTTTGCAGCATACTCTGCAATCCCCACACCTCTGAATGGCTGCATCAGAAAGAATTCGTTTATAAAGAAATCCGTATCTGCCGAACAATGAGGCGCGGTAGCTACAAATACAAAACCTGCTGGTACACCATCTACTCTAATTAAAAATCATAGAGAACGTTCGGTTTTTCCCACCATATGTTCTGGACATCATATTGATCTTGCAACGTTTGGTAATCATTACTCTCCTCGAAAATCCCATGTTGATTCGGAGTGTGTTCTGCATTTAGACCATAATGTCCGGATAAATCATGAAGGTATAGAGGGTACATGTTTTTGATGATGTATGCCTCATTGTTATGCGTTAATTGTACATCAATTTTCAATTTGGCTCCCCCTACGGCTGACGTAATGTGTTGTTAGTAACAGTCCTATAATCTCATTGTATTGCTCTTCTTCTGCACAATATAGGCAACAAATCATTTAAATCAATCCCTACACAAAAAGCCACATTCGATTGCTCGAATGCGGCTCTAACCGTTTAATCACTTTTTGGAATAGACAATTTTCTTGATACTGTCGATCGATAAACAGAATCGTTCTATAAGCTGGTCAATGGACATACCCGCAGCGAATAGCTGGCGGATCTCATCGTTCCTTTGCTTCAAAAGCATCCTGCTTCCAGAACCCTCGCCCCACTTTTGATGGGCTTCTTTCGGTTTGGGGATATACACCAATCCGCCAGGGATATGGCGCTGGATTTCCTTCAACAACTCTTCCGGAAAGATGGTATCTGCGTTAATATATTTCATATGCTCCGCTCCTTAAAAGTTAGGATCTTTAAGGCAGCAGAGTCAACCGATGAACAATTCTTAAACCCACTATACTGGTGTGGCGGAAAAGGATTTCAAGCTCTATGCAAACAACCGCCGTTGTTCATCGCATGGACTCTGCATAGAGCGGATCGCGAAACTTCTTATGAATTGAATCATGGTAGCCCCCCATTCGGTAAATCCTATAATAAGGTACTTTTATGGTACTCTTATAACTTCAATATGAGAACGCGATATCCTTTTACAACGTATTGTACTGCTTCAAACTCCGTTCCAGCATCTCTCTCACTTGTTGTTGCAGCTCCAGCGGCTCAATCACCTTCACTTCAGGCCCATAGGAGAGCAGCTTTCGCGCTGTAAAAGGGAATTCCTCAGGCGGCACCAGTCCTCGCCATTCATTACCTTCAACCGACTTGAACAGTACATCTGATCCTGCCAGTCTCGCGCCGAAATCCGTGAATTGCAGCACGACTTCCACGCTTTCTCTGTTTTCCTTGAAATTCAGCCACTCTTGCAGGCTTGGAACCGACTCGTCGATCGAATCCAGCATAACCAGTTCCTGCATGCGATCCACCCGATACAACAGTACCCGATCCTTCCTCTGGGCCGGCATGTACCAATACCCGTGATCATAATAGATGCCGATGGGAACAGCCTGTACTTTTTTATGTCCCTGCCGGGAATGATATATAAATTCAATCTCTTTTTTATCGACTGCCGCGCCTAATATCTCTGTTGTTAACGCCTCGGCCTGCACAGCATGATGTTGAAGAAACGTAATGTGCTGTCTCATACGTGTAATCAGATCCTGTACATCCTGAGGTAAAGTTGAATAATATTCCTCGGCCAGATGCTCACGAATCGATCCATACGGAAAATCCGGTACATTCTCCAAATATTCAATCATCATAAAAAGACCCAACGCCTCATGCTGTGTAAGTTGAAGGGGTGGCAATATCCGATTAGGAAGCACTCGGTAACCCCCGTTCACCCCAACCTCTGTATACAAAGGAAATCCAAGTTCCTGCAGATCATTCAGATCACGCTGGATCGTACGGATCGACACCTGAAAACGCTCCGCCAATTCACGAGCCGTAAATTTCTTTCTCGAATCCATAAGTCGCATCAATGCGAGTTTTCGATTATTCATATTCACCTCACCTAACTACGTCAACTTTTGTCATAGATAGAGTGTATCATATAATTCAGAAGGGAGCGATGGATATGTCTAATCATAAAGTTGTGCTATACATTGCGATGAGCTTGGATGGGTACATTGCAAGGCCGGATGGTTCGGTAGATTGGCTGTTTGATGTGGAAGGCGATGGTGGCGATAACGGGTATAGCGAGTTTTATTCAACGATTGGAACGGTGGTGATGGGACGACTTACGTATGAAGAGGTGCTCAAGTTGTCGGATGAATTCCCCTATGCGGACCGTCCGACGTATGTACTATCCCGTTCCAAACAAGCCCCTGCGCCACATGTACAATTTACGGACGAGGCTGTGGACAACCTGATTCCCCGATTGAAACAAGACTCCAACGGAGATATCTGGATTGTAGGTGGTGGCCAGCTGGTCCAAGCCGTTCTGGAACATCAACTGCTTGAAGAGGTTGAGATTGCCATTATTCCGAAAATCCTTGGTGAAGGCATTCCCCTATTTCCAACAGGAACGGTACCCACCCATTTCAGAATGATTCATACGCAGACGCTGGGACAGATCGTTTCGATCCGCTATCAGGTACAAGGAAAATAAGAGCAGTTTAGTTTAATCTTCTCCTCAGATATCCAAGAGGCAAAAAAACAGAGCCAGTCCTTTCTTGTTCAAGAGAGGTCTGGCTCTGCCGATTTAAACTGTAAATTAAAATTTCAGAATTTCCTTCAGATATGCCGCTAACGCTTCAGCAGTTCTTCGATGAGACAACTCACCCGGATGACTTCTGGCTCCAATTGTCGCCTCGGTCGTATTGGGTAGCTGTATAACCGAGACCTTCGTATCGCCAGACTGCTTCGTATACGCATCAACAGCACGTAAGATTGCTGGCATCATCGGGAATCCAAGCATGCCGTATGCCCATACGAGCTGCGCTTCTGGATTGTTTTTTCGAAGTAGGGTCAGGAATCGGGTCACGGCATTCTCGAAGGCAGCAAGATCCTCTTCATGATAAGTGCCATCTTCATTCAAGCGTTGCTTGAATACCTTTCCGGTAACGGGATCTTTCCATTCAGGTGTCTGAAAGGCTCCTCCATCATTGCTTCCCAGGTTAACCACCACTACATCCGGCTGCCAGGATTTAAAATCATGCTTGTCCCCTGCGCCAAGTGCTTTGTTTTGATCTCCGGTCACCAATCCACAGACTTGCTCGTAATAATCAGGGATGTTCGCATTCGGATTGTTATCCCAACTCGTTAGCACACCCCAGCCGCTCTGCGAAATCACACGATATTCTGCATTCAACGCGTCTGCCGTCATGGCCGTATAATTATGTATGGCACTGAACCACATTGGAATCCAATCCTCTTCCGTTTTGGCTCCAATCGCACCTTCTCCAGATGTGATACTGTCACCGATAAATTCGATCTTGTACGGTTTCTCCTCTACAGGCACGAAGACACCGTCCGATTTCACCGCATGAATCTGCAAGGAACAGCCCGGATCTCCATTCATGGCTTGTACATCTTTGACGATGCGTACATTTTTCACCACATTCTCGTTCATGCCACGGAATACGCAGATCCAATACCTTCCCGCCGTTAACATCTGTCTGCTCACCGGAACACCGTTAACCAGGATGCTAATCCATGGTTCGTACATGTCGTAATTGGATTCGATCTCTACCCAAAGCTCTGCACCCTGTACATTAAGCTCAACTGCACTTCCTGTCCAAAACAACGTTAATGATGCCCGGTTTCCGGTTGTTCTTCCGTGTATTTTGAGATTCTCCACATCAGATAGCGCATAAGTTCGTAACTTGGCATTCGGCTTCACGAACCATTCCTCCCTCATGATCATTCCCCACAGAGGGGCAGTATCCTATGACTACATTGACTGGAACTCTTCAACATGCTTCTGGTATTTTTCGAACCAGGCTTTCCATTCAACTTCACGCGACTCCAGTGTGCGGTCATCCATCAGCGCTTCAATTACGTCCAGGCACACATGCCATCCGGCAAGGTCTTTGGCGGTATGACTTGTGATCTTAGTTATCTTCTCGATCAGCAGCAACCGGCACCCATCCGATTCCGGTTGTAATTCAAATCGAACCTGATCCTCTGCCCATGTAAATTCGAGAATAGAATGCGGCACAAAGTCCAGAATTTGAAGAGTCAGGAACGTACCATCCGGCATATTAAACCTAATCACTCCGCCTTCCCGCAGTTCCTCCACCTGCAATTCGGTGAACCATTTTGCCAGCTTGTCGTTATCCGTTAAATAAGACCATACCTCTTCTACAGAATGCTTCCAATGACGCTCGAAACGGGCAATGGTTCCAGTTGGGGTTTGCTTCAGATCAGCGATCATCATGTACCTCCTCCATTACGATAGATGGACTACAGAATGTGAATATGTGGTTTAACCGATGTTATGCAAGGCCTGAAGCGCTTCCTCTTTGTTGTTCAAAAAGAAAACATGCTTGCCATGGTTGCACTCATAGATGAAGTCTTTGAGACTTTTGCTATTGTATCCATCAAACTCTCCGACTATAGCAAGCTTCACCTGGTAATTCACGTATTTCTGCAAAATATCACCTGCAAGTTTGGTCTTCAGTTCGAAGAAATCTTCGTTGAGGTTGGATTTATTAATCAGGATTTTATGAGCATCATCCGTGTAATTCACAGAAGCCATCAAATCCAGTGCATCTTGAACATTGTTAATGATGATGTCATTACTTTCGATGATGGCAACTTTGGAGCTGCCCTGTTGATCAATCGTTATATTCATTTCACTTCACCTTTCCCCTCGATAATCCCAATTAATGCACCAAAATAAGCAGCAGGATCAGTATATATTTATAACGAATGATATGTTCTGTTCGATATGGGTTCCTAGGCTATTACTTTCCAATGCTATGGGCACCGGATTTCCAGCTTTGATACCATTCGTTGATATGTTCACTGACCGGCATATCCAAATCCTGTTGCATTCTGGTAGTTAAAAGACGATACTGTTCCTCTACACCGAGAACCTCATTTATCGAATCATATAGTTTCATGAGTGTGAAGCAGCTCTCTTCATCGTTAGGAAGCATATCCTGGATACATTCAGTTATCTCGATCGCTTTTCTCTGCATCCCCTGCTGCTCGTAGAATTCAGATAGCTGTCTCATATGATACAACCATAAATAGCGAAGTCTTTCCCGTTCATGTTCCGCCCAGATATACTCATAATTCCCGAGATATGTGCCTTTGTACAGACTCAGCACATGTTCATAAGCGTCAGCCGTACTAGCGTCCACGACCTTCCATTGTCGCATCTCGCTTTCCCATAGCTCGGTATCCACTTGCGCATCCCCGATTTCAAGCTTGTATCCCGCTTCCAGGTGTCCGCTCTGAATCGTGATCATATCCATATTGTTGGCTTTTAGCGTTTGGCGTACATGATAGATTGCAGTGTACAACTGATGTAACGTCTTGGACTCTTCAAGTTCCGGCCAGAGAAGTTCAAGTAACGTGCTGCGATAAACGATCTGATTGCGATGATGCAGTAAATATGCGAACAATTCCTGTGCTTTGCTGGTACGCCATTTGACAGTCTGTGTGTCCATACCCGGCAGCTTAAATTGCAGCTGATTAAAACAGCAAATTAACGGCAACTTGGAATCCCGCTTTATATTCGCACGCTTTAATTTCAATTTTTCTTTTACCCGTAATAAGGTTTGATGCAGACGCCCTTGTTGGATCGGCTTCATGATATAGTCCAACGCATACAACTCAAAAGCACGTACAGCATATTGATCATAACTGGTCACAAAAATAATTTCGACTCCCGGTGCGGCTGCCTGAATCTGCCGACCCAGATCCAACCCATCGATTTCCGGCATATGAATATCCAGAAATACAACATCAGGCCGATGAATAAGTACACCTGTCATCACCTCTGTTGGGTCTGAATATGTAGCAACAATTTCAATCCCGTCTACTTCACTCTCTAACGATTTTCTAAGCCCAATCAGTGCCAATCGTTCATCGTCAACCAATATGACTTTCACAGGAGCTTCCTCCTCGACCCAGCTGTCATCGAATTTTAATCATCATTATAGCACAGCAGTTTACGGTTCTCTTATTCATTTTGCATGAGAATTTCTTAAGAATCCATTGTATATGTTTTGTTGAAATCAGTTTGATAAACTGGCCTATTGGGAACTTTTAACTCAACCAAACAAACTTGAAGCGTCCGATTTATGCATAGATGAAAATACTTAAAAACCCATGGCCTACTCGTGAGTTTGACCATGGGCATCCTTAATTAAATTCGCTTTGGGAATGGATACGACAAATACGGAACCCTTATCGCCATGCGGAGCCGAGCCCACACTGATTTGTCCTTCCAGGGACTGAACGATATCACGTACATGGGACAGGCCGATTCCGGTCGCTGCAATGCCCACTTCATTGAATTTGGTCGTATACCCTGGCTCGAAGATCACGTCTCGCTTCGCCTCTGGCACACCTTTTCCAGAATCGATGACCTCAAAATGCACATTTCCATCCTGTTGCAAAACCCGAATCCGGATCGTTCCTTCATTCTCAATGGCTTCCACGGCATTAGCAATCAGATTGTTCATCACCGTCAAGAGAGGAATGTAGTAAGGGGAGTCGCAATCATATTGCTGCTCCAAATGGATCTCAATCTTTTTGCTCAGCATTTCACTATATTTCCGGTTTCCTTTGGTCGCAAAATTCAGTACCTCGGCAAGACTCATATTCACTGATTTTTCGCTATCATACAGTTTCAACAGACCTGCCAGGATACGTTGGGAATCCTTTTTGACCTCATGAATCTGTTGAGCAATGCCCAGCGTCCGCTGGCTATATTGGTTCAAGTCCTGCTCTCTGAGATCCTGATAAAGGTCGTAGCTGTCTACGGCAATGCCCTCAATCGTATTCATGGCTTTCTTCAGATAAAAGACTTCACCGTACAGACCTGAGTTAACGCTCAGCATCTGCTCCATCCGCTTCTCCTGCTCAGCATGCAGCAATCGCATCTGCCTCACCGCAAAACTGTTATACAGCCCGATGATAAAGTAGCTTCGCAAACCACCGACCACCAGCAGATAAAGCCATTCTTTCATATAAAAAATATTTGTCCCACTCAACACACCGCGGATGAACAGCTCCACAAGATTAGATGAAAAATCAATGCACGTAATTAATCCACCCAGCAGAAGAGGCGGTATCTCATGGAATCTGTTCTTGAACTTGCTGAGGCCATAGGTGAATACGACATAATATACTCCCGCGCCCAGATTATCCTGCATGCTTTCGATGATTGAGATCGAATGGACATGATTCAGTAAATCAGCCGATTGAAAGATGAAGTTCGCAATCCCCGCCAAAATCCCCGTCTTCACATAAGACAGATGTGGCATAATCATCAGCAAAAATAAAAGTATACTTACACCCAGACCAATCCGGAAGTAATCCTCCCGAAAAGGATTTATTTTAAAAAGCGCTCCTACAGCTGTAGCAAGAGCAACAGCAAACATTTGCACATTTTCGTTTCGAACCCAACTGCGCATGCTCATAATCCACCTACCATCGGAATATCAAACGAAACTATCGTCCCTTCACCCAGCTTGCTTACAATCACTAATCCCTTGCCGCCGTACAATTGGGTTAACCTGCGATGGGTATTGGCAATACCGATTCCGCCAGTTCCATTCAGCCTGGCATCTTGCAGCCGGGCAACCTTATCCGGCGCCATACCTATGCCATTATCCCTTACTTCAATACGGGTATACCCTTCTTGTTGAGCAATAGTCAGATACACCGTACCACCTTTTTTCTTATTTAACAGTCCGTGTCTAACGGCATTTTCGATCAATGGCTGAATAGACAGCGGAGGTAGAGTCAATTGCAGATTCGGCTCCACATTCCATTCAATCGTCAACCGATCTTCAAAGCGTGTCTGTTCAATAAACAGATAAGCCTGTACCAGTTCCAACTCGTGGGACAACTTCACCAATTCACCGGTATTCAGATAATTGAAGCTGATTCGCAAATAGGATGAGAAGGCTTCGCCCAACTTCCTCATATGCTCGGTATCGATATCACTTAATACCATTAGGGAGTTGAGTGTATTGAACAGGAAATGCGGCTGAATTTGAGCTTGTAAATACGCAGCTTCCATGCGCAATCGTTCCTTAATGGAATGATTTAATGTGATCAGTGCCCGGATTCGATATTTTAATTCAAGCGCATCTACAGGCTTCGTTACATAATCATTGGCCCCGGAAGCAAAGCCCGTATAAATATCGGGCTGCTGGCTCCGTGCGGTCAACAGTAACACAGGTAATTCTGACATTGAAAACAGTCCCCTGATCTTCTGTGTTAGCTCATATCCTGACATTTGGGGCATCATCACATCTGCGATAAGCAGATCCCATTGTCGTGTTCCAAGCAGCTCCATGGCCTCCTGTCCCGAGTGGGCAGTAACAATGGTATAGGCTTCGGTGGATAGCATACTTGCGAGGACATCCAAATTAACCGGATCATCATCAACCACAAGAATGGAAGCTGTAGTCTCATGTGAAGGCGGCAGATGCTCCAACCCGGTGGCCACTTCCATCCGTTCATCGGAAGCACGAATTCCCCATTGATCCATGGTATCGTGATTCGAATTCCCTGCCTCTTCCTCTGTCCGAACAAACTGTGGATTTGAGACAGTAACCCCCTGTGCTATCGGCATATCAAAGCTGAACTCGGAGCCCTTCCCGGGCTGAGACTGAACGGTCAGTACTCCACCATGTAGTTCCACAAGCTGCTTGCAGATGCTCAATCCAAGACCAATTCCCTGTCCATCATTGATTCCATAAGCCCCTTGCTCGTAAGGAAGGAATATCCGTAGACAGGTGGACTCATCCATGCCAATTCCTGTATCTGCAATGTGTATAAACGCACGTCCCTCGTGGATTTCCGCACGCACGGAGACGGTTCCTGCCTCTGTATACTTCATCGCATTATGCAGCAGATTATATAAAATTTGAACAAGTCTCTTCTCATCTGCCCAAATGAAAGGAAAGGACTCCGGCACCTCCATCCTGAGGCTGACGGGTTTTCGATCCACCATGAATTGCAGCATTGAAATAACTCCAGGTACAACAGACTGGATGGACAGTGGCTCCTGCTTGAGCACAATGTGCTGTTCCTTCAAACGGACCACATCAAGCAGGTCTCCCAGCAGATTAGACATCCGCCGGCTGATGGTAATCAATAATTCCATATCCTTCAGACTTCGCTGATCGAATCGATCCTTCTGTTGGGTGACCAGATTTTGTGCAATACTCATAATGCCATGCAGTGGCGTTTGAAGCTCATGTGAAGTATTGGCAAGAAACTGGTCTTTAATTTTGTCTGCCTTCTTCAACTCTGTGTACAAATCAATTATTTCCCTGGCATTCCGGAAATACTTCTTGAACCAGTAAGAAGAGAAACCAATAATCGCCAGAACAAGATCAATCGGATAATATACAGTACTGCGGCTTTGATTGCTCTCAAGGGCACTCCATAATACGTTGGACAGAATGCCTGCAGCAGTAAGCAGCAGAAATATAAGGTCATGGTCCTTCTGACTTCGAATCATCATCTGAATCACGAGATACCCAAACCACACAATGGATGCCAGCATAAGTGCATTAATTAGATTGTAGTGAATGATGGTATAGACTGTCGTGACAGGCAACACGGCCAAGGTAATACTATAGATGACCGTTATAATCAAATAAAAGCGGAGCCATGTTTTATGCAGGTTGACCGCAGATAACCTTTGGAATAATAAGAGAATGCACACATTTTGCCACAATACAGAAATCACTCTTATTTTAAGACTCCAGGTAAAATTAATGGGAAGCCATTGCAGCAGTATATTATCATGACCAACTATAATCGTGATGGCTACTGTCAGGGTTAGCATCGCAGCAACAAAAAGAGCCTTTTCCTGGGGATGTAATGCATAGAGAATAGCAGCGTAAACCGTATGAAAAATGAGAATAATAAAAATAGCCAGCTGGAAGGCGACAGAATGTCTATGTACGAATTCCACTGCGGCCTGAGAACCAAAACGCACAGGTTTAACGACTCCACCTTTGTAGGGGTGATCATAGTTGGCGACACGAATGACCACATCCATTGACGTAGCTCCAGCCTGCTCATAGGTGGAAATGTATGAGGTTCTGTCTGGCGTGTAGTCTTCCTCATTCGTCGCCACCCGTCCTGCTCCACCAATCATTTCTCCGTTAAGTTCAATCTCGGATGAACTCTGAATATCCTTAAACCAGAACTCGAGAGGTGTCTTCAGCGGCTCAGTCAAAATACGAAGTCGATACGTCCCATATCCGAATGAACTTCCTTCCTCTTGATGGAGGGAATCTCGCCATGAACCAGGAACAACGATAGTACTCGCTTGTTCCTCTCTTTCCTTAATATCCCTGAGTGTCAGCAGCTCTCCGGGATAGAAATCCCATTCTCCATTGGCGAACATCGCGGGAGAGTTATCCAGGTCCACTCCGCGCAGGTCGAGAACGCCTTGTACAGCCATATGGTCATTGGAAACGTAAAAAATGACAGACCAGGCCCATCGCATTGTTAATAAGACACCCAAAAAAATAATAAGGATGGCCATGTGTTTGTAACGTGAGCTGGGTTTATGTTGTAAAGAGTTATGTAAAGATTGCATATGTATTTTTTCTGACTCTGAACTTGCTTGAGTCTCTCTCCATTCTGGCAGACAAAAGCCTTTACTGCCTATACTGCTTCTACACTCCAAAGATCATAATCCATCTCTCTATATAACAGCATTATATCATAGGGATTCTTATGGTTCTGAAGTCATTTTACTGTCATCGACTGCTTTTAACAGGTATCGATTCTCCTTTTATTTTAATTTTATAAAATTTAATTGTATACTATTAATTACATATCCATTAGCTCAATCAGATGAACAAAGAGAGGATGATCCACATGTCGGAGGCCAACCAACTATTCGGACAAGCCTTGGTGAAATCACTAGTCGGAGAACGCGGACATATTCGTATCAAACGCGCTCTACCGGACATTAGCGTAGAACTAGCTAATCGCAAACATGAACATATGCCCTACAGTATCTATCAACTGGTGAAACATATGCATTACTGGCAGCAATTCATGCTGGAGCACTTGGAAGGAAGAAAGCCACAGCTTCCGGCTAGTGTGATGGAGAGCTGGCCTGAAGAGACAGGCCCTCAGGATGAAGCCGCGTGGGAGAAGGATATTCAGGCATTCCTGAATGGGGTGGATCGAGCGGTAACGATTGCCGAAACAGTTCAGTTGGATGACCCCCTGCCGTATTTCCCAGGCGAAACCAAAGCCGGACTTCTGCGCAACATCGCATCTCATAACTCGTACCATCTGGGCGAGATTGTGCTGCTGCGTCGCTTCTACGGTGCATGGCCGCCACCAGGAGGCGGATTCCCTGGCTAATGGTCGGAATTTTTTCTGAATAATTTATGTTATCACACAAAAATAGCCTGGTTCCTTTATGTCAAAGGCTCAGGCTATTTTTCAATCTTCCCGATTCATCTTCTCAAAAATATTTACCAATTGTGCCCGATCCTCTTTGGTCAATTTCTCGAATAACTCCTTGCGCAGCTTCTGTCCCTCCAGGATGGCTCTTTCAAGGACCTCGGTCCCTTTATCGGTAATATTCAAATAGATAATACGGCGGTCCGCTTCATCTACGATCCTGACGGCTAAATTCTTGGCTACCAGCTTATCGGCTAAATAGCTGAGCGTAGGCGGGGTCAGGCCCAACAGTTTTGCAATATCCGAAGGTCGGCTTTTTCCATTTTGATTAAGATGACTGAGTACAAGCACATGAGAAACGCCGAGGTCTTCATTGAACGATTTGTTCCACTGTATAATCAATTTATTGGTGAAATTATCCATATTGTGTATGAGTTCAAAAATATTTTTCTCTTCCATGCGATCCTCCTCGTAAAAATAAACAACAGCCCTCATTCAACTTAAGGGCTGTCATCATTCTACACGCTATTGGGCTGAGTATCCACCATCGATAACCAGCTCAGATCCTGTAATGTACGAGGAATCATCCGAAGCCAGGAACAATGCGGCGTTGGCAATATCGACAGCCTGACCCAGACGTTGTAAAGGCGTTGCCTGAATTAATCGTTCAAGCAGTTCCTTCGACGTGTTCAAGGATTGAGTCATTGGTGTTTCGATGATCCCAGGGAACAAAGCATTCACCCGAACACCTTGACGACCAAAGGTTATTGCCGCCGCTTTGGATAATGCGCGTACCGCACCTTTGGATGCCGAGTAGTGGTTAAAGCCTTGTCCAATCAAAGCGGTGTAGGAAGAAATATTGACGATAGAACCTTTCTTCTGTGCTGCCATATAAGGAGCGACATGTTTCATGCCAGCAAATGGACCAAAACCATTGATGGAGAGCATTTTTTGCCAATCCTGTGCATCGATTTCCTCAAACGGCTTCTCTGAAGAAATGCCCGCATTGTTGACCAGAATGTCGATTTTACCAAAACGGTCGTTGACTTCTTTCGCCAGTGCCTGCCAATCTTCATCTGATGAGACGTTCAACTTCATTCCGTACACATTTGCTTTTTGGCCTGCTTTCTCCAGTGCTTCCTCATTAATGTCTGCGGCAATAACGATGGCGCCTTCCTTGGCAAAAAGATCAACCATGCCCTCTCCAATGCCCGATGCCCCGCCAGTGATGATGGCTACTTTGTTATCTAATCTTCCCATATGAAACACTCCTAACTATATTTTATTTGGACGAATTCACTTTAGCTGTTAAGCGTATTATGCATATTCATAAACTGCTCAAAATCCGGAACGGTTGGATTGGCAATATAATGGCCGCCTTCAACCTGAATGGTCTGTCCTGTAATGAATTTGGACTCATCCGAAGCGAGGAACATGACGGTGTATCCAATATCATCGGGCTCCCCGTGATAGGGCAGCGCGTTATATTTTGCGAACATATCCAATACCTCTGGAGGCATATTATTCTGGGCTGCCGGGGTCAAGATCAAGCCAGGTGCGACAGCATTGCAACGAATGTTATGTTTGCCATATTGAGTGGCAATATACCTTGTCAGATTCACAACGCCTGCCTTTGAAGCACCATAGGCAACCCGAACTGCATCTCCCGTAAAACCAGCCATCGAAGCTGTATTAATGATGGAGCCTTCGCCCGCTTGAATCATATGAGGGATAGCGAATCTGCAACCGAGTAACACACTTTTTAAATTGACGTTCATCAGACGATCCCACTCATCCAGATCTACGTTGACCACGTCCAAATCCTTCTTCAGATTGGTCAGGCCAACGTTGTTGAACAGGCATGTGAGTTTACCATATTGTTGAACCGCAAATTCCACAGCTTCCTTAATCGAAGCTTCATCTCCGGCATCAAGAAAAACGGCCACTGCCTCTCCACCTTGAGCCTGAATATTCGTTGCTGCTTCCTTTGCCCCATCAACATTGAAATCAGCAATAACGACTTTTGCTCCTTCTTTCGCCATCAATTGGGCTGCGGACAATCCTATTCCAGAAGCGCCTCCAGTAACGAGGGCTACTTTGTCTTTCATTCTTAACATCATCTCAAGCTCCTTTCGTAAAGAAACCGAAAATATATAACTTGTCTATTATTTAGATGACTAAATATTAGATGTCTAAATAATAGCAGAGGAATGGTCTTTCTGCAACGCATCCGGCCCTATATCCTTATTTTGGATGTCTATGGCGAAGTAAACGAAGTGTTTTAAAAAAATACAGCCCTCATGGATTTGAGGACTGTATAGAATCAATTCTCTTAATCAGTATTTGTTCCATGTTTCCTGAGAAATTTTGATAATTTCACTTTTCATTCTCCATCCCAGAGTCGGGATAAGGCTTGCCCATAGTGTCATCCCGTGTCTGAACGTACCACTGAGCATATGTCGCTTTACCAGAATCGGATTCGGATTTCTCTGGCTTACAAGTAAACTGGTAAACAGATATATCCTTTCCGCGCAAGGTTATAGTCACGGCAAGCTCTGGATCTCCCCAGCTTGGATATTTCTTACGGTACTGTGCATCAATAATTTCACTTTGAAAAGAAGAGCTAGTCATAAATGCTGCGGTTTGAGTGAAAAGTCGATGAATCTCTTCTTCATCCGGTTCTGTCTTGACCGTATAAGCGACTTCAACCCGAGGTGTGGAATAACGAATCTCGGTCTTGTGAATAGCAGGAAAATTTTGCTCAATATCCTGCCGAAAAGATTTGACTTCTTCTGAAGAGACTTTGGTGTAAGAAGTACATGCCGTCAAGAAAAGAACCAGAGCCAGAATATTCACTACGTGCAATATTCCTGAGCAATGTTTGATGCCAGACATATAATCACCGGCTTTATTTGAAATATATGAATCGTACGCAGATAAACCTCCCTCAGCACTCCTATTAAAATTAATTCAACAATTCAACACAGTCATATACCCACCCTGCACTTAACCAATTACCTAAATCGCTGGAGCCGCTGATTGGCGTAATGGTCACCGTGTTGGACCCATTAACGAAATAGGAAGCCGGGATATTCCAGGAAAAGGTTGTATTGTTGCCCCGATAGGTGCCAATCGTAAAGCTGCGAGAGTTCGGTTGTGAAGAGGCGGCAGGATTCGTTAGCGCTTGACCATTTATCGTTAAGCTAGGTCTGCCATTGTTGTACGCTGCCGTAATACCAATGTTAAGGACATGCGAAGATGCCGCTTGGGAAGAGTTCAGGCTAAAGGTAACGGTTGTAGGTGAATTTTGCCCCCTGAACTGAATCGCCGGGAACTTGTTGGTTGCACTTCCGGTCGCATAACTGACAGGGCCCCAGCTTGGATTACGGCTATCGGAAGGATGACGGATCGGAATCGTCTGGCCGTTCAGGAACTCCGATGGTGTACCATCCCAGTTCCCAATGCGCCAGATACTTGATGCTTTACTTGGGTCATTGTTGATTGTACGCGTATTCAGCGTTGTCGTTGATCCTCCGGTCACGTTCACACTTTCGGTATACACGGCCAGTTCCCCCTTATACACCGTCATGGTGTATGTACCGGGGATCATGCTGTATTTGGCAGCCGCTCCGCTCGATGAGGCATTCACCCAATATTGGGCGTTGCTGTTGGCAAAACCGACCGTATACACATAGCCCATGTCCATACCAGAGAGCCCGTTAAGCACGACATTACCTCGGCTGGCTACCCAGCCAGTCAGGTTCAGACCGGACATCCAGCTAAAATCAGGAACAATTGGAGTTGCACCGGTGGTAAAAATCAAGGCATACGGTCCATGCAGGCCCATACGCCAATTTTCGGTCTGAGCATGTCCTGAATTCATGTAATTGTAAACCTCCGTATCTCCGCCGCTCTGGAACTGGATGTCACGGAAAAACGGACCTCCCGAGCTTTTCTCTCGGTCTCCATAAGCCATAAACGCACCCACACCGCTGCCCGTAACACCTCGAATGGTCAGATCCTTGGCCTGGTCATTGCCGTAATATTTTGAAGTGGTCTGCCCGTTGGCGTAACCAAAAACATCCTGGCTCTCGATTGCACCGGTGTTATTCCGATTGTTTGAATTAGCTGGAACCCCCGTCAATACGCTGCCATTCCCCCGGAAAATATAGCGCAGTTCGCCCACAGACGGTTCTGCTGTGACATACGTCGCCATATAGATAATGTTCTCACCGCCCCGTGATGCGTAATAGTGGGTAAGTGTGCTGGTTGAGACGGTGATCAATACCGTTGATCCTGAAGGAGATGTGTTCCAGGTGACATTGGCAGAGCCCAGACCAGAGCCGATATGGGACCCCTTGCTTGAACCATTCAGCTCCGTTCCGTTCATTTTGGCAGATATAATATCACCATTGGTTTTATTCACCGTGTATACCAGCCCTGCTCCCGTGTTCACTTCAATCCTCGACCCGTTATCCGTAACATTGATGGTGGCTGCGTGTCCGGTGGATGTTGGATATAATACCGCTGCTGCCATCATCACCAGTATCAGAAACGAACTAAATCCCTTCTTCACCAATCGTCTGTTCATGAGCTAATCCCTCCCTGGAATAGTTTTTAACGTTTTCGTAATGGGCCAAAATCAGATTCTAATATTGAATTCTATAAACAATCGTTAGTAAAGCGCTTACATTTTAATGTATGACAAACGAGCTTATGTCTCATCTCGGTACTCTTGTGTGTAGCATATCTGTGTGTGTCCATTCATTCCATATTGTCGTCCTCTTATACCATCACCTCCGTAACGTAATACTCTGTAATCCAACTGGTAATATCATTAAAATAATACCATTATATTACATTATGTTGCAATGAAAATAGCTCTCCACCTACCCTAATCTCTCTATATTTTTTGTAGCATATTCAGATGAAAAATAGCGACCGATCTCCGTAACCCTACCGGAAATCAATCGCTTCTACTTTCCTTCTCATAAATTTCTTTCTTTTGACTTGTAACTTAAAAACGGACTATCGCTACGATCACAGCCAATGCAAGAAAGACGATATTCACGCCAATTTGCTTATACTCCTTACGGGCAATGTGGAATATAGCTCCTAACAGCACAACCATCGCGAGACCAATCGCTGCCAGTGGCGTCAATACAGGGGCGATATCCGTTGCTTGAGGTACAATAAGTCCAATGACCCCAACCAGTTCCACAATTCCGATAAAAAACACCAACCCTCTCGGAACTTCGTTTGCCCACGGCCACGATTTTTTTGCCTTTTCATACTGGAACGCCTTCATCCATCCCGAGAAAATAAATCCTACCCCCAATATGCCTTGAACAATCCATAACGCCATATTCATAACCGGCAAGCCCCTCTTCTTGTATATGATCAACACCTAGGCATATAATATTTTATGGGGTAACTATTTAGAAGTAGGCACTTAAACTAAACATAGTATACAAAAAGAAACCTTAGATAAATAAAGGATTGGAGGACTTCCTATGAGTACGTATTGCAAGTTTGAAACGGCGTTGGATATCCTTGTTGGAAAATGGAAACCGGTGATTTTACTTCGGCTTTTCGCCAATGGCACCATGAGATTTAGTGAACTCCAAAGGGCAATCCCTGAAATCACCAAGAAAATGCTCACCCAACAATTAAGGGAATTGGAATATCGCGAAATCTATCAGCAGATTCCGCCCAAAGTCGAGTACTCCATCACGGAATATGGTCAACGAATGACGCCTTTATTACAGGCCATGAATGATTGGGGCGTCGGCCACATCGCTCATTTGAACGAGCTTTATGGGGAAGAACCAACGCGGGAGCTGCCTGAACGCAGCTAAACAGAATATACGATGATCTCACCATCAACATTACGTGCATCTTTTACCAAATGACATGGGAAGTACTCAACTAAAAAAGCTGCACCCTTTGTTACGGGATGCAGCTTCTTCAATATTGTATATAACAGGAAGCTACAACCCTCTTTAAAGTGACCCCTCAAGGTTTGCAGGTTGTTTTTCTTCATTCACCAGACCACGAATAAAGGTTTCAACATTTGGCGCGAGCCAAGTGATCTTGTAGCCTTCTGCTTTATTTACATGAACAACCTCAGGTTCGCCAGCATTACCGGATTCACGATAATCCAGCATCACCACCTCAGACTCAGACGGGCACTCACTCAGGACGACACCGATTTCCGGGTAACCACCCTGCTCGATCATCACCCGGCTGCCCGCTTCTCCACCCAATGAATGTGCCTTCTCACGTCCAACACCCAGGATATTTGAAATTTCAATGTAGATCTTCCCATCATTCCCGGCCTGGCTAACCGGAAAATAACGATAATGGGGAACACCACCATTATGTAGTTTCATCATGTTTATATAGAATGTTGGCAGCTTGAATACCAGCTGCTCCTCCACGGCTTCAATCTGCTCATCGGTAGGCGGGGACAACACATATTGATCGACGTTTGCGGGACTGTCATTCCAAAAGCTCGTCGAATCAGGATGGATACCAGGTGCAGCTTCGATGTTGATTTCAGTCACAGAGTGCAGTGTTTCCACAGGCTCCTCTTCCGATTCCTTTGCTGGCTCCTCAGTTGTTTTATTCCGAATCCATTCCAGGAACTCCTGTGTATCCTCATCTCCCGGCTCCAATCGGTCCGCTGCTTCAAAAGCTTCACGCGCATTCTCATATTGCTCCAAATAATAATACGCCAGACCAATACGGTAATGCCAAAGCGGGTCATTTTGCCCCTCTTCTTCAACCGACAGGAATTGCTCCACTGCCTCCTGGTAACGCTCCATATTATTCAGCGCTCTGCCCAGATGGTTGACCAGAATATAGTCCCGCTCCTCCTCCGGAACCTGTGTAATCGCATCCACAATCTCTTCGTATTCATCCTGTTCATGCCAGGCCTCTAGCCGTTCCAAGAGTTCATCGTTCATTGATCTTGCCTCCCTCTCTTATTCGTTGTAGAAATTATAGCATTTTGCTTGCCTTGATTTAAATCAATGCCGATCATGCAACTCCTGATTAAAATAAAGATCAACCATATTACACAGGAGGCTATCTTACTATGTCTACATCCATACAAGAACATTCTTACGAACGGAAAGCTGCTGTAACTGTAGGAATAACGCTGATCATCATGGCCCTAGCTGCATTTTTTTCCTATAGTTATATCCATGGCAAACTTGTCGTACCCGGCGATGCCAGCACTACATTCAACTATATCACAGCATCATATGGCTTGTTCAAGGCCGAGATTTTGGGATGGATCATCATTCTGATTAGCGACGTTGTTGTCTCGTGGGCGCTGTATATTTTCCTGAAGCCTGTTCATAAAAACCTCTCACTGCTTGGAGCTTGCCTGCGTCTTATCTACTCATCGCTGCTGGGCATCGCCATCCTGAACTTGCTCATGGTAATGCTGCTCTCAGGACATTCGAAACCCTCACTTCCAATGGAACAGACGCAAGCGTTAATGATTCTCTGTCTGGAAGCATTCGAACAATTCTGGTCGGTGGGCTTGGTCGTATTTGGTTCACACCTGCTGATCGTGGGCTATGTGGCTTTAAAATCAAACTGCATTCCCAAAGCGATCAGCATCTTGGTACTACTCGCTGGTATAGGCTATATTATCATTCACCTAAGCAAAACGTTTCTTTCTCAATATGATGCGCTGATTACAGTGCTTCAAGTGGTATTTGCTATACCCATGGTCGCAGGCGAACTGGGCTTAGGCATTTGGATGCTCATTAAAGGAGGAAAGCCATCCCACAGATCATGATGCCCTTGTTTATTCATGAAACACTTCTTTACCCATCATCACGGCTATGAACACGCTTCTTGATTCTGCTTAATGACTCTGGGGTTATTCCCAGATAACTGGCTAATTGATGTTGGGGTACACGATCGACGAGATGGGGTCGTTTTCGCAATAACGATTGATATCGCTCTTCCGGTGAAGACCCGATAAATGATGTCCATTCATCCTGAACCTGACCCAAGTTCTCCTCTACCATTTTGCGTATCATCGTTTCCAGTGGGGGATATTGGAGAATCATGTCGTCCTCCACTTGAAAGTCACCAACAACCAATACACAGTCCTCCAGGCAGGTTAAAGTATAAGCCGATGGCTTATTGTGCTGATGACGATTGAAAATAGAGACCGCTTGTTCCTCGGTATAGAAATTGGAGGTGACTTCTTTTCCCGTTTCATCTATCGCGTATTGGCGTACGCATCCCTTTAGCACAAAGTAGCATTTGGCGGGAACCTCCCCTTGTCTAAAGAGTACGGTTCCTTTTTTATAATCCTTCACGAGGATATTTTCAACAATAGCCCGCTGTTCCTGCTCGTTAAGAGATGTGAATTGACCCATGTATTTGAACAGTATGTTTTTCATTTTTACCCCTTTCATCAGGCACGGTTCAACGGTTTGTAGTATTCCGTTTCAACCAACTTAATTTTTTATATACACTATATGTATCCCTTTTTTAACAATCTACAGTTCTTAATTATAGACCCGCTTTTTTGACTAAACAAAAATACCCGTCTTTAGTTAATTGACGGGCATTTAATGAATCGACTCATCTCTATTTTGGAATGGCATCTGTTTTAATAATAAAAGACATCTCTTGAGTAGTATTTTTCCACTTAGAAAGCAGTCGAAAACCTCTTAGGACAGCACCTGGTTCATAATCCTCACTATTAGAACTCGCATACGTTAACTCATTCACTGGAAGAATAAAAGATCCTGTTCCAGAATTGAATTCCATCGTTAGCTTCGTTAAATCTGGCTGCTTATATTTAATTTCCCCTTTCTCAGTAAGAACATAATCAACCAATTCGTATGAATCAGGCGCAGATTTTTGATTATCAAATTTAATTGAAATAGTCTCTCCTATCTTTACATAGGGTACAACAGAATCGGAATTTTTCAGAATGGATTGAAAGGAATCCATATTCCAATAGTCTTGTTTATTCCCAGATATTAAAATAACAGTTGGAGTAATCTCCTTATCATTGGCCTTAATTTCAATCTCACTTAATTTAGCAACAGAGTTGTTCGTAATTTTTTCACCACCTCCACAAGCAGTAACTACAGTGCACATCGTCAGACACAATACAAAAAACATTAATTTATTCACTTTCCACTCTCCTTAACTTTCTTTTTCAATTTAATGAAAATTGTCCCTATCTTTACTGAGATAGGGACATATATTATATTATAGCAAAAATCTTATATAAATCTCAGAAATTAGTTCAGTTTTTCTTCCAGATAGTTAAATTTTCTGAAGCATAAGGTGAGTAATCGGCTCGGTGTTTCATAAGAGGTGCCATTCCCCATTTCGAGATCACTTTTAAGTATTTTACACTTGCTAATGGACCGCCAGCTTCATAAACAATTCCAGAATGTTCACCATAATCATAGTATACGCGTGTCCCGATTACTGCATTAATTAAATTGGTAAAACTTGAATAACTTCCATCAGTCATATATGGACTTGGATCGTTCATCCAGTAAGTATTACTTGTTGAATCGGAATACCACGCGTATGAATGACAATTGTAATTACTTGTTGAAGTAGATACGAGTGTAGCACTTGGATAAGAATTAATGTAAGAATTATTTAGTTGTGTTTTTTGAGTAAAAGTTAGCTCTTCACCTCGGATTATCACTGGCACGCTTGTACCTTTCGGTGTTCTTACAGTGCTGTTGGTTGCAGTAAGGACCAAATCTTTTGCCAGTTTTTTATCTGATACAGAGTTCCAAATCGCAGTTTCAGTTAATAAAACGCTTAATGTTAAATCCTCTAATGAGGATTCACTACTCAAGGTCTTGTTAACTTGTAATTTTTTTAATAGTTCGTTTCCACCATCAGGACGGTTAAGTAATTCTCCAAATGCATCTGAGTCTTGAGCTAATGCCTTGAGTCCAGCCTCATAAGTATCGTATGCATAGATATTTATCACCAAAGGATAATCAAGTACTGCATTAACAACCTCTTCAGTAGTCATCTTTTTCAATACATCATTTGGAATCCGAGTTGCATCTAACATTTCCTGCTTATTTGATAATTTTTTCCATTCTTGATCATTAGGAGTAATATTATATTCAAAAATCTTGTTAGTTTTTTCTTGCTCCAAACCATCATTTATATTGTCATTTGCAAATACACTTGTATTAAACGAAAATAACAATACAGTTACCAATAATAAACTAAGTATTTTTTTCATATTCACTAGCTCCCTCTTTTTTATTTTTCGGTACTCATACACTTTTAAACCCTCAGTCCAATAAGCTAATCGCCCCCCACACTTAAAATACATTAAATGTTATTTATGACTACAAAAAACATTATACATCCATATATATTCATTTAATAGTAATTTTTGTAACTTATTGAAATGATTTTTTGACTGAAATCTTTATATCCAAAGGTTTTCTAACGTTAAGAAGCCGATGAATCTTATCATAATTACGGTTTTCTGCTTAACTTCTTTACACCTTTCAACACAGCTAAAAAAGAAATAAGAGCGCCCACCCGAAAGGTATGCGCCCCTATTATTCATCCAACTACGTTCATATTACCTGAGCTCATCAAGCCATTTAAGAAGGCTCATCCGCCATGCGGTTATAGATGCGATCCGCCGCTTGCATCAAGTAATTGTCCCGTTACCCAACGGCTATCCGGTGAAGCCAGAAAGGCAGCAATATCTGCAATATCCTCCGGCTCCCCCCATCGGCCAAAGGCGGAAAGGCCAGCCGCATATTTTTGCCCCTCCGTATTCTGCAGCGTCCCAGCATTCATCTCGGTATTAATAATTCCCGGCTGGATGGCGTTGACGGTTATATTGCGGCTCCCTAGCTGCTTCGCGAGAAGCAGCGTAAACGTATCAATCGCTCCTTTGGACATGCTGTACGTGAATACTCCTGGAGAAGCTACCCTGGTTACAAAGGACGAAATATTAATAATTCGCCCCCCGTCATTCATTAGCGCCAGAGCCTGCTGTGTCACAAAAAGTGGTGCTTTTACATTAAGATTCATGACCTCTTCGTAAGAAGCTTCTGTCGTCTCTTCAATCCCTACAATCTGCCCGATCCCCGCATTATTCACCAGAATATCGAATCCACTGGCCTCCGTCTGATTCTGAATAACCTCATCCAGCGCAGCAAATAAGTGATGAACGCCGTCCATCGTTCTCAGGTCAGCACCCACAGCGCAGGCATTGCCTCCATGTTGCTCAATCTGGCGAACGACTGCTTCCGCCTCATCTTGTCTGTTTCCATAGTGAACTACAACATATGCGCCCTCCTGAGCCAATCGCAGCGCGATGCTTCTGCCGATTCCCCGGCTTGCCCCCGTGACTAAAGCGATTTTACCTTTTAATACGTCCATGTGCTCATCTCCTCTATTCTAATTACAAGAATAGTTATATCACGGTGCCTTTTTTGAGATGTTGCTCTTTAATTCTTCGTCTGGCCCTGAGAATAATATCAAAAAGAGCGAGCTGGTCCGTATTACCGGAACCAGCTCGCCCTTTGAAGTTATATGGATGCGCTATTCAATGGGGCTGAGCTTTCGGCTCCAGCGAATAGCATATATATGCTTTTACAAGCCTTCGATCAGCTCTTTGATTGAGCTGTCGCTCTCCAGTGCGCGAATGATCAACGTCACAGCTTCAGCTCTTGTTGCTTTGCCGTTCGGCGAGAACACGGAGGATGATAATCCTTGAACAAGGTTCGCAGATGAAGCTTGTGCAATCACATCTGCAGCCCAATTGCTGCTATCCACATCGTTGAAGCTGGCTGGTGTGCTGGTCGCCAGTGCATTCAGATTGAGCATGCGAGCAATGATTGCCACCATCTCGGCGCGGGAAATTGTTGCATTTGGCTTGAAGCTGCTGTCCGGATAACCACCGATTACTCCCTTATCAGCCAGAGCACCGATGTAACCCGCAGCCCAGTTCGAGCTGGTATCCTTGAAGCTGGCCGAAGCCGAGCTTTCGCCGAGACCGAATGCCCGAGCGATCATAGCGGTAAATTCCCCTCTGGTAACGGATGCATTAGGCTGGAACTTGCCATTGGCATAACCGTTAATCATGCGCAGCTTCATGGCAGCACTGATGTTTCTGTCGGCCCAGTGACCTGAGATATCACTGAAGGTTTTAGTTTCATTTTTCGTTGCAGCAATGGCTTCGTTAAGTGTCTTCAGAACTGTTTCCTGGCTAACTACACCGGATTTGAACGGATTGACTTGTGTTGCAGGAGGTGCCGTTGGTTCCGTTGTAGGAGGCGTTGTAACCGTTCCTGAATCTGTATCAGGATCTGTTGTTGGGTTAGTTGGTGTCGTAGTTGAACCGCCACCTGTACCAGGTGTCGTTGTACCTGGATTTGTTGTATCGGTAATAGACAATGCAATCTGGTTGCTTAGATACACAACTTGAGTGCTATATTTGCTTGGCAGACCCTCTACCTGAACGGAGGCAAATTTTCCACTTTGCTGATTAGCGCCATAGTTTACAAGCGTCACAACACCTGGACCCGGCACATAGCTGTTGGCAAAGTTCACGTGCAATGTTCCAGAGGTGTTTACCGTACCTTTAACATCGAGTACGTCATTTGCGGAAGCTACGTTCAGCTCTAGCATACCGTCAGCGGCCTGCGTGAAGTTGCCTTCGATGTTCCATTTTCCAGTTACGCTCTCCGTAACCGTACCACCGCTGTTGACCACATCGCCACTCCCGAATGCAGTAGCGGTATCACCTTCCAATGTACCTGCATTAACCTGGGTACCGCCGGAGTAGGTATTAGTTCCCCGCAGCTTCAAGGTACCACTGCCTTCTTTCGTCAGCTTGCCCGTACCGGAGATGTTGTTCCGCCAAACGTCCATGGCGTTGAAACCACCCTTGCTGGCATCCATCGTTACCGTTACATCGCTATTGAATGCACCGTATCCGTCTGCTGCCGCAAACAGATTAAGACGTCCCCAACCTTCCGGGTCATCAAGCAAAGGGTAGCCCGATTCTATTGCCGTTGTTGCCAGCACAGCACGACGCTGTTGATCTGTCAGATAAGGCTGTCTGGTCTCAGTCAGCACTTCTGCTCCCTTAGGTACCGCCACCGATTCCGTTGTGGAACTGATCTGCTCAAACCCGTAGGTCAGACGCTGGGTATAATCAGCCTTGTTTTTCTCATAGTCGGTAAAACGATCTTCTGCTGAGCCAGTCTCTTTCAACAATACGCTATGCGCCTGATCATACGCTGCTTGTTTCAGGTCTGCATTTTCCGGATCATTCAGAGCACCTGCTGCCAGAGCAGTTGCGAGTACACGTCCGCCCATGACATCCAGCGGAGAGTGCATTCCGGCTACAATCCGGTTGTTACCCATCTCCGATGCACGGGTTACCAACTCCTGGAACCGTTCAGGTGTCGCATAAGCTAATGCAAGTGCAGCAAGGTAGGACGCATTGGTATGCCCGCTCGGGAAGCCGCCGTCAGAGGCTGCATCTTTCTCTTCTTTGATTGCCGGTCTCAGCGTTGGCACGACAACCTCATTCGTATTCAGCCAGCGGAAAGGACGCATATAATTGAAGAAATTTTTTGATGGATTCGAAGATGCGGCGTTACCCCGCAAGGCTCCAACGAGATCTACCATTTTGCCCAGATCGGAATTCGAATCTCCGGCTTTGTTCGTGTTATTACCATCATCATACTTTGTTGTCGTGGCATCGTCCGGTATGCTCGTAATTGTGGTGTATGTGCCTGATTTTTCACGATACACATCAGCCAGCGAACCCAGACCCTCGGTCGCACCGTAGGATTGGTTCGTACGGTCCGTATAGTAGGCAGCATCCTCTTCCGCTTGAGTACGTGTTGCTGCGATATCGGCTACATATTGAATGTTGTAGTCCAGTACCTTCTCGTTAAGCTTCGTACCATTGTTCCAAGAATCACCCGGTGTCCATAGGTCCAGAAACTTGGACAGTGTGCCGATGGCCGAGTTAGTTTCTATTGTTGTGTTGGAGGAACTATTGCTCTTATACGTATCTACAAAGTACCCCCAGGTCGGCTCGGCCGGCAACGGGATTGTGGTATCATCCGACGCTGCAAGCGCAATGCTTGATGCGAATGAATTGGAGATAAGTGCTACACCCACAGCAGCGGCTAACATTCTCTTTTTGTTTTTGTTGGCTTTCGTTTTCAATTCTTTTCGACTCCCATCGTTTTGTAGTTGGTCTCGAATCGGTCTCAATGTAGCATCAGGCCCCTTCAACCAGCAATAAAACAATTTCGCCATTGTATCAATTTAGGATCAATATCGCCTTTTTTCGACATTTAACATTCTCTTAATAAAAATCATGAACTGATGGTCAATCGTGTAGTGTATAATCGTCGCCGGGAGGTATGCATCATGAAAAAATGGAGCTCTGCGTGGGCCGGGCTGGCGGCATCTTATGTATCCATCGTGCTCGTCATTGTCCTGCTCGTATGCTCTTTCTTCTATATCTATTTTTCGCGCAGTTACAATGAAGAATTGCAGAACAAGAATCAGCTGATTCTTGAAAATACAGTCCGTACAATTGAAAATACCGTGCTGAAAAGAGTACAGCAGATCTATCTGGATCTATCGCTCGACAAATCTGCAGACATTCGCCTGTTCGCTGAGCCATCCTATCGGAATGGTCTGGACCACGTCATCGATCTTCAGGAATTGCTCAAGTCCAGGGTAGCCGGCAATAGTGATCTTATTCAGGCGATACACCTCTATTATCCAGGGCAGAACATTATGTTATCGTCTCTATACGGTCTGAAGTATAATGCCGATCAAGGGGAAGGTGCGACACATTATGCCGATTGGCTTAACGGCATGCGAAGCAATAAACAAAACAGCCTGTGGACGCCTACACGACAGGTGCCCCAGGATATTTTCTCCAGCCTTGCAAGCGGCAGCGGTAATGCGCTGTTCACGTATGCACACAGCTATCCCTTTCAGTCCACAGGCGAGACTGGAGATGTCATTGTTGCAATTGACGTAAATGAAAGTGCCATAAGCAGCATCATAGAGAATATGATGCCCTCCCAATACAAGAGTACGTTTGTTGTGAACGCAGCAGGCAGCGCCATCAGCGATGCCAAAATAGACATTCACGAAACGCAGGGAGACTTCCAGTCCAGCATTACGAAGGCACTAAAGTCCGGAAGCACTGTGGGAAGCTTTGACGATACGATTGGTGATACGTCCTATGTTGTGTCTTATCAGACACTCCCATCTACCGGCTGGACCATCTACAGCGCAATGCCGGCCAGCTTCTACTATGAGCAATCGATTATGGTCCAGAAGCTAATTCTCGGTATCTGCCTCTTCGCCATCCTAATCGGACTTGTGCTATCTGCTTTGCTGACCAAGGCCAACTATAGCCCGATTAAACGCCTCGTCAGCCGAATTAAGGATTTATCCGACCCTGAGCCGAAGCATATTACGAATGAATATCGGCTGATCGACCGAGCCTTCATGCAATTAAGTGATAAAGTGAATAATCTCGAAGAGACACTTCTGGCGAACAGCCCGGCTATTAAGCACAATGCTGTGCTGAATTTATTACGAGGTGGATATACCCGGGAGCAATGGATGGAGGAACTGGCTTCTCTGGGCATTTCACAGGAATACAAAGAGTACTGCTGCCTGCTTCTAAATACAGGAGAAGCCTCCGCAAGCCTCAGCTCTGAAAGCCTGTCAGCCATGGTATCCCGAATGATACATGGGCTGGAAACCCTGCCCCTGCCTGACAGCCAGCTCATTGCAGAAGAATTACCGGACAAAAAACTGGTGGTTATCCTGTGCAGCCATATCGCATCTGACCCGCTGCTGGACCAATTCTCCAATTTGCTGCTATCCAAAGCAAGGGAGCAATTCCAGCAGGATATCCAGCTATCGCTGGGCTCCTGGGTGCAGGAACTGGCAGACGTGCATCTAAGCTACAACGAAGCGCAGACACGAATGAAATATGCTTACTTCTTACCGGAACTAGCCATACTGAAGGACCATAACCTGCTCCTGCGGGAGCATAACCTGGATGAAATACCACAGGCCATGCTCGCAAAGTTCAGGGACAAGCTGCACGCGAGGCAGCCAGAAGAGAGCGCCGCAGCGATCGATCAGATCGTTACCACGATGCGGGAGGGAGCGTACCCCGCTGACTATTGCCATTTTATGCTGGCGAATACGGTATTCATTTACTCGGATGTAGTGAAAAACGTTCGTTATAAGCATCCTCTTCAATTGGGCCATCCTGATCTGTACCATGAATACATCAGTATCCGCAATATCCACGCGTACCGCGACTGGCTGGTGGAGTCTGTTACCGTGTTCATTAGAGAGACGGAGAAGCGGAACAGCGAACGAGCAGTCTCCACAATTGAACTGGCGAAGCAATATATCGAGGATCATCTTCCGGAAGACTTATCACTGGATATGGTAGCTGCACAGGTGTTCATCAGCCCCAAATATATGAGTAAGCTCTTCAAGGAAGAGCTCGGCGTCACCTATACCGATTATGTCACCTCCCGACGCATGGAACGGGCCAAAAAACTGATTGAGAACAACAACATGACCATTGAACGGATCGCAAGCTCCGTCGGTTACGGAACCACTGCCTATTTCATTAAACGGTTCAAGGAAATGTACGGTTGTACGCCAGGCCATTACTTGCGCAATATCGCTTCTGCCGGGCTGACGGAAGCCGGATCTTAAGGTGAGGAAGGAATACAGGATGAAAAAAAAGGGATGGCTACGCGTTACTTCACTTCTCGCCATGCTGATTCCAGTCATCGTGGCCAGCACTCTGAGCGGTTGTGATCTGCAATCCGTTCAGCAGACCTCAACGGAAACACAACAGACCGAGTCGGGCTCCAGTACTCCACGTTACCGAATTTCATGGACCCTGCATCAGAATCTTTCGGTGCCCGAAAATGCTGAAATGCTAAAGTACGTGGAGGATAAGTTCAACGTCGATCTGGATGTGTGGAACCTAGAGAACAACAAATATGAAGCACTGCTCGACATGAAGCTGGCCCAAGGCGAAATTCCCGATCTGTTCCGCATCCGTCAGCCGCAGGACCTGCTGAAATACCAGCAGCAAGGACTGCTGGCCGAGATTCCACTGGATACGCTTAACACGTATGCTCCAAACCTGATGCGAGCCATTCGAGAGAATGCACCCGCTTATCAAAACTCCGGGATAATCGACGGCATATCCTATGGCATCCCTGTCATTAACCCAACCAATATCTATCGGAGTCCAGTCGTTTTTCGGCAGGATTGGCTGGCGAAACTGGGCCTGTCGGTACCACAAACGTTAGCCGATTTCGAAAAAGTAATCTATGCCTTTACCAACGATGACCCCGACGGTAATGGTATTAAGGATACCTACGGTTTGTCCAGCGAAGGGATGAACGTTGTGTTTGGCGCCTTCGGTCAGATTGTCTTCGCAGATCAGCTCTATTTCAGTGATAAGAACGGGAAGAAGGTCATCGGCGCGCTGCAGCCGGAAATGAAGGAAGCTCTTCACTATTTGCGCAAATGGTATCAGGACGGCGTGATTGATCCCGAGTTCATCACCGGAGAGAATAAGGGTGGCTATAAGCACTTGTCCCACGCCTTTATTAACGGCAGGATTGGCATGACTTCCATGGGCAATTACTACCACTGGATTCAGGAGGCTGATTACCTGGAGTGGAGCTACGATGAATATGGACATGCCGTGGAGACTCCAGTTCAATCCACCTTTAACGTGAAGGAACTGGTAGCCAAGAATCCTAATGCTCGTGTTGTATTGAGCAGGCCTTTCACCGGACCATATGGTCAACGCGGCTCCAGAGCCTACGATATGTTAATGAGCTTCACCGCCATCGGTGCCGATGCCGTCAAGGAGCCGGGCAAGCTGGAAACCATACTACAGATCCTGGATTACGTTAGCGCGAACCCTGACCCGGATGAAGCAGCCACAATGACCTTCGGCATACAGGGTAAGCATTGGACGAGAGCCAAAACTCATTCGCAGGATATCATCATCCTGCCTCCGTATGACACCATGTTTAGCTATCAGAATCTAATTGGCGCTAATCTCGGTATGACCATTCCGCTAAAACAGACCGCACAGCGCGAACAATGGGCCTCGACTCTTGGGCTGGACAAGGACGGCATCTACAACGAGCTTGAGGTGGCGACACCCTCCCTGATCAAGAGCGGCCCGGAATTGATTAAGCTGAAGAACAAGGCTTACATCGCCTTTATCACTGGGGAGAGGCCGTTGAGTGAATTTGATGATTTCGTCCAGGAATTTATGGAATCAGGCGGAGCAGAAGTGTTGAAAGAAGCGAATGAGTGAAGGACACAAGTGTAATTCATTCTCTAGACAGTTTAATTCCGGCAATCGTCACTCATAAACCAAAAAAAGAGCAGCTCTCCGCTGCTCTTTTCTGTCTACGCCTCTGTATTCACATGTGATCGACTTAAGCCAAATATTCCGCCATAATCTGCCCGATATCGAATGGGGTAATCCCTTGCTCCACCGAATAAATCGTATCCGCCTGTTCTATCGTGTCCACCAGTTCACCTCGGGCCTTGGCATGAAGCGTGAACAAGTCGTACAGGTCCGGTTTACGCAACGTAGTCAGAGCTTTACCCATCAGGACCATCCCTTTTTGATTGCCTTCGACATTATTGTAGTAATCCGGGTGTCTGGTGAGCGCCAGATCGGTCCAGATTACCGTACGCTCCACCAGATCCATAATGACGGGAATCGCAATCTGCGTATCCGCAGTAATATCGATTTTGTTAGCCACTGTGGACGGCTCGAAAATCTCCCCGGAACCCGGCTTCTTCCGCATCATCCAGCCCACAAAACACTCCGGCAAATCGCAATACGGATGACTCGTAAAGGAAAGCAGACTCGCCACCACATAACGTCCGCCATAAGCAACGATCGACGGAATATGCAGGTCAATGAACTCACTTGCGCCATGAGGCGCTGTCACGATATCCCCGCTGTGAACGGCCTGGTACTTGAATGAACGCAGATTCGTATAGGAGATATGCTCCACATAGTTCCAGTTCTCATCGTACATCACCGCAGATAGATCGATATCCACGCGCCCCGTTGCTTGACCATTCATGGTCCCTTCCTTCCACCAGTTGAAGAAACGAATCGTATCTCCTTGCGCCATCGGCACCCGGCTTCCCCGTACAATCGTATGAAGAGCCTTGCTCGCCGATCTTTGGGAAAAGGGCACCAGATAATCATGGAGCTGCGGATCGACATACGTCTTTCCAAGCGAAGGAAGGGCTGCAAAACGCTGCACCAGCGCCTGTTCACACATCTGCACAACGTCGAGACAAATGCCATCGTCTATCTTCGAAAGCTGATTCGGAACAGCAAAAGCTTTCGCTACATTGCCTTTCGGGAAAAATACACGCAGATCCTGCGGCTCATTACGCTGGGCAAAATGCTGTTTTACCTGCAACAATACCGGGGTTGATACGTGCTCCAGAATTTCACTGAACGCCAGCAATACATATTCCTTATCCGTGGTAGAGCGCAACAAGTGATCCAATCTTCTCGCAAATTCACCCGGGCGCTGCTTCAACAGCTCAATCAGACTCCACACATTCTGGTATTGAAAGGCAAGCTCCACACTCCGGTTAAAGGTCGTAAACGGCTTGTTATTCCGCAAAAGATCAAAAGCTTCCTCGCATCGCGGGTACCGCAGCTTATATTCCGAAGGATGCAGAATTTCGCCCAGACGAATCCAGCGATCCTTGTAACGGAGCATATCTTCCGTAATCGAACCGCATTGTTCCAGGAGACCAAGCAGCAGTCGTCTCTCACGCCGCTTGAATTTTCGGAAAGGTGAAGCCACAGCCAGGCTGACATCACCATCCGACCAGGCCACGGCGAGACGCAGGACGTCGGTTGCCGTTCTGAAATATGGACAGATCCGGTCGATATGGGCCTTTTCGTGCTTCAATAATGAAGCCACCACGAACCCCACATTTTCCTTGAACGGAATCTCCGCTGGCAACAGCGCATCCACTTCATCCGGTTCCGAATGCTCCAGCACCGTATCGATATCTGCTTTGTCTGTCTCCGAGATGGAGCCCTTCGCTTCGATCAGTTGGCGCATGAGCGTCTGGAAGTCTGCCTTGTTGCCGAGGCCAATGACTTTCAGGTTTACTTTGTCCAGCAAAGGCACTCTTTCCACGGGTTCACGATTTGGATATATCAGGGTCAGATAATGAAGGATGGCGTTCAGGTAGAGCTCCACCTCATCTTCCTCCATCACCTGCGTTGGAAATCCAGGGTACATCGGTTTGTAGTCCACATGCGCGCCGACCATGATTCTCAGATCAGCCACAACCTGGGCAACCAATGCTTCAAACTGTTCCTTGGATAACGTTCGCACGGCTTGCATCAACTCATCCGAGAACGTGTAGCCAAGCGTTTCTATATTTTTAAGGGCAGTCGCCAAATAAATCTTCGGCAGCTGTTTCTCCCCTTGTTCTTGCTCGATCATGAGTTTGTTCGCTCTGCGCAAATAGATGGTATTGTTCATGATAAAAGAGTCCAGGAAAGCCATATCCCTACAATTGGTGGTCTGCTGTAGAAGGAAGGAATATGATAGCCTGGACGCCTCCTCTCTGAATTGAGATCTTCAGGAAAGCGGCAACCCTAAGTTCGCCAATGAAGTTAGAAGGAAGGATCGCCATAGCCTGAAGGGCAAAGGTCCGAAGTTCGTGACCCGAACCTTTGATGAACCCATCATCTCAGATTCCACGTTCTCCCAACAGGGCGAAAGTATTACGACTGGTTAAATTAAAGGGAATGCTCTGACTTGCGTGGAGTAGTTCTGAAAAGAAGAGCAGCATACAACTGAAGGTCATTTTAAAAAAAGAGCTAAGCTCGGTTTTTAGCCGACTTAGCTCTTTATCACACCTACTATAGAAGAGGAAACATACAGCTCGTTACATCCGAACGACTGATTTCTCAGCCGTCAGCCCGAGCACCCGAGCGGTTGAAGCATGGACTTGGTTTAGAAGATCGAGGTTCTCTACAAGTGATTTACCATAGGAAGGAACCATTTCCTTGATCTTTGGCTCCCACGCATCCATATGCTGCGGGAAGCACTTCTGGAGGATCTCCAGCATGACATGAACAGCAGTCGATGCACCCGGTGAAGCTCCGAGCAATGCCGCAATCGAACCATCCGCCGCAGTGACTACCTCCGTGCCGAATTGAAGCGTTCCTTTGCCGCCTTGGGCCGTGTCCTTAATCACCTGCACACGCTGGCCCGCCAGCACCATATCCCAATCCTCGCTCTTGGCGTCAGGAACAAAGTCACGCAATTCGGCCATACGTTGTTCCTTGGATAACATGAGCTGTTGGATCAGGTATTTCGTTAATGAAATTTCTTTGACGCCTGCCGCAAGCATCGTGAGCAAGTTGTGCAGCTTCACGGACGTAATCAGATCAGCATTGGAGCCCGTCTTTAAGAATTTTGGTGAGAATCCGGCAAACGGTCCAAATAATAGCGATTTTTGATTCTCAATAAATCGGGTATCCAAATGCGGGACAGACATCGGTGGAGCACCCACCGAAGCTTTACCATATACTTTGGCATGGTGCTGCTCCACGACTTTCGGGTTTTTGCACACCATGAAGATGCCGCTCACCGGGAAGCCGCCAATATGTTTGCCTTCTGGAATGCCGGATTTTTGCAGCAAGTGCAAGCTTCCGCCACCCGCACCGATGAAAACGAATTGCGCGGTGTGTCGTTCGACGGTCCCGCTCTTCAGATTTTTCACGGCTAATTCCCAAGATCCATTGCTTGTGCGTTTCATATTCTTCACGCTATGTTGGTAGTGGATATCCACGTTTTGTTTCTTCAAGTGTTCCATTAGCATACGCGTTAAAGCACCAAAGTTAACATCCGTACCGGAGTCAATTTTGGTGGCTGCAATCGGTTCATTGCCCGTGCGGTTTTTCATCATCAGCGGAATCCATTCCGCCAGTTTTTTCTTATTATCCGAGAATTCCATGCCCACGAACAACGGATGTTTTGCTAACGCTTCAAAGCGTCTTTTTAGAAACAGGACATTCTGCTCTCCATGTACATAACTCAAATGAGGAAGCGGCATAATGAAGTCCCGCGGATTACGAATCAGATTGCTTTTGACGAGATAGGACCAAAATTGCCTTGAGATTTGAAAATGCTCATTCACCGTAATGGCTTTGCTAATATCTACGGATCCGTCTGGTCGTTCAACGGTATAGTTAAGTTCGCACAATGCAGAATGCCCGGTTCCGGCATTATTCCATTCGTTGGAGCTTTCCTCCCCCGCACTGGCGAGCTTCTCAAAAACCTTAATATTCCAGTCTGGTGCCAATTGTTTAAGCAAAGTTCCCAAAGTTGCACTCATAATTCCGGCACCAATCAAGATAACATCTGTACTCGTTTGTCCCTGGCTCATGTCTACCGTCCTTATATCCTATATTTGCCAAAAGGATGTAAGCGTTATCGATTTGGCATTGCAGCAAGCCCCATTCTTGAACAGGCCCGCCCCTTCTCTGAATGAATATAACCTTGATCTAGTGTATCAATAATATGGGTCAATTTAAATATGCAATTTGAAGATATTTGCTATTCCCTCAGTATACGCTAGTTTATGTCAGATAGATAACCCGGTTATAGGGCTGAAAGATTAATTTGTTCAATAAAAAGAGACAATTCTGGTTGCGTGGCCTGAATTGTCTCTAAAAGGTGAGCGCGGTGCTACGTATGAGATCACAATTTAAGAGTTTATCAACTAAAAATTTTTTTCTAAGTTGCCTTTATATGGATGTAAACTTGAATAGACGTACATCATTATATTTTTGTGAAATTAAATCGGTCTATACTCTTCTTTATTTTGTTCACTCACTCATTTACAAGCTTATTAACTTTCTTAGCAGTAAGTATCCCAGGGTACGATGTCTCCAGATTATCATAAAAAATTTCTATCTCGTCGCCAATTGCAAATTGGGATATATTTACACCACTAACCCAATATACTTCACTATATTTGTTTGATTTAATTAATTTATTTGTATCTTCATCAAGATCATCTGATATCAAACCACTTACTACAAGGATTCTATTATTATCTTGGTCAATCTCTTTTACAGATCCTTGAATTCTTTGACTACCAGAATTAGAAATGGTACAGGCGCTCAATAAACATAGAGTGAAACATATTAGCAAAATCTTACTTAATTTCACATTAATGTACCTCCTATTTATTTCAATAAGGGTTCTACATCGAGTTTGCTCAAAACATTACTTATATGAGAATATACCCCGTCGCTACCTATATAACCTTTATTTATACCCTTTAATATTGTACTGTAATATACCGGTCCTCCACTATCTCCAGGAACAGTAGAATAAGTAGCCGTTCTTAAACCAGTAAAATTGACCCCATTAAAAGTTGCAGAAGTAGCTTTACTTTTTAACACACCACATGATACAGGATTAGTAGCTGTGGATGCCCCTGAAAGACAAGTCATTTCTCCAACAAATTCATTGTTAGTACCTTGTACCAGATCAAAGTATCCTCCTCTTGAGGCACTTGTGTATAAATCATTGCTATATGATAAAGATGACAAGCCTATTGTAGCTGCATCTACATTCCCACTATTATACCTGGCCCCCATTGTACCGATGCTGTTTGATCCTTGTTTGAAACTATTACCAGCAGTCCCGCAATGACCTGCTGTAATGACGAAATTAGAGCTGGTTGTACGTGCTTTAGCCAAGAAACCAATTGTGCATCCGCCACCAGTGTTTGTATTGGTAATGTTAATTCCAGCTTGTAAAGGATTAAATGTCGTATTTCTATCATGGTTCAGAGTAGTTCTAGCTTCTCTAATTAGTAACATCTCTGAGTTGAAAGTATCTTCTAGAAATTTTCTTTTTTCTTCATTTAGCTCTTCTACGCCAACCTCGACTTTTTGCTCCGGGACATTTACTACAAGTTCAGTTATTCTCACACCATTGAAATCTTGATTTAAGTAACTAATAAGATTGTCATGAAATTCATTCAAGTCCTGCTCTGAATATTTCGTCACAAAAAAGTGTACACGATTCCCATCATAACCATAGATTTTTTCAATGTTTAATTTAAAATTTTCTTCATTATCTAAATTCTTAATTCCTACATTTAAAACACCTCCTGACTTTTGATCTATATATGCTATAACATTTTCGTAACCGCCATTTACCTCAATAAACTCATCTACAAGTGGTAAGGTTTTAGATTGATGGACAATTCTTGAGGATAACTGCTCTTCTTCTATTTTAGAAAGTTTTATACCAAATTTATTTCCATTATCTGAGTCGCCCAGTGATAGTGTATTGATACTGATTGCTCCGAGGCCGAATTCGTCTCTGAATTTGAATTCTTTTAAGTTATTATAATTTTTGGCATCTACTACAGAGAAACCTGAGTTACTATTTTCTAGATTATTACCTTGCGCATAAGTTGCTCCTGTTAGAAAAAAAGGAGTAGAAAGAACAAATATACCTGCTAATTTTAAAATTTTTTTCATTAATATTAAACCTCCCATTATCTCGTATTATTATTTTCTAACTAAAATCATAAAACACATTGCTACATAACATTTAGAAAAATTAAATTTCTGATCCTCCTTTAAAATAAAGAACAACTCAAAAATATAAAAGTTTTCCTTTTTTAAAATTTTTATCTAGAAAATAAACTTATATATTCATTACCTTTTAAAAACGTCCGATACCGCCCAATCTGCTCCTCCGTCGCATCTTCCCGCAGCAATTCCCATAGTGACGCGCATTTTTTGAAATATCGATTCATCTCAAGCTCATCCGCTAACCTGATTGCCTGCAAAATGAACTCCACCGCTTTCTTTTGCCTTCCCATGCATTGTTCGTATAAAGCTCGGTAATAACAATAATGGTACATATCTGCGTTGTTTGAAGAATCTAATTTCACACCAACACCCTGAACCTGATTCGCAAACATATGTAAAACTCGATCAATCTGCCAACGATACCGAAGCGCTGCCTCCACAATCGTTCTTAGACCTGCTATACATTCCTCTGGATACTCTAGCAGAAAATTCACATACTCCTCCAGCAGCTCTGAATGCCCCACTTCAATCTCCAACGCATACCGATTCACCTGCGCTCGATGCCTAAACTCCTGCACTACCTGCATTCCCGCATCATCCAGCTCTTCCATCCACCCTAGCTCTGCATATTGGTCAATACACGCCCGCGCTTGATCCACCTGCCCCATCTTCTGGTGAGCCATGCCCCGCATTTGGAGACTGAACCCGTGATAATAGATCAATGGATGCTCAGTATGGATGTATGGTAAAGGTAATCGCTTGGTCAGATGCTCCTGCCGCTCTTCATGGATGCACTCAACACACTGGTACAAAACGTCCGCCGTCTCCATCACTTTGCTCCAATTTTCAAAAGCAACAGCCATGTCCAACATTTCAACAATGATGTCCGGTTTGAGTGATTTTAGGATAGATGATCGCAAAAAGAAGCCTCCTTTAGTAGTAAGTATAAAGTTTTTAATTACTTCTCTAGAGTAATGATTAACCCTTATTATACTACTTAAAATACGTAAATAACACCATTATTGCTATATATTATAGCCTGACTTTTCTACCTCATCTTATCTAAGCTTATTAAAGAGGTGATTTAATTGTCAGAGTTACGCCAAATGATTGGTACAAGAATTAGAGCTGTTCGAAATACTAAAGGACTTACTCAACAAAAACTGGCAGATGTTGCTGGTTTAGATTATAGATATATTGGAGCATTAGAAAGAGGCGAAAGAAACTTTTCCATTGATACTCTGGAAAAAGTTCTTAACGCCTTGGATGTAGATATTATTGAACTAATACCTAATACATTGAAGAATCAAACAAGCATAAAACAAGAAGCTATTGATAGCTTCATTTTTGGGTTAGGGAATCTATCTAATGACCAGATAAAAACTATACAAAAAATAAACACTGATATATTTAATTTACTTTAGGTGTTAGAAGGATTGTCGATTGAATAATTTAAAATATCATGAACTGATATTCTAAATGACTTACCATTAGCATTTATTCCTCTTAAAAAAATATAAGAATAAAAATCTTCTGATTTCAAAATTTCTTCCGCTTCCAATAAACTCTTATTAGAAATCGGAGTGATATAGAAACCAGAATAAGGAATAGTATCTTTATTTGCACTATAGACTTTAATCTCATTTGTAATAACTGAAGACATTATTAATTTATCCTGATTTAAATAAGCTAGGGCCTGACTTCTACCGTATTCATACCATTTTGCGGATTTATCTATTTTTCTTTCCTTTAATTTTTTTTCATTATTCAAAAGATAAGCATAGGCACCAGGAAATTTAGTGGAGAATTCTTCTTCTTCATATCTCACAAGCTTTCCCTCTTTTGAGTATGAATAAGGAAATATTATATACTCTTCACGTTTTAATGAATAACTTCTAGAACTTGCTGCCGAACGAAGTGCTCCTTTTTCGATTTTATAGCCATTAAGTTCGATATAATTTTTATCTTGAATTAAGATCTCATCTTGATTAATAACAAATGCAGAATTAAGTAGTGTTGCTACACTATTAGAAACTTTATAAAAATCACTAAATTTATGCTGTCTATTTTTTTCTTCACTAAACTCATTAGAATTAAACAACCATTTATCTCCTAACGAAGATTTATCTATTACTTTAGATATCTTATTATCTACATCAAAGTAGTTCAGAGTAGGAAATTTTTGGTTTTTATTTATACAGATGATTGCAGGTGAAGTCAGTACATTATCAAATACGATACTCTCCTTATAATCATATATAACTTCTAGTGAGCTTAGCATAATGTTTCTAAGCTCTTTTGCGTACACATTTTTAAATATACTATTCGGTATAATATACGTCATCTTTCCTTTTATACCAAGTGAATGAATGCTTTTTTCAATAAAAGCATAGCAATAGTCAAATTTACCCTTACTGCAAGATGTGTAGTTTTGCTTTAAATAAGCCCTTTCATCCTCTTCCAATCTTTGGTACATAATATATGGGGGGTTACCAACAATGTAATCAAACTTCTTCATTGGTGCTTTAAGGTAATCAGTATCATGAATATTCCAATTAACATTTTCAACTCCGTATTCTAATGCAACATTATTTAAATTCTGCAAACATACTTCAAGGACTTGAGGATCAATTTCAAAACCTGTAATATACTTTTCTAAGTCTGAAGCTATATCTTTCAAAGGATACTGTTCATTCAATGCAGCTTCAATATATCTCTTGACAACACCAACCAGAATATTTCCATCTCCACATGAGTTTTCCAGTATAGTTTTTTTTAAGATATTTACTCCGAGATAATCTATAGTATCTAACAATTTCTCAACGTACTCACTAGGAGTAAATACTTGACATCTCTTATTCATAGTACCCACCATTCAATGCCAACGTGAAGATTTAATAAATCTTCCTTCGCTTGCTCTCAATTTTATAGATAAGCCTCTCAACTTCACTTATTATACTGTCACCCTCATACTTGTCACAAAAATCCTTCATCTCCATTAATAGATAATCAAGCCTTTTTAATTGGCTCCCCAACTTAAGTTTCCCATAAAACTCCTTTACTGCTTCATTACTCTTATACTTAGGGCTAACAATTATTGAATATTCCTCAGTACGTTCAAAGACTTCTCGCAAAAACTCATTATCTGGATGTAAGACTTCAAAATCCGCTTCTTCACAATAGAAATTTGTTTTTGCTCTATTGCACATCTGACAACTGCTAACTAAATTTTCAATTGCATTTAATTTATCAGCTGTGTGCCCCAGATCTAATTGTATAACAGATATTGGGATTACATGATCTACTTCAAATCTTGAAGAATCAACCACCTGTGTACTTAAGCCACAATAAGCGCATTTTTCAAAATATAGTTCTCTAAAAACCAGGTTAAATTTATTAGTTCTATTCTTTATATGACTATATATGTTTCGTACTCTAGGGTGCTCTAATCTAAGTTTTCTTAGAAAGTTAGCTTTCCTCTCACCTATAGTAAAATCATAATAATTAAGCGATGTGTTTCTATAATCTTTGATTTTAATTAAATTAGTCTTCATATGTTATTTTGACCTCATTGAATAATTTAATAAGTTCATCTAGATCCTCTTTTTCAAATAAAGCAGAGTCTCTAAGACCTAAAATCGTAGACTGTATTGTACCAACAAGAACAGAATCAACCTCATCTTCTTCCTCTAACTGATCTATTACTTTGTACTCTTCTATAAGAGCTATAATATTCTGTTTTATAATAGGTTCTAAAATTTCATCATAATGATCTTTGAATTTTACATCAGACCAGTGAGATTGATACTTCTGAACTGTCAATGAATCTTCATCAGAATAATTTTGACTAATTACTATTGTCTTAATGAACGGGAGAATCTGTTTTAAAATCACTTTAAACTGTTCCCCAGTAAATTTACTTAAATTAGAGTTTTCGTTTTCAAACAATCTCGAATCAATTACAATAATATTTGCTTTATTTATTGAATCGTTTTTCAGAAGAGTCTTGTAAGTATCTTCTTTTTCAAATGTATATTCATCGTAGTACAAACTATAATCACTAGAATTCGTTCGATTGTATTCATCACAATATTCATTTAAATACCTTGCCAATATAGGGTCAATTCTATCATCAATGTAGAAAATAGTTATGCATCTCTTCATAATATTCATCATCCTTTTAAATTAAAATAAATATGAAATCCATTATCACTGCGGATCTCTGTAACATTTCCTCCATACATATGTAATGTGTTACTGACGATCCACATCCCTAAACCATGTCCATCTCTTCTAGAAGTTTCATGTACTTCAAGAATCCTTTTAGGATCTTTTATATATTTTTTATTTAGCCCTGTCCCATTATCACTATATTTGAACTGTAAGAGACCATCGGATGAAGCCACTTCTATCGTTATAGTGAGTTTATCCTTCATCTCATTATGTTGGATACTATTTAATATTAAATTATCAAATATAACATCTAAGACATCACTTGATAATTTATACTTGTTTTGCACTTCATTTTTGGAAATTATATCAATTGTTAACCAATCGTATTCTTTAATCCAGGTCTTAATTATTGTATCTAAAGCACCTTCAACAGACTCAATTTCCGAGTTGAATTTCTCCTTTTCTATTTTATTCAATATTACATCTAGAAAGGCTATCAACCGTTTGTTTACATCTTCAAGATTTCTTAATGTCAGCGGCACATTTTTATATGAAATTCGTGTGTACTCTTCTGAATTTAACTCTTCCCAAAAACCAAATTCCTCAAGAGCATTAACAACATCCTTGTATCCGGACACAAGTATATTTCTTTTGTTGTGTAACTCGTGGGAAATTGAACTCGCTCTCAACCCTTGAGTGGCTAATACATTCAAGATCCTGACATCATATTTAAATTGCTGCTCATTTTCCTTATGTTCCTTAGCTTTCTCTTTAACTTCTCGTTGGATATCTTTTATTTCCTCTGCTAAAAAAGAAAGCTCTTCATTTGACATGTTTGTTGCTCTTGAAGGTTTTTTCAAGAATTCTCGTAATTTCTTTTTATCTTCATTGCTATCTTTTTTCTCTATATTTCGATTTTTATCTATTTTTCTAATGATATCTTGACGATATTTTTCAAATTTACTTATTCCATATAAGATTATTTCTCTGAATACTTGATAGTATTCATCCTCTTCTAAACCTTGTCTATTAGCCATATCCTTTAAATTTTTATTTTCCTCTTTATCTATTATAACTTCACCAAAAATTTGGTTTTTTCTAACTCTCCAACTCCCTGTTGGGTGTGTAGCAGCCGCCGGTGACCTGATTGCTCTAGAGGAAATATCTAGCCAATCTTTTTTCCCTTCAAGCGATGAAATACTAAAATTATTTCTATATAATATTATTCCTGTTCCATCATTTGATAAATTGTTGTATTTGTACAAATACTTTTCAAAAGAATCTGCTGGGATTCTCTCTAATCCAAAGTATAATTCTGCTGAAAAGCTCCCCAATTCAGAAAGATATGTTTTTAAATCCTCTGTGCTGTGCGGAATTTCCTCTTCTATGTTGAATCTATCAGAAAAATTATTGGGAGAGGTAGGGGTGATTAATTCAGCTACTTCCTGCTTAAATTCGTCAGACTCTACATCAACTGATAATTCCATTAATTTGCTGTTGTATTTCAAAATTACTTTAGCTGAATAGTGTTCTCCTCTTTTTAAACTTTCGAATGTAGGTTGTATAACATAAGTTTCACTCCCAAAGTGTATAGTTACAATCATTTTCTTACTCTTATAAGCTCTTCTAAAAAAACCTACCAAGTCGTTTATGTCTTTCTGGCGCCATCTATCCCTTAATTCTGAAATTTCTATTGTAGTTCCCTTCTTAAAATCTACTTCCGTATCGTTAATACTTGAGTAATTCCAATTCGTTGCCCAGAGCACCGCTACTCCATCTTCTACTTTAGAAGTAACACGTGCATTATCACCAAGTCTAGCTAAAGCAAACCTACCTACCCCTTTTGAACCAGCAAGTACCCTACCATCATCTTCCCGTCTATATCCTTTGGTACTTCTCCCCACATGTAACCATTTATTCTGTATATCCTCAGAGTTCATGCCATCTCCATAATCAATTATCTTAATACAATCAGAATTTATGTAGATATCACAAACTTTTGAACCTGCATCATGACAATTTTTCATAAGCTCAAATACAGCTGATTCTTTATTGCTAAAATTTTGCCTACCTAGTAATTCTGCAAGTTCTCTATCTTCAATCGTAAATTTAGTTTCTTCCATATAACCTACACCTCATCCCTTCTATGTTCTTTAAAAACTCTAATGTAAAAAACAATATATTGAAATAATTTTAGTGAAAGCCAAACTATAAATATATTTTAACATAATTTCAATTATCCATATGTTGAATTCTAGATGCCTCTTTGATAATTCCTTTACTTTTTAATAATTACTTTTCTCAAACAACTCCACGCTCAAACTCCCCAAACTCAATCCGATTACGCCCATTCTGCTTTGCTTGATACAACGCCTTATCTACCGCAGCGAACAGCTGAATCAAATACCCCTCCGGATTGTCCGGTACATGCTCACATTCAAAATCCTCAATAGACAAAATCCCTATGCTAATCGTAATGGACACCTCTTCGATCTCATGATCCACCACAATGAGGTTCGACTCCACCGCTAATCTCACACGTTCCGCTATTTGTTGGGCTAACTGGCGTTCGGTATGCGGAAGGTAGATCATGAACTCTTCCCCGCCATATCGCGTTAGAATATCGGTACTCCGAATGGATTCTTTGACGGCCTGAGCGGTGCGTTGCAGCACTTCATCCCCGATGACATGTCCGTAGCGATCATTGATCGCTTTGAAGTAATCAATATCCAGCAGTATGAGTGAAAACGGCGTTTTATATTGAATATTGGTGATGACCTCGTGATTCAGGTGTTGGGTCAGGTAACGGCGGTTGTAGCAGTTGGTTAGACTGTCCGTTAGAGCGAGTTCCTCCAGCTTGCGATTGGCCTCGGACAACTCCAGACGAATACGATCCAGGGCATGATTACGCTCCTGAAGCGTCTCATTCTGCCGATTCATTTCTTTGACATAGAAGCGCTCTTGAGAGACATCCTGGAACGTAAGGATATGACCAATAGGTTTACGAGAAGAATCCACAATCGGAGACGATTGGAGAATATAATGACGCATAATGTCTCGCTGCGTGATAATTTCAATTTGAGACAGGATATTGTCCTTTTGCTTATACTGATCCAGAAACGTCTGACTGCTGCCCTCTACACGAACAGAATTCAGAAATGCTGCCATATCAAAAGAATCCCCCACATGCAGATCCATGAAGGATCGGGAGGCTTTGTTCAATTCAATAATCATCTCATTCTCATCCAATACAAGGATGCCGTAAGGAATGGTATTGATCACATCCTCATGGGCGATGGAAACGAGATCGAACACATTGTATCTTTTAATCACATAAACGAAGAAAAGGTCTGACAGGAAAATCCCCAGCGAAGTCAGTCCGGGAATGATGAATGGTAAATACGCTCTTAGAACTACATTAAGCAGAGCGTCGATGGTTGCAAAAACAGCCAGCACGAATATGCCCCATAGCGTAACTTTCACCTGGTTTTTAATCATGGTGGACGTTCGTGAAGAATAAAGTGCCCGGAACAAAATAAAGAGGGAAGCTACAAAGTAGCTCACGAGTACAGCCATGACAACCCAGAACCAGGGTCCATAGGCCCGCTCAACATAACCGCCTTCCAGCGGAGTTACAAACCAGCTCCATGGGTTCAGGACCACACCAATGGCTCCAATAACCGCGGGAATAAATAGCAGGAAAGATCTTATTTTGCCTAATCGCTCCGCCTCACCAGTAATAAAGATGGTAAGCAGCAGCCAACCGCCCCCGAGCAAGGAAACCGCGACAAAAGATAACGTAACATAGAACAACTGCAAGCCGGGATCATCCGTCAACGTACTCGCAAACTGACAGAATGGCCACAGCATCATCAACCCATGAAACAAAAAATAAACCTTATGTAAGTTCGTAATTCTAACTGTAGCAAAAACATATACGTATACAACAAACAATAGGACGAATAGAAAGAGATCATACCATACTAATGGGCTCACGAATCTTCTCCTTTTTGCATGCGACAACGAGGATAGTATTGAACTGGGGTATTTCATAACGCTGCTTACGCTAATGTGAACCTTCGATAAACCTATAAAAGATATCCTATACTACTGCTATTGGTTAAATTAACCACATCTTATCATACCGCTACTGGACTGAGTAGCCCATACAATGGCAATCCAGCCAACCTCTGATTGAATTTTGCGCTATTTTTGCGTTTTCGTGAAAGAATTTGAACGTTTGCATGCAAACCGGGAGGGAAGAAGACCTTGTTAGCTGTCGTAGGAGGTACGGAAATGCGTATATAGAGCCCTCCGTCACCGGACGGCCCACTCCTCATTCGTACATCGTTTCCAAAGGTAAATTGTCCGAGAACAAATCCGGAATATCTTCCAGCATGTCCGTGATTACTTCTGTCAACATCGCCGCATCGCATACTCTGACGACTGCATCACCAAGCTGCCCCTTACGCATTGCTCCTTTACGCTCAAGAACGTCATCCACTTTCCAAAAGTGCTCCGACCACGACAATCCGCAATGTCTACGTGAAGGTACCGAAATCTCGGTTCCATCGGGTAAAACTGTGCTTAACATCTCAGGCTCATCCGTTAACCTGCCCGGGATGTCCACCCATTCTTCGATGCCATGGATAAACGTGTTCCTCTTCAGATCAACGCCGACCAAAAGGATGGTTGCCTTCCGATCAAGCAGCTTACCCCAGGCGGAGCCTCTCGCGCACGGTGTATCATAAAGATGATCGTCCTTGGTAAATGCTTCGGCATCCCGTCCCAGAGCAGCTACCGAATGTGTAGGGTGCCAAGAACGTACTACGTCAGGCCGTTTGCGAAACAGCTCAGGCAGAATACCGACGCAGCAGGGTGAAGATTCCACGTGGAACATCGGGTTGTCTGCATTGATCGTGGACCATGTATGCGTTGGCAGCACCAGCAGTCCTTCCTTCATGTACTCGGTAAACGCATATAACACCGTATCCGCGCCGCCTTCGACTTCGCCCATGCTTTTCATGGAAGAGTGAACAAGCAGCGTTCCTTGGTCGTCGATACCGAGCTGGCGCAGTTGGTGGAGTAAACTTTCTTGGGTATGTATCATTAATGGATAACCTCCTTTGGGCTATTATAGCAAAATAGAGTGTAGACGACGGTACTAACATTATCCTTTGTCTTGGCGTGAGCACAAGATCCGTTTCGGCCGCATACCATGCGCCTCACAGCAAGAGAAAGGGCCGGGGAACCCCCCGGCCATAAGGAAAGAATTTGTATGAGTTCATGTATAAGTTCATGAATAACTAAACTATTTAATCACAACGTACTCCAGGTTCACCAGCTTCGCATAGGTCACGATCTGATCTGTTGTCAGGTTCAAGGAAACTACGGTATGGTGACCGCCGCCATTCTCTATCCAGGCTCTAACCCCGTCCTGGAAGTTAGGCTTCACATTCCACAGTACACGGGCTACAGGCAGATTAGGCGCTGGAACCGTTGGTTCGAATGCGGATACTTCGTTGATCAACAACTTGTAATGTGTACCGAAGTCTGCCATGGATACCACGACACCTTCTCCTGCTTTGCCATCGAATACGAGACGTGCAGGATCTTCACGATCGCCAATACCCAGTGGAGACACGATGATTTTCGGTTTATTGCTGGCGAGTGTCGGGTCCACCTCAAGCATATGGGATTGAAGGATAGCCTCTTGACCAGCTGCCATCTCGTACGTGTAATCCTCCATGAAGCCCGTGTTTTCGTTATGGGCCATGACTTTGAGCAAGCGGTCGAGTGCAGCTGTTTTCCAATCGCCTTCACCTGCGAAGCCGTATCCTTGGGCCATCAGGCGTTGTACAGCCAGACCTGGAAGCTGCTTCATGCCATGCAGATCTTCAAAGTTAGTGGTGAAGGCACTGTATCCACCCTCGTCCAGGAAACGTTTGATCGCAATTTCATAGCTTGCTTGTACACGTACGCTGGCTTCCCAAGCTTCTTTGCTGTTTGTACCATAATCGAATTCATACAGCTCTGCATACTGAGCGATCAGGTCATCGATTTCTTGCTCCGTCACAGCATTCACGTATTGCACGAGGTCGCCGATACCGAAATAATCGACCGTCCATCCGAATTGAATTTGCGCTTCCACTTTATCCCCTTCGGTTACGCCCACGTTACGCATGTTGTCGCCAAAACGGGCAACCTTGATGTTAAAGCTTTCGTTGTAAGCTACAGCTACGTCCATCCAATCCGCAACCTGCTGCTGCACTTCTGGACGCTCCCAGTAACCAACAACGATTTTGTTTTGTTTTCTCAGACGTGCATTGATGAAACCATATTCGCGGTCACCATGAGCGGCTTGGTTCAAGTTCATGAAGTCCATGTCGATCGTCGCCCAAGGAATGCTTTCATTGAATTGAGTCGCCAGATGAAGCAACGGTTTTTGCAGCAATTTTGTACCCCGAATCCACATTTTTGCAGGCGAGAACGTATGCATCCAGGTGATCACACCCGCCACTTCGTCGCGATAGTTAACTTCCTTCATGATGCTCGTGATTTTATCTGCGCTTACCGCCAAATCCTGCAATACGAGTGGGTATGGCAGCACGCCGCTTGCATTAAGGGCATCCGTGATTTTCTGTGCGTTAGCTTTAACCTCGCCCAGTGCTTCTTCCCCATACAGGTGCTGTGAACCTACGACGAACCAAAACTGTTTAGCTGCTGTTGTTGACATGTAATCATCTTCTTTCCTATATAGTGTGTTTAACTCCATTTACACTTGATCACTCCAACTGCAGTACCATCTTACGATCGCTGTTATCCCCGGATTTCTTTTATCTCTTTACAAAGGTAGAAATCCGGGGATAAAGGCGAACGCTTCGCTTCTACAGATTGGTTCTGCACTCTCCGTTATCGTGTAAATCTTAAATCCTAATATAGATCACTCAGTAACCAGAACAATCTTCAATTCGCTGTTTTCCTGCTCGTATCATTTTTGTCCGTAGTACGCGTCTTTTCCGTGTTTACGCAAATAGTGTTTATCCAAAATGCCCTGTGGCAGTTCTTTGGCAAAGTTATTCAGTTGCCGCGCATACAGGTTCATTTTGCATACTTCCTCCAGTACAACGCTGTTCACCACCGCCGACTTGGCGTCTTTGCCCCATGTGAACGGGGCATGACCATGAAGCAAGACTGCCGGGATCGCCATCACATCCAGTCCGCGCTGTTCGAACGTCTCGATGATGACATGGCCTGTCTCCGCTTCGTAGCCGCGGTCGATCTCTCCCTGGTTCAAGAAACGGGCACAAGGTACGGCACCATAGAAGGTATCTGCATGCGTCGTTCCCATCACGGGTACGTCAAGGCCAGCTTGTGCCCAGATGGTCGCCCAAGTGGAATGGGTGTGCACGATACCGCCGATTTCCGGGTAATGTTTGTACAGTACCGCGTGAGTGGCGGTATCCGAAGAAGGTCTCATTTCGCCCTCTATCACATTGCCGTCCAGATCGACCACAACCATGTCGCTTGGTTTCATCTTGTCATAGCTGACACCGCTCGGTTTGATGACAAACAGGCCGCTATCCCGATCCATCGCGCTAACATTACCCCATGTGAACTTCACCAGTCCGTGCTTAGGAAGCTCCAGATTCGCCTCATAGACCTCTTCTTTCAGTTGTTCTAACATGTGTTAGTCCCTCCCGTTCTCTACCAGATGATCTACCGCCGCCTGCTCAATCGCGAGGCCCTTCCGATAACGTTCGATAAAAGCTTCAAATCCTTTGACATCCGATGCATCCGGTGCAACTTCCTCACCCTCAACATCATGGAAGACCTTCTGCTCAAGGAACACATCCAGGCTCTCCTGCTGATCCTTGTTGATCATGTACGAGGCCAGAAGCGCCATTCCCCATGCACCGCCTTCACCCGCTGTAGACATCACTGACACCGGCACGTTCATCGCTGCAGCTACGATCCGCTGTCCGACAACAGGGGTCTTGAACAGACCTCCATGAGCCAAAATGCTGTCAATTGCCACATGCTCGTTCTTCGTCAAAATGTCCATGCCAAGCTTGAGTGCACCGAAAGCAGTGAATAGATGCGTGCGCATGAAATTCGCCAGATTAAAGTTGCTTTCCGGTGAGCGAACGAACAATGGACGGCCTTTGTCGAGGCCCGTAATGTTTTCACCTGAGTAATAACCGTAGCTCAGCAAACCGCCACCATCCGGGTCGGCTTCCAACGCCTTATTGAACATCACGCTGAACAATTTGCCGGTATCCACTTCGTAGCCCATTGCCTCAGAAAATTCACGGAATAATCCAAGCCAGGCGTTGATGTCGCTGGAGCAGTTGTTGGCATGCACCATGCCTACCGGACTACCGTCCGGCGTCGTCACCATATCGATCTCGGGATACACTTTGGATAATTCCTTCTCCAAGACGATCATGGCGAACACGGATGTGCCGACAGAGATGTTGCCCGTACGCTTCCTCACGCTATTCGTTGCCACCATGCCCGTTCCCGCGTCACCTTCTGGCGGACAGAGCGGAATGCCTGACTGCAAATCATTCGAAGGGTCCAGTAGCTTGGCTCCCGCTTCGGTTAACTCACCAGCGTTCTCACCAGCGAGGTACACCTTTGGAAGAAGGTCCTCGACTTTCCACGGATAGCCTTTGTCTGCGATCCGTTCATCGAACTGCTTGATCATGGATGGGTGATAATTATGCGTAGACTCGTCGATTGGAAAAATGCCCGAAGCGTCGCCAATACCGATGGCTTTATTTCCTGTCAGCAGCAAGTGTATGTAGCCAGCCAAGGTTGTCAGGTGGTCGATGCGAGGCACATGAGCCTCTTCGTCCAAGATCGCTTGGTATAAGTGAGCGATGCTCCAGCGTTCCGGGATATTGAACTGAAAAAGATCCGTAAGCTCTCTCGCAGCCTTCCCCGTAGTCGCGTTACGCCACGTCCGGAACGGTACCAGCAGTTCTCCCGCACTATCCAATGCGATATATCCATGCATCATGGCGGAGAATCCGATGGAACCTACCGTTTGCAGCGTAATTCCGTATTTCCGTTCCACGTCTTGCTTCATTTCACGATACGCGGTCTGAAGACCTGTGATAATATCCTCCTGGTTGTACGTCCAATATCCGTCTTTCAGGAGGTTTTCCCATTCAAAACTGCCTGACGCGATGGTCTCGAAACGTTCGTCGATCAAAACCGCCTTGATCCGCGTCGATCCAAATTCGATGCCTAGTGAAGTGGCTCCCTTGGTAATCGCTTCTTTCATATCCACATGACTCATGATCACGTAGTCCCCTCTCTGACCACAGTAGGTAAAAGTAAAAATAGTTTTGACTTAGGATGATTAAAATGAATCCATATTCCGGTTCATTGAAAAGAATGCGCTTTCCTTTTCTGACAGCCTTAGTATATTTTTTGTACGTACATTTGTCAATAATTTATAATAGTTATACTTACATTAATTGAAATATACCGTCTAAATGATCTAATTCCTGTACTCAACAGGCTTTGTTGTAAGGTACATATCTCTGTTTTGTAATGGGAGTTGTACGTTTTAATTCAAAAAACCTGCTGTTGCATTTCCATTCCATTTGAATCATGATAAAATATGTACGTACAACTATGGATATGACGATGTTTTTTTATAGATAAGTAACGATGAAAGAAGTGGACTATGTGAAGCCAAAGTATCAGGTCATCATTGATGATATTAAGAGCAATATCCTGTCGGGGACCTATAGTGTGGGCGAACAAATCCCTACCGAGTCCGCATTGCAGGACAGCTATAACGTGAGTCGCCAGACGGTGCGGAAGGCCATTTTGGAGCTGTCGAACGAGGGCTTTTTGAGAAGCGAGAAAGGTTCCGGCACCTATGTGAGCAATCTGTATCGATCCAGAACCGGCGGGAACACGATGAAAAAAACAATCGGCGTCATCACAACGTATATCTCCGATTACATCTTCCCCTCCATCATCCGCGGCATTGAAGGCCGATTAAATGAAGACAATTACTCGTTGCTGTTAGCCAGCACGAATAATGACGTTGCCCAAGAGAAAAAAGCGCTCGAAATGATGCTGGCTTACGGCGTGGATGGGCTGATCGTTGAACCGACCAAAAGCAATCTGTACAATCCCAACATTGCTTATTATCTTTCCTTTAAAGAGCAGGACGTTCCGTTCACGATGATCAATGCCTTTTATGAAGAGCTGGAGGTGCCTTTCTTCTGTCTGGATGACGTGCAGTCCAGTTATCTTGCTACCCGGGAGCTGATCGCCAAAGGACATAGCCAGATCGGCATTATAGCGAAAATGGATGACTTGCAAGGGAAGTACCGGATGAAGGGATACATCAAAGCGCTGGGCGAAGCCAAGCTGCGTTTTCATCCCGAGCAGGTACTCTCGTTCGATACGGCATCGAAACCGGATCTCTCCACCAATCTGGAGGTGTTCCTGGAGGAAAACAGAGATGCGCTGACATCCCTTGTCTGTTACAACGACGAAGTGGGGCTGGAAGTCGTACATGCATGTAGGAAGCTGGGAATTTCGATCCCGGACGAGTTATCCATTATTGGTCAGGACAATTCGTACATCGCCAAGAATGCCAACATCAAACTTACGACGTTAACCCACCCCCAAGAGCAAATGGGCCGTGATGCAGCGGATTGGGTCATCAAGAAACTGCAAGGCAAAAAGGATCTGCCCACCAACACCTATTACCAGCCCGTGCTGGTTGAGGGTGAGACAGTGAAAGAAATTGAGTTGGAATAGTATGTAGACCGAGATTTGTTGATGTAGGTTGGTGTGTTTGCGGCATACAAAGGGACATCCCTCCCTGCATTACCCATCATTTGACCGTCATCGCGATGTTCATGCTGAAATATGAAAAGGCTGCCGTAATGGCAGCCTAAGATGTCTTGCAGATGCCTTGCTTTAGTCATTCTTTTTAGCTAGAAAGGGAACCAAGCACACCCTCAAGGTGTGACTCTCTCAATGAAGAATTTTCCATTATTTTGTGATGCCATTCCAGAACGTCAGCTCGTCAATCGGCAGTCGAGTGGTCGGATGTCCCGGCTGTGAGGCTTTGCCGATGGAAATGAGAATGGTTGGAACATAACGTTCGGGAATATCGAACGCTTCAATGAATTTATTTTTATCGTATCCAGCCATTGGAACAGTATCATAACCTCGCGCTTTGGCGGCAAGCATGAACTGCATTGATAATAAACCACAGTCAAATATGACGCCATCTTTGATATATTGAGCATCCATGCTTCCCAGCATACCCTTCATATTGGTAACCAATGATTCCTTAATTTCTTTAGTCATATAACCTGCTTCTACAGAAGCATCATAAACGGAGTCAACCTGTTTGATGTATTCCAAGTCCCCCAACACCGCAATAACGGCCGAGGAGTCTACCACCTGCTGTTGATTGTTCGCGATGGGAAGTAATTGTTCTTTCAGAGCCTGATCATTAAAGACAATGAATTTCCATGGCTGCATATTCGCGCCAGATGGAGCAAGGGCTGCTTCAGTCAGAATATCTTTCAATTCCTGCTCTGACATCTTGAATGCAGGATCGTAATTCCGTACAGAACGTCTTTCCTTCACCACTTCCATAAAGCTTTGCTCTTGTTTTATGCTCTCCATCCCGTTTTGCCTCCCATATATTATACTGTGTATTATTTAACACAGTTAAAGATAAAAAAATATACCACTAACTGTGCTAATATAAGCACAGTATATATGTGGGATAGGGATGTTGTCAATTCTCCATTATCGGACTCATCCTGTTAGCCATGTCGGCTATGGTGTATTTTCGCAGGATTTCCAAAACGCTATCATTGATTTCTTCCGTAATATCGTTGAACATATCATGCATCTGCATACCAAAGGCGTGTTCACCCGTGGAATCCAGCATTCCTTCGCACAGCGATGCCTCGGTCTGAAGCGACATATATATATCTGCCAGTGTCACCAATTCCGGCGGCTGCTTCATGCGATAACCTCCATCGCGTCCTTCACGAACCTCCAGAATATTCTCTTGAGCGAGTTTGGCTAATATTCGACGTATCAATGTGGCTTCTGAGCATAAATGATCGGCGATATTGTTACTTGGATAGCGGTTAGGACTATCCGACATGAATACAAGGGCCTGCAATGCCAAGCCAAATGCCTTGCTATTGGAGGGACAGGTATGTTTGGCCTTTTTCATCGTACCGGGCTCCCTTCTTCGTTGCGTCCTGTGTGCATTATAGCAAACCCCAAACAGTCGTTCAACACGGCATGGAGGTTTGCAAACTGTAGCTTGCTACTATATAAACCAGAAGGTACACGCCGATGAAATATAAGAAGAGGAACCTTCCAAAACAATATATCTTCGAACCCTTGGATAGTAAGCTAGTAATACAGCTATTCTGTTCAAAGAAACTTCAAAACATCATATAATAACCACTTAACAAACCATCGTAATTGGTATATTATACAATTGTAGCAAAAATTTATTATATTCAGAGGAGGTTTTAACCTTGAAAAAGACGCTGTCTATGGTTGTCGTCGTAAATCTGCTTTTCAGTTTTGCCTTTGGCTTTCAAGCGTTTGCTGACGATGACATGGCCGAATCGGGAGTTCACCCTGATGCCCATGTCGCAGAACAGGTACTGCAGCCAAGTGAAGAAATCATATCCGAACTTACCAAGGCTGCTTCTGAGCTCGATTCATCCAAACTAAAGAAGCATCGGGTAAAGGCATCTGTCAATTTGGAATCGGCTACCGCGTCTTCAGAATTACAAAAGGGACTCATTTCGGCTCCGCAATCGGTTATCGCTACAGCCACAGCAGAGACTAATACATACACGGGCTACATCCAACAAGAAGGTACTTCCAGCTTTTTATACCCTATTTATGTACAACCGGGAAGCATACTTCAGGTACAAATGGATAATCCTGCATCAGCGCAGCTAGATTACGATCTATATCTCTACGAATTTGACATGGCCACTGGTGATTTGAACCCAACTCCAATTGATTATTCCATCTATGGGACGTATCTCAATAACTACGGAAATGGATCCAGAACCTTGTCTGAACATGTCGGCACGAAAAATAGCACGGCCAGTTCCAAAGCCTATTTAATTGAAGCCTACGGCGCAGTTGGAGGCAGCATCAATGAACCATTTACTCTAACTGTCTCAACTAGCTCAACCTATGATGCGTACGAGACGGATGAGAATGCGCTTCATGCTTATCCTTTCACGGTAGCAACTGGTGGCTCTACTCTTTCAAGCCGTTCCATTAATTCAGAGGTCGATCAGGATTGGTATAAGATCACGGTTCCCGAAAGCAGAAATTACGATGCCATGCATATCGATCTGGATCAAGCCTCTGTAGGCAATGGCTATAAAGCGGAATTGTATAGTGCATTAAGCAATAATCGGATGGCACTGGTTCCCTCCACCAATGGCAATGTGTCGCTAGGCACGGGCACATATTATTTGCGGGTGTATACAACAAGCAATTATTCGGATAACAACTATTCATTACACCTTCAGCCCGTATTAAGAGCCGATAAAGTCGTGATCACAGGTTATAATTCCAATGGTGGTCCGAATGACTACCCCACATATACTTATGGACGCTACTACCGTATAACAGGAACCAGTTTTACGGTGACCGGCGTTGCCGCGACATCAGATAACTATGCGGTAGCCAATGCAGAAGTAGAAGTCATTTGGGAGAATGATTATTGGACCGAAGGCAGCAACAACAGATATCGGAGTGCAAAGGTTATGACAAACAGCAGCGGTCAATTCACTGCTACCTTAACCCTGCCTCCTTCAACCGGGAGCATAAGTCAATACTTGCCGGGAGCCATAAGCTTCACGCATTATTATGATATTTGTGGTGTGCTGGCGAAGGTAACGAGTCGTCCGAGTGCAAATGATACGGATATTGTGTATCACTTTGCCTACAGTATTTACGGAGGTTAATCAGAGCGAGAAAAAGCAATGGGCGATTCCAACATGTCTGTTGCTTTTTTTGTCCAATCATATTAAAAATATGGAATAATATTCCGATAGTATGAAGAGAAGTGAATTATTGGAATACATCAAACGAATAGGGGTGTTTTTATTATGAAGGTTCAAAGTACGACTCCGTTTGACCTCAATGCCTACATTCAATCGAAACAACGCGCGGATAAGCCGTCCTTAGTCACAGGCACGATACCCGAACTGTCACATAACAACGACACAGTGGAAATCAGTCCGGCTTCCAGACAGTTAGCAGCATCCGATATTGTGAATCATTCCGCTACATATTTTGGAACCGTTCAAATCAATGATTCCTTGAATCGCTTACTCACGGATCAACCCTCAGAGGTGAAGGAAGCTGTCTATGGCATCATTCAATCCAATCTCATTACTAACGTTACCGGGGAAGAGGAAAGATCTGCATTACTGGAATTGGGTCTCACTCAAGCAAAGTATATCGCGGACAACTATATGAAAGGGGATAAAGCGACGGAATTCATGAATACGATTCGTCAAATCGCCGCCATCTCCACAACCAGAACCGTAGATCCTGAGACGAAAGAAATCCATTACGAGACACCGCCTCAGAGACCTGTGGGGGCTCCAGATGATTATATCGATCTAACCTATATGATGAAGAAATTCGAACCGAAAACGCTGGACAAGCTCCAGGACGCGATTGTGAACGGAAAAGACTGGAACAGCATTCTGCAGAGCTTCGCCAAAAATGCATCGACTAACCAGGACTGGTTGAAGGAATACCAAGAGGATGTAGCCAAATCAACCGTAAATATCGCTCGGGAGAACAGATTCGAAAACGCCTCTACTACCAGCTTGTCTGAGTTTGTCGAGAATATCAAGAATATGATCGCCCATGCTGGATTAGAAAATAGCGATTTTCTGACAGACAATATAGAAGCATTTAAGCGAACTTTGGCAATCCCAAAATCCAATGGGTAATAGATAAGGTTTACCAAAACTCCTGTCGGCATGCCACTGAGAGTCAAAACAAAAATACTATGTATGCCTAAATTGACTCTCAGTGAAGTCATGCTCTACATCGCTTTTCTCCTATTTGAATTTAATGTCAGCCACTTGACCACTTTCAACAAAACCTATATTTTGATAAACCTTATTCGCATCAGGATTCTTCAAATCTGCATAAAGCATCGGCTCTAACCCCTCTGATTTAAGGATAGAACATAATTCTGCCACAACTGCACTAGCGTATCCTTTCTTACGAAAGGCATACGGCGTATATACTGCATTAATTCTTGCATGTCTTGGAGAACGATGTGCAATATTAGCCATGGATACAGGGTGTCCATCTACTAACCAGAGATACAAATTACCTGTCTCTATGATCGACTCCGCTGCTTGAATTTGACTAGATGGCTCAACCTTGACTCCATAAGCTCCTTCCGAGAAACCAGCTAAAAATTCAGCAACCGTCTCCAAATGATGTCTAGTAGCTAGGTGCAAATTCCCTTCTACATGAACTGGCTTCCTTACCTCTGAACAAACGTAGGATTCCATCATCATATAAGGAACGTATTGGAGCCCATTAGACTCTGAATATACGTCAGCAAAGTGATCAACAGTCGTTCGGTCACCTGATATACCAGGAAGCTCCGTTCCCTTGAGAACTTCTAAAAGTTCTTGCAGGAGCTTGTTCTTTTCCTCAGCTGCAAGTTCCTTGGAAATCCATAACCAAGCGTTGTGCCCTTCTGACTGGGCAAAGATCATTGTTTCATTAGATGCTTTTAGGCAGGTTGAACGCTCTGACTCGCAAATACGATGAATAAGATTGTACTGGACTTCGTCAGCCATAAACATATTCTGACGCAGTACTCGATCTTTTACACCAAACTTTTGCCACATACCCATTCCTCCTCGATCATTATAAAAACACAAAAAACTCCATCCCATTAGGGACGGAGTCTATTCCGCGTTACCACCCTGATTGGTGTATGATTGAATACACCCTCTTTGTCATCGTCCAACAACGATGCTTCTATATAACGGTAGAATACCGGGCCCGTCTACTATTATTTCGAAGGCCTGCTCTGAGGTGATTTTGGATTCGGATACCTACTGCCTCGCACCAACCGCCAGTTCTCTGAATGGTTTTTCCGCATCTACTTGTCCTCTTCGTAGCATTTAATTACAAAGTAATTAGATACACTATATTGGTAAAGGGATATTATGTCAATTATTTCAAGTCCTAATACCGCAATTCTCCATCATATTAGCTTGGTTATGAAGAAGCATATCCTTACATAGAGGCTATCCTTGCAAACCCCAATGCGGATCTGAAATGGCTTCACTCCCCATCCGTCGCCAGGAAGCGAATTGTAACGGTTGTTCCCACACCTTTTATACTCTCATAATTAATTTCCCCGTCATATTTTTCTACAATATTAAAACAGATCATTAATCCTAGTCCCGTTCCATTACTTTTTAATGAATAAAACGGCGTCCCGAGTGACTTCACCTCATCCTCTGACATTCCGTTCCCTTCATCAATGATCCTGATCTCGATATAATGATGATTTCTTTTGGCAATCACAGTCACAGGTTTTCCCATATTGGAAGCTTCCAAAGCATTTTTAATTAAATTCATCAACAACTGCTTAAACTCAATGGGATTAATAAAAATGAAGCAATTCTCCTCTGCCTCGATATTCATCTGATTATCAGATAACATCGCATAGGAACGGACCAGACCTGTTACGCTCTGTAGAGCATCTTTCACATCCACTTTTTCCGGCTTCTGATCTTTATTAGGCTTGGAGAGGGTTAGAAATTGGGAGGTAATCTGTTCAACGGTATTTAGCTCATCTATCATTAATTTGAACTTGTTTTTGATTGGATCATCAAATGCAGGATCTTCTCTGTATAGCTGCAAAAAACCTCGAACAACGGTGACTGGATTTCTAATCTCATGCGCTACAGCTGCCGTCAAATGAGCTATCATCTTTAGACGCTCCGATTGTTGTAATTGCTCATGGTAGAGCTGCTGCTTTTTCATACGACTAAAGGATAGATGGAAGATGAGAAATAATAATACCTGGCTCGCTATAATATTAATGAGGTTCCCTAGGATATCATGATGTAAATATGAATATACATTCCCTTGATCAATCAGAATGATATAACCAAACGTAATCAATATTAAAAATCCATTCACAATGATGGAGAAATAAAACAATTTTAAATCAAAAAACAGAATGGCAAGTGAAGGAATAAGACAAATGAGGATATAGGTAGTCCATGTCTCTGGATATAAGAAAAACAGGGTATAGAAATAAGCAAAGCCAAATAAAATGATGACCTTTCTGAAAAAATAGGTTTCATGCTTGGGGTAGACCAACAAACAAACCGCTAGAATGGCCACACATGAAAAATGGATCACATACCCCAAGGTAATCCCGTTTAATTCTGTCGTCGATAGTATTAATCCGGCTAGCATAAGAGCAATGAGCGTTAACATGGAAATATAATAGGTTTTTCGGTTGACCTGACTATACAATTCTTTCATCCACTCACCACTTTAAATTAATGTCGACACCTTCGGTGTGTATGTATCCTTTTCATTGCTATATTTAAAGGCATCCAAGTGGATGCCCTTACCTATAATAGCATTGTATCTCATTTAAGTAGTTATAGAATATGAAAATCTGATAATAAAAGATTCCCTTTACCCGTGAGACTGATTACATCCAAAAAATAAATGATTTTACCTTATTGACTTAAACCATGGTTTAAGTCGTATGCTATACCTGTCGACAGAGTTAACATCCATTTGGAGGTCTCCACCATGAAGTATTTTTCCATTAGTGAAGCTTCAGCCAAATTGAATATTCCAGATTCAACATTACGTTTTTATGAGAAAAAAGGACTTCTGCCCATGATTGAGCGTGATGATGCTGGCAGACGATTATTTTCAGAAGATCAGATGGCTTTATTGGAAACCCTTGTTCGCTTAAAAAACACGCATATGCCCATTAGTCAAATTAAGCAATATATGGACTGGATCATAGAAGGAAATTGTACGCTTGAGGCCAGGCTTGAAATGATGCAAAATCACAAGCAAGCGGTGCTGGATGAAATTTCATTGATGCAGGAATCCCTAAAGGGAATTGATTTTAAAATTAATCGTTATACCCATCAGATACAGGAAAGAAACGAAGAAAAAGAAACCTAAGAGGAGCAACTATAATGAAACTTTCAGGAAATACAGTACTCATTACCGGCGGAAGTGCTGGCATTGGATTAGCATTTGCAGAGCGCTTCTTAAAAGCCGGGAATACAGTCATTGTTACTGGACGACGCGAAGCTGCACTTCAACATGCAAAAGAAACACACCCGGGCCTTATTACGTATGTGAATGATCTGAGTATTGAATCTGAGCGTGTGGCATTGTTTGATTGGGTAACCGTGAACTATCCGGAAGTAAATGTATTGGTCAATAATGCCGGAATTCAACAGCGTTTTAATGTGCTCAAGTCAGATGTGAAGAACGATTGGAGTTATTTCAATAAAGAAATTACAACGAATATTGAGGCACCTTTGCATCTATCCATGCTGTTCGCTCCTTATCTTGCAGCCAAAGAAGAAGCCACGATCATTAATGTCACTTCTGGTTTAGCTTTTACGCCGTTTGCGATTGCACCGATATACTCAGCTACCAAAGCGGCCCTTCACTCCTTTACAATCAGCCTGAGACACCAGCTTTCGGACACGTCTGTAGAGGTTATTGAAGTCGCTCCTCCGGCAGTAAGTACAGATTTGGGTGGAGCAGGGCTGCATACGCATGGAGAACCATTGGATGCTTTCGCAGACGGAATTTTCAAGGGATTAGAAGAGGGGCACAAGGAAATTGGATACGGTACCTCTGTTGCTCGCTTACGCATGTCTCGGGATGAAATCGACAAGTATGCAGAGCAGATGTATAACACAACGAAAAATCTAATTGATTAACTCATCTGCGAGCCACGTGTGGCTATTCAATAGGTCCACCAAACACGCTCATATGCTTCAAATAAAACAGGCAGATGCAGGCTAACCGCCGCATCTGCCTCTTCTTCATTCTATCCCTAGCCAGAGCAGTCCATTATAATGTTGATTTCATAAATCTCAAGTCAACGTAAGAATGATCTGTTCCCCGGAACGGGTAATCTTGTAGATCCCCTCCTGCATGTCAATGCCATAGTGCTTCTTCAGCAACCACTTTGCGTTACGATCCGTCTCCACGACGACCAGATAATCGTAACCACTCAGAAGATTGTCCATATTATCCTCATAGAACAATACGATTCCGTCCACATGTGGAGCATACAAGAAATACTTCCCGACATATTGCATGTAATAATTCGTGACCTGCTGGTCCCTGTCCGAGGCGTAGAACAGATATCTGCTGTTATCCTCCTGACCGCCTTTATACCAGCGATCACCGGTAACCGCATGGATTTTGTAAGGAAGCGTAGTATCGTAGGTTTTGGCAATCGAGACGATCCCATTGTATTCCGATAAAAGGATGGTGGCCGCAATCGCCATACAGCCGATAATTCCTTTTTGATAATGACCCTTCGTCTTGACCGTCTTGAAAGCTTGATAATCAGGCACTTCACCAATCCGATAGTGGAATGAACGCTCCAGGTCAACCGCAGCGCACAGCACCAGCCCACCCGCGAACAGTACCACGATACTCGACGCATAACGTTCAAAACCGGCCAGTCTGATGGCCTCATCCAGCGGCATGGAGAAGAGATACAACGCCAGAATCCCTGCATAATACAGCAACAATACGACATCCAGCGCAATCAGTGCTTTCCACAAATTCCATTTCTTCTTGAGCACCACATAGGCAAATATCGAAGCCGCAATCGCTACAAGCTGGAAGATAATAATACCGATGACCGGCCGTGTCGTAATATCCGTACTGGATTTTATGAACAGCCACAGAATCTCATGCATCTGCTCTGCCGTTTTGCCGGATTGAATCCCGGAAGCAGCAACATCGAACTTGTTATCTACCCCTTGGAATACCGTCGCCATTCGCCAGCTCCAGCCGAAGTAAGGAATCAGCACCCCGCAGATCGTTCCCACCACAGCGAGTACATTTTTCCAACCGGACTTTTGTCCGTGAGTCAGCCATGTGTACACCAGGAAGATCAGGCCGACGGCCGCAAAAATAATACCGGTACTTTTGATGATTGTCAGCAAACCCGCAAGCGGAAGAACGACAATACATGCTCGCTTGATATTATGACGATACTGGTAGACCACTGCCAGGATGGCCAGCGCATAGATGGGGAGCAAGAAATCGACGAGCAGATTGGTAATCCGAATCGTAAGGTTGAAGAAGGACAGTGTAGATAACCCGAGTCCAAGAAACGCGTAAAGCAGAAAACGTTTCTTCTCCGAAACGATACCGAACATGGCGTAAAAACAGGAAAAGATCAGCAGACCTTGTGCCAGAAGCATCACGGACTGGTCATGCCCCATGAAGCGACAGACGTAATAAATAAACGACGAGGTACCTAGTGGATAATTTTTAAAATCAATTAGATTCGAATCCGGTGTCGGAAAAGCATCTGTGCTGAGCATCTGCTTCAAGACAATCGCCCAGTGGGAAAAATTATCGTAGTGCGTCAATTGATTTTGGAAGAGTACCAGTAAGAAAATAAACGTCCCTGCCAAAAATGAAAATTGGAATAAGGAAAAAGAAATGCGAAAGGATGCCCCTCGGCGCATTCCGAGAAACACCATTCTTCCATACAATAGTAATCCGACGAGAAGCAGTACAAGGCTGCCAACGTAGAGCTGCCCTACCAAGCCGCTAAGAAAGACAATACATGCTATGGAGGAAAACACAAATACAGGGATGAACTCCCAACGTATAGATAGTGCCTTTCGCACAAACTGCATGTAACCAATAAAGGAGAATATCAATAAAACTCCCATCACAAGTTGAAGCATATACAGCATCTCTATCTCTCCTAACCCTCTCTGGTGAAACGATCGGCATGTGGATGGGTCAAATCACTCAGCAATTGATCTATCAAACCGCGCTCCACGATATCATCAATATTCTCCACCGAGAGAAGCACTTCGCGACGATTGGCTGTTGTTTTCCCGGTATGCTGCAAAATGACTTCAATATTACTCTTCGTGTAAAAAGTAACGATCGCCCCTGCCGCAATATCACCATGGAGACCCGTGGCGGAAAAGAAACGATAATTGAAGCTGCGCAGTGTACAGCCCGCGTGATTGGTGAAATGGACTGGAAGCTGCAAGGAAAGCCGCGGCATTTTCCGCTGATCTGATCTCGGCTGAACAATACGTTTTTTCACATTACGCAGCATATCGTCGTAAGCGGTATCCCACAGATTCATCTGCTCTGGCAATGAGTGTTTACGGTCATAGATGATTTGCATATATTGGCGGTTATCCGTTTCGTCGATTGGCTGAACCGTTGCAGAATAGCGCCAGCCCTCTCCATCCTGCTTTACATAGACAATGACCGCATTGAGATTCGCCTCATATCGCTCGGATTTTACGACCAAAGAGATCGTCTTCTTTTCAGGTAAATAGATGGGATACGGAACATAGAAGGCAATACCTTGTTCGGATACATCTACCGTCTTGGCCTGATAACGCAGATTCGTGTCCTGATCATGGATCGTGACATCCTCTTGTGCCCGAATCCGCTCAGTCTCCCGATACGCACGACGGCCGATCATGAAGAACAGTGCATAACACAGTGCAATCATATTATGAATGAGCCAGAAAATAATGATACTGCTGAAGAACAGCGCAATGCCGTACTTGCCGTTAACATACCGAATTACAGCCGCAATCGATAGCAGGAGCAGGAAGATATGCGGAAGTGCATATAACAGAGCAGACATCCATTTCCGACCGCTCGCTCTGCTTTTGTTCGTAACCTTGAATTTTTTCTCGCGAATACCCAGGGTTTCGAGGAGAACCGGCCAGATCAGATAAGGCATAAATATGGTATCTATGACCTGACTCCAGCGCTGATTCCGAATATTGCTGGACAGATAACGCATCGATACGCTGTAGAAGAAATAGGACGGAAGCCAGAATATAAGGATCTGCCAGAAGGTTGTGTTTACAATCTTAAAATCAAATAAGGCAAACAAAATTGGCGCCAAAATGAATATCAACCGGTTAAAGAAAGACCACCAGTATAAGAAACTGCTTATATAGGTCACCCTCGTCCAGAAAGGAAGCTTGTCGGATAGAGGAGCACGCGTATTCTGCAGGCTCTGAATAATACCCCTTGCCCAGCGAATTCGCTGCTTAATCATGCTCGGGACAGTTGTTGTCGTCTGTCCTGCAGCTTGAACCTCTTGAGTCGCATAGGTAATATAGCCTTCCTGCTGTAAACGAATGCTTGTCTCAAAGTCCTCGGTGATCGTATTCAATGGAAAACCGCCGATGTCTTTCATACCCTGCCGGGAAATAATCGTGTTGCTTCCTGTATAGGCTACCGCATTGGAGGCATTGCGCAGGATGTTAACTTCTCTGGAGAAGAAATCCTGTTCATTGGGAATTCCTTGCTCTGCATAGAGGTTGAACTGGAATAGATCCGGATTGTAGAAGCTCTGAGGGGTCTGTACCAGCCCCAGCTTGAACTTTTTGTCCATTTCATCCTCACGGCGAAGCCGCCATTGCCCGTTCTCTTCTATAAATGTGGAGAGCAGGAAATACGGGACGGTTTTCATTAGAAAGGTGTGTTGCGGAATCATATCGGCATCAAAGGTCGCAATGAGTGGGGAAGAGGTTTTGCTCAAGGCATTATTCAGGTTGCCTGATTTGGCATGCTTGTTACCGGGGAACCCCAGATATCCAACACCAAACTGTTTCGCAAGCTCCTCCACCTCAGGTCTTCCGCCATCGTCACATATATAGATATGGACCTTTTGCTTGTCCGGATAATCCATGAACGTACAGGCATTTACCGTTTTATACAACAGATCGACCGGCTCGTTATGCGTGGCAATGAACACATCCACATCCGGATAATATTCCGGAGGAACGATGGGAAAGTCGAGCTGCGTACGTTCCTTTTGCATCTTTTGAAAAAACAATTCAAAGGTGGTTAGTACGGTTACCGTCTCAGCCACAATTAAAAGGATACCGAAGATGACGTTTAATACACCTTCTCCCCATGGCAATGTAAAAAACATCCGCCATAACAAATAAATCGACATCAGGATCATGGTGATGACAAAGAAAATATGTTGCCTTTTTTCGTTTTGCACTACAGCTGCTTCCTCCTTGCTGCAAATACCCATCTTCGCTGCAATTGAAAACTGAGCAGGAACAGCAAGGCATCACAGACAAATTTCGCAATTTTCTCATCCACGAAGAAAATCGTATGGAACAAATATACCCCTGTACTGGAAAGCACAATCACCACTCCGCACAACGTCAAATAGCGCCATAGGCTGCCCTGACTATCTTCTTTGCGGAATACAAAATGCCTGTTCAGTACATAGTTGACGACAATGGAAATAACTCTCGCAATCACGGTTGCGAGCAAAATTCTTAGATAATCCTGCTGACCCAAGATGGGCCGCAAAAAGTCGATCAAAAACCATGCAATTCCCAAATCGACAACAGAACTCACAACTGACGAGGAAATAAAACGCAGGAAGTTGGAGAACAAGACACCCATTACCCGAGCACTGTCTTGAATCGCTTTGAAGTGGGTTCCGGCATTTCCATTTTCATAAATGACTTGAATCGGCACCGTATGAATCGGGATGCCGGATTGAATACACGAGATGAGCATCTGCAGCTCGTATTCAAACCGGGTGCCACGAACATCTTGCATAAACGCAAGCAGCCCGGGGCCAAAGGCACGAAGCCCAGTCTGGGTATCTGACAGTTTTTTCCCGTAAAGCATAGCAAAAATAAAGGACGTCATCCGATTGCCCAGCAAAGACTTCGGCGGTATTCCTCCCTCGCTGAAGTTCCTTACTCCGAAAAACAACGCATCAGGATCGCGCCTGGCTTCTTTGGCGAGCCTATATACATCCTCTGCAGCGTGCTGTCCATCTGAATCAGCAGTGACAATGAAGGAAGAGGACGCATCGAACTGCTGTCCGATATATTGAAATCCCGTCTTGAGTGCGGCACCCTTTCCCCGATTTTCCGTATGCCGCAGCAGGACACACCCGCTCTCACGCAGCTCATCGAAAATCGACTGGTATGCCTCGCCAGATCCGTCGTCCACAATAACAATATGGGTCAAACCATATTTTCGCAATTGCCGCACATAGGACAGAAGTCTCTCATCTGGCTCAAGCGATGGAATGAGGATAATCGTTTCGCCGTCCTTAGGTATATCCATAATCATCCTATTAAGCCTCAATTCGACATATTTTCACAAATTCCTTTTTGAATATTGTGAGTATAACACCGAAAGGGTAGACAGTAAACGAACAACTTGTATATATTTTGGTAAAAAAGTTGTATTCGCATTTGTGCTATTTTATAGGCGAATAATACTAGGAATAGGGCTGTAGTATACACAACGAAAAACTCGCCATAGTAATGACGAGCTAGTGTTAAATGAATCTATAGGATTACTAATCTATTCGAATTGCCTCGATATAAAGTTCGATGCTCACTTCATGTCCAACGACAATTCCACCCGTTTCCAGAGGCGAGTTGAAGCTCAAGCCATATTCATTACGATCGATACGGGCAGTCGAATGAAATCCCACACGTTCCCGGCCACGAGGGTCTTTGTTAAACCCTTCAAAAACGGTATGAAAAATGACGGGTTTTGTTACTCCATGCAGAGTTAGATTGCCCATTAGTTCATACTGCCGTTCGTTAGCAGGGACGCAACTGGTGCTTTGAAACGTAATGGCAGGATACTTGGCAGCATGAAAGAAGTCATCGCTCCTCAGGTGTTCATCTCGTTGCCGCTGGCGAGTTGTGATACTATTTGTGTCGATAGAAGCCTGAATACCCAGGGTTGTTACATCGTTAGGGTCGAAACTTAAGATCGCTTCGAATTGCTCAAATACTCCTTTGATTTGATTAATCATTAAATGCGTCACCGAAAACTCAACGGAGCTGTGATCCGGATCTACTTCCCAATTAACATTGCTCATGAAAATTCCACCTCAATAATAGATTTTGAAGAAAAGGTTTCCCTATCTCCAATGCACTGCGCTCTTCGCATGCTCCTAATATACAAAAACGCTACTGACAACGTAATGTCAGTAGCGTTTTGGGTTTCGCTAGACGTAGAATTAGCCCCTTCCATCTCAGGATGGCAAGGGGTTTTTGCTGTTTCTCGGCAAAGCTTGGAGCAATCGGAAGGCGTCGCGGGGAATCCCCCTCCGCCACTTGGGGTTCGAGTATCTTTTCAGTAGACCTCTGCCAATGAGGAATGCTAAGGAGGGTAAGCAGAAGCATGGGCCGCAAAAACATATCGAGAGGCTACCGCTATTCTCCGCCACGGATACGAACGGCTCAATGACTATGCCACTCTTGCCAGGACGTCGTGTCGGACGCGCGGCTCCGCTGATGCCGTGGCGTGGCTGCACACAGCCGCTGCACTGTGGGTGCTGACAGGCTCGGTGTCGTTCAAGCGTACTGCTCCGTATGGGGCCGGCTAAAAAAGACTTACAGATAGATATTGATTAATCAATTACTTTGATGCAAAAATAAATAACCTCGAACGGTTATTTACTTTCGTTGAACTCAAATAGCTCGGGAAGATCCAAAAAGTACGAAATGTTGCACATCATGCCCATGGCGATAAAAATCGTTGCGTTTCTTTCTGCATCGGGCATGCCTGCTGCTTTAAACTCTTTCAGGACATAAGTTCTGATGCGGGATAACCCCTCTTTGGTTGCCACCTGAATTGCTTCTTCGGTGATGCCAATACCGATCACCAGCAAAGCAATCTCATTGGGATATTGGGCCGACAATTCTTCATAAGCTTTGAGCATGTCGTTGTCCAACTGATCCGGACTCGACTCGACATTTTTAAACGTTTGGAGTATCCGGTCGAACGCCCGATTTAAAACGGTGATGAACAGTTCCTCCTTCGTCGGAAAGAAACGAAACACATAAGGCTGAGAGATCCCGGCCTTCTCTGCGATATGGGCAGTCGTGGTGTTATAGTATCCCCGTTGGGCAAATAACTCCAAGCCTGCCTCAAGGATTTCCTGCTTGCGATCCTGTCCTTTTGACCTAATCATAGCAAACCTCTTTCGTTAGTAATTGATCAATCACATTATATCCGTCATTTATCCCCGACGCAAGGGGAAGCCCTATACCCTGAATCGGTACGATGTCTTCTCCCTTGGAATCTGGAATCTGGAAAAGCTGCGTCTAATAGTCTTCAATCAAATCCTCGGGTCGCTGAATTAATGCTCTTTTTTCTTTCCCATTAAAATAGAAATCACTGTAAATACAGTCGCAAGTATGACGATTAAACCACCAACCCAGCCGATCGATGACAAGGTTAACCGCTCTACAACGACTCCGCCCAAGCCTGCACCTAGGGCAACACCAAGGTGGAAGGCGGATGAGTTCAAGCTCAATATAATTTCGGCTGATTTAGGAGCCATAGTTACCAGATAGAACTGTTGTGCAGGAGCAGTTGTCCAAGCTCCAAGCATCCAGAGTGCAAGAATAAACATGGCACCTCCAAAGGTAACTGCAGCCAACGGGAGGAAGAACAAGGCAATAGCATGAATCAACAGACTGACAATCAGTGTTCGAGCAATCCCCCATTTATCAGCGCCGTAGCCTCCAACACGCGCCCCAACAACAGCCATTAAACCCATGCCAAGCAAGACGAGACTAATTGTATTGCTATTGAGGCCAGCGTTTTCGCGTAGTAACGGCGCAATGTACGTGGAAACAACAGAGTAGCCGGTAATAAAGAATAAGGAAGCTAATATACCGCTGATTACTTTGAAATCTTTGAGAATAGCCAATTGCTTGGATAAAGGAATCGTTTCTTGCCCAGACATTTTAGGTATCGCTTTTACAATCGCAATAATAGGAATGATCGTGATTATTCCAAGAATTGCGAAGATCCAGCGCCACCCCATATATTCACCGATTAACGTTCCTAAAGGAAGGCCGACAACGAGCGCAAGACTCGTACCCATCAAGATCGTGCCAATCGCACTTCCTCTTTTCTCTGGAGGAGCAATTTGTGCTGCAATTCCCAGAGCCACTACTGCGAATACCCCAGCGCTCACACCCAAAATAACACGAGATATCATCAATATCGTAAAGTTAGGACTCAGAACAGCGATGATATTACCGATAATGAACGTAAGAAGTGCTATGAACAGCAGCTTTTTTCGATCCGTTTTTGAAGTAATCGCAATCAGAATTGGCGTTCCTACCGCGTAGGCTATAGAATACATGGACACCAATTGTCCAGCCAAGCCAATAGAGACATTTATATCCGTGGCAACCATGTCTAGAATACCTGTAATAATTGATTCGGCCGTACCGACCACGGTTGCACCTAATGCAAGCAAATATATAATCCATTTGTAGTTTTTCATGAAAAAATTGGTCCCCTAATCTATTGTTTTATTATTTGAAATAATACATTTTCTTCTTTTGGATCACTTCTAACCTATGGGAATCCATGCCTAAAACATCCGACCGCAAAAATGAATATCACCCCCTTCTTGTATATTTATCGAACGATCGATCAAAAACATTCAAAAAAATATATTGAACGATCGATCAATTTAGAGTAAAAAAAGAGCTGATTATACTTTGATAGCATCCCAGCTCATTTGAATCATTTTATCAATATTTGTTGGACTGAACTCATACGCCCCATTTAGATACTCTTTTCCCATTTCGACAAAAGGTAAACAGGAGTATGTAACCAACAGATTCGTTTCCAAATCCTTAAACAAACCTTCCTCAATTCCCCTTTCAAACAAAGGGTACATCGGCTTAAACACACCGCCATTTTGATCCTTACACTTTTTACGTATAAAGGGTGAGCCAATAAACTGTTCCATTAACAAAAAGCTGTCCTTATTATTCAAGATGTAATTTGAATAATTTCGCAGAATTTTCTCAAACCCGACTTTTACGGGTGTACTCTCTGTTACACCATGAAACATGAGCTGGTGCATTTGATCCTTGAGCAAAAAATACAACTTGATCAGCATATCCTCTTTGCTTTCAAAATAAAAATAAATGATCGAGGAAGAGATCTTCGCCCTTTTAGCAATTTTTGATATGGATATTTCAGAAAGGCCATTTTCATTGAGAAGTTCAATCGTAGCCTGATAAATAAGGTCCACTTTGCTTTCGGATTTAGTTTTCATACCCAAAATATAATCGAACGATCGATCAATGTCAATAAACGATTCGACTTTTGCAATCGCATCCTTAAACTCACGTTTATATAGGACACCACAATCACTCGTGATATCGCATAAGTTTTCAAGCAAACAATCCTCATCCTGTATCCTTTTCAGCCTAAAAACTTATGATTTGGATTTATTATATTTAACTCATCGTATCAGTTAAGCTCTGTGTCAACAATACTTCTACTTTTACGAAGCCCTCGAAAGTGTCTAGCGGCCTGGGGCTGTAAAACTCTGTGCCATTATCGTGCCCATTTCTTTTTTACTTTCATTCTATTCGTGACAACGATGATCCTTACCATCTCCATTCACAACAGTCATCCACTTGGCATGACAGTGTAATATAAAAAGCAAGACAAAAACCCCTTCTTGTGGAAAGGGGTACTCATAAAAACCACCGGATGTTATTCAAGTCAGTGCTCAGCAATTTTCACCCACGATCTCAGGAGGTTTCAGTTCAGGATTACTCCTTGTTCGCTATTTGCTCCTGAGCAAGACGGATCAATTCCCTAACCATGGAACCGCCAATTTTGCCGCCGACATGGCCTGCTGATTCCGTTGTCAATTGACCATTGTTGCCTGGGTGAAGAGGTACACCAAGCTCCTTCGCCACTTCGTATTTTACGTCGTCTGGTTGATTCGGATTTACGGCATATCCTTCGCGCTTCATTACCTCTGCTTTGAAAGCTTGCATTCCCTGTTCAACCCCTGGCACCGCATATTTTCTCCTTCTTCTTGCCATCATGCAACACTCCCCTCGATGTTATTCCCTAACATGCCCGGAAGCACAAAATTTCATCCCTATTCCCCGATCAAAGAACTTTTGATTTTTATACTAAAGACGAAGAAGCTGTTTTTGCTCTCAATTTAGCCAGGTTCTCCCCATGAAATCCCTTCACAATTAACCAGACTGCCAAGCTCATCTCGTAAACGCCCACAGGAAGCGCCATCAATACTTTTACCGCCGAATAGGGTCCGATGATCCCAAACATTTGCAGCAAACCCGCTAAAAATACCATAACCGCTGTAATCATTCCGAAAATCGCTAACGGTTTAGGCACATAGCCTGTTCGATAAAGCAAATAGACAATAAATATATTTGCTGATGGGCGCATGCTATACTTGCCTACAAAACTTGATATAAGGAGTAATTATGGACCATAACGAAGTCATCGAACGTGCTTTGATCCATATCGAGGGCCATTTACAACAGTCCTTAACCTTAGAATCCGTTGCCAATACCTTCAACATGTCTAAATACTATTTTCATCGGCTGTTTTCTGCTATGATGAGCTGTTCGTTAAACCAATACATTCTATCCCGAAGATTGAATGCATCTTTAACCTTTATTCAAAACAAAAACAGCTCTCTAACCGATATTGCTTATCAGCTCAACTTCGGTACGCAAGCCTCATTCACTCGTGCTTTCAAACGAAAATACGCGTAGCTCCAAGTTCTTTAAAAACAGGACTTACAACCATCCCCCCTGTCCCCATACCTACAGTGGTGAAGAGACCTTTTAAAAACATGAACGGTGATATCGTCACGGATTTCATCCTGACTGAGTTCAAGGAGAACCGAATCAGTGGGATCGCTTTTGAAGTGGATTTAGCCAATGATGATTACAAGGAGAAGATTCGCGCACATTCAGAAATGCTGTTGAGTCATATTGATGAAACCATAAATGGTCCCTGTTATGTCATTTATTCAAACTGTCAACCCGATTCAACTCGGTTTAAGGTGCTGTTTGGGATCCCAAGCAGCATTGAAATTGATAAACCTTATTTTTTCACGGTTGATGTGCCACAGATTTTTTGTGCAAGTTTCAACTATTGTGGCGAAATACTTGACATTGGAGATGTCCTGGAAAGCGACTATGCCAGATTTCTAAAGATTTCCAAACAGGAAACGGCAGAAACCGATATTGAACTCATTCAAGCTTTTGATGACGTCCATTATCTGGATTCGAACTACCATATCTATGCCCCTATCAAAAAACTCCCTACCGATTCTGATTTGTAAGATCGCGGCTTGCTTGTCATTCTGTCTGCTCCTTTCTTTACTCAAATTTGATCATTCCTTTTCTGCAAATAAAATAACATAACGGGTTTCGCTCGACTTTCCACATCTTGCTGTAATTAGGAACGAAAAAATGCATCTCTCTCGAGATGCACCCTGTTTTGGCTCTTGGATCTGTTGCTTTCGACATTGAGCCACGAATTTGAAAACGTTGGAACTCAGAATGGTTCGTGAATGGATTGGTATCCAATGAAATTGCCGAAGTTTATAAGAAATATTACATTGTTCCTAGGATGTTTTTATAAAGGACCCTTTGCAGCCGTTTGCCATATTTTTCGCCGTCACTTATGGTACGGTTCTCCGTATCACTCTAACGGTGAAAAATGGCACCCAGATGGTGCATTTAATAATGGAGCGATAAGGAGTAACTGCCTTCACTAATGAAAGAACGAACAACTTTCCATTCACTTCACCGTTAGCCAAAGCATGATTGTCACCTGCGACGATAACGTCAACAGGGGAATCTGCCGGCAAAGCTTTTGCTAAATCAGCCGCTTCTCCAGTGGTTACGCCTTCTTTGGTGGATGCTGGATCATGTGCTAAGACGATGATCGTTTCTACACCCTTATCTTGCAATTCTTTTGCATTTTATTAACTGCTTCAACTTCTTCTTCTGCGCTTAAGAAACGCACACCAGCTGTCCCAGATGGGGATACTTTGGCAGGTGTGGATTTAGTCACTAATCCGATGAATCCGATTTTCACTCCGCCAACTTCTTTAATTACATATGGCTTTATTAATGTTTTGCCAGTGGCAGTTTCAATGACGTTTGCATTGACATAATCAAATTTTGCACCAGCATGAGTAACTTTGCCTTCTTTTGGATCAAGACCACCAAAGATTTGTGCTTTTAATGCAGCGATACCTTGGTCGAATTCATGATTGCCAAGTGAAGCTACATCGAAGCCCATCATATTCATCCATTCCATCGTAGGCTCGTCACGATCCAGAGATGAAACTGGAGCAGATGCACCGACAGAGTCTCCATTATGGAAGAGTAGGGAGTGTTCATATTTTGCTTGAGCTTCTTTTAGATAGGTTGCTAGTATCGGAGCAGATCCCGCCTTTTTATCACTAACCATCGATGTCGTGTCTAACTGACCATGCAGGTCATTGATTCCGATCAAGTGTACTTCTACATCTGTGCCTGCGGCAGAAACAGAACTCCAATTTTAGATCCTGAAATATTTTACCATAGTTCAATTCATAAATATCGTAAAATATATAAAATGGATAAAATTGAAAGATTAATAGAGAAGGAACGCAGTTTCTTATCCTTAATATTCAATTTACAAGAGACATGCATTAAAAAAAGCCCCAAAAATCCAATTGGGGCTCTAGCGGATTTTCTTCGCTAGGTGACAGATTAGCTAGATCATACTCAGGTTGATTTGGTCCATATCGGGTTAATTTTTGGTGTATTTTTCTTACATTTGAATCGCCAAAAGCCTACGGAATGAATCCCGTAGGCTTTCGATTATATAAAAATTCAAGAAGGAAATGTAGAATTAGCTTAATGCTTTTACTAAAGCTTCTCCAAATTCTTTAGCGCCATCTGGACCATCACCAGTGATAATATCATCATGAGCAACAACATGTTTTTCAACATATGTTACTTTATTCGCTTTTAATTGGTCTTTTTGTACATCTACTGGATAGCAAGTAGCCTCTCTTCCGGTAAGTAAACCGGTTTTAGCTACAGTAACCGCACCTGCACAAATTCCTGTTACAAGAACTTTATCAGTGTACGCTTGTTTCAAGTAATCTTGTAATTCTTGATTCCCCCATAGATGATCGTTCGTACCAGATCCACCAATAACGGATACAACATCATAATCAGAAGCAATAACGTCTGAGAAAATGACCTCAGCAGTTGCTTTACCTTCATAATCCCCTATGATTTCACCTGTTTTTGTACTTGCAATTGTCACATCAATTCCGTTGCTTTCCAATTCGGCTTTTGGTTGAAATAATTCGTCCTCATTGAAACGTTCTGGTGGTATAATAAAGAGTGCTTTTTTACTCATTTGTAGTTCCTCCTAATTAGTGAAAAAGATTTGCCGGTAAGACGACTATTTCATTCTACTGCTTGTTTTCTTCACTGTGAAGAATGCACTTTTGTGTAAGAAGGTTACCGACAGGTTACAATTGATACGAATAAGGAGGTAAGAGCTTATGCCAGATACTTTTAGAGATGAAGTTAAAGAAAAGATCATAAATGGTGATTATAATTGTGAAAAAGAACTTACCTTATCCATTCTAAGTGGTAAATGGAAAATTGTTATTTTATGGCATTTGGGTGTAGAAGGACCCTATCGATTCAGTGATCTTCAAAGGCTTTTCCCAAAAATATCTCATAAAATATTAACGAATCAATTAAGAGAACTGATGGAAGATGGAATAGTTCATCGCGAGGTTTATCCAGAAGTTCCGCCCAAAGTGGAATATTCCATGACTGAATTGGGGATGACTTTACTTCCTATCGTTGAAATGATGTATGAATGGGGAAAAAATCGGATCGCAGAAATCATAAAAGAAATGGATATTCCGGAATCAAACAATTAAGCCTCTACTCTTCGACAGCTTCTTGAATACACTCTGAGACCTTTTGCTTCGTTACCACTGCTTTATGAGCAATCGTTCCTTCCTTTATAGGATCTCCGGCGCTACTTTTCAAATCAATTCGTTTAATTGGCCAATAGTAGATATATTCTTTTGTATTAGAACAGCAATCGAAATTTCATCCGAAATAATTTACTAATGACCTCTAGCAGTGAACTTAAGGTTATATCTTCTATACTATTAACACTTCATTCACCTCTATATTAAACTAAAATTCACTTACCTTAAGACCTTAAGGCTAATAGTGATCATTTCAATATAGTACTAATAAAGGGCATACTAATAAGGAAAGGATGTGGTTCATCATGACTACAATGAAGGCGGTAGGATTAACTCGTTACCTTCCAATAGACGATCCCCAAAGTCTGGTGGACGTAGTTGTAGAAAAACCAAAAGCAACGGGTCGTGACATTTTGGTCAAAGTTGCGGCCATATCGGTCAATCCTGTTGATACAAAGGTACGAGCTCCTAAGGAAAGAGTTGAGGAAGTTCCTAAAATTCTAGGTTGGGATGTAGCAGGAGTCGTCGAAGAGACAGGACCGGACTGTTCATTGTTTCGTCCGGGAGATGAAGTTTTTTATGCTGGCAGTATTGCACGACAAGGCGGAAATAGTGAATACCATCTGGTCGATGAACGAATCGTTGGGCGCAAACCTGTTTCCTTAAGTTTTGTGGAAGCCGCAGCTCTTCCCCTAACCTCCATTACAGCTTGGGAAGCGTTATTTACCCGAATGTCTATTTCCCAAGATCCGGGCTCCAACAAAGGAAAGGCTCTGCTGATCATTGGTGCAGCCGGGGGTGTAGGTTCCATTGCCACTCAGCTTGCAAAACAAGCGGGACTTACTGTAATCGGGACTGCTTCCAGATCGGAAACGGTTAGCTGGGTTAAATCAATGGGCGCCGACTATACCATTAATCACCATGACCCGTTCCTTCCACAACTTCAAGCAATTGGATTTACACACGTTCCGTACATTTTTTGCCTGAATGCTTTGGAAAAACACTGGGCCGGTATTAGCGAAGCTATTTCTCCGCAAGGAGTTGTATGCGCAATTGATGATCCAACCTCTCCGCTGGACCTCAAATTGCTTAAGCAAAAAAGCGTCACCTTCGTGTGGGAGTTTATGTTTACTCGCCCTGTTTACGAAACAGATGATATGATTGAGCAGCATCTATTGCTTAATCGTATTGCTGATGCTGTGGACCATCAAAAATTAAAGACAACGCTGGCCGAGGTCCTTGGACCCATCTCAGCAGAAAATCTCCGTCAAGCCCACGAATTTTTGGAGAGCAATAGGACGATTGGTAAAATTGTACTAGAAGGCTTTATTTAAAAACCTGTTTGCAGAGAGTATAAAAAACTGAGGTTTCCCGATAAACCGGTGATGCGATAATTGCAATTGGATATAAATATAAATCCGACTGCTGATCGCAGCCTGATTTATATACACAAAGAAACTTGCCGTTACTTATGATATGGTTCCCCTTATCACTCTAACAGCGAAAATCAAGTGATGCATAAAAATGACCCTGAACTCCACGTCTGTGGTGTCAGGGTCTTCTTCAGTCTGCAGAAATGGTTGGATTATTGAACCTCTTTAAACGTACTCGCAGCCTTCATGAACATGTCGCGTTTTTCGTCCATGCGGGTTTGAAGAGTCCAGAATAGCTATTGAGTAAAGTTGCCGTCCGTTTCTACAAGTCTTACCAGGTAGCTAATTTTAATTTTGTCGATTTCGCCGTTTAACTCGAATTGTACGGCTGGCTGTCCATTGATTTGAATTTTTTCAGGTTCTGTTTGGGTGGTATTGATTAAAGTTTGAGACATTGATTCATTAATCACGTTATAATAATCAGTCAAAGTGAAGGTTTCGCTAAAATCATCACGTGACGCGGGATTGGAATTACCTTCATAATTTACTTTCACGTGAATCTTTCCGTCTCTTCCGTCTCCTTTCTTGTTCTTAGGCGCTCCGGGGCTGTCGAAAATACATTACATCGAATGTATAATCCTCACTCTCCAATTCCATAATAGATACATTCGTGCAAATTCAAAGCATGTCATTACAGGAGGGCGATTATGAAGGCTGTAACATTCAATGGAATGAAGAACATGCAAGTGACGCAAGTCCCGGATCCGACGATTCAGAAAAAAGACGGGATTATCGTCAGGGTCACCTCGACCGCCATATGCGGTTCCGATCTTCATATATACCAGGGGGCGATTCAAGCCCAACCCGGATACGTGGTCGGACATGAGCCGATGGGCATTGTCGAAGAAGTGGGCCCCGAGGTGACAAAAGTCAAAAAAGGGGACCGGGTCGTGCTCCCGTTCAATATCTCGTGTGGGAGCTGTCATTACTGCCAGCATGAAATGGAGAGCCAATGCGACAACTCCAACCCCAATCCCCAAGTGGATACGGGAGCTTACTTTGGGTTTACCGAACGTTACGGGAATTATTCGGGCGGACAAGCCGAATTGCTGTACGTGCCGTACGGCAATTTCATGCCCTTCGTTATTCCGGAGTCATGCGAATTGGAGGATGAGAAGCTCCTCTTCCTATCCGACGTGCTGCCGACGGCCTATTGGAGCGTGGACAATGGCGGCGTGAAGCAGGGAGATACGGTGGTGGTGCTCGGCTGCGGCCCCGTCGGCTTGATGGCACAAAAATTCGCCTGGATGAAAGGGGCCAAACGGGTCATTGCGGTCGACAATCTTCCGTACCGGCTGAACCATGCCAAAAAAATGAATAACGTCGAAATTTTCAACTTTGAAGATTTCGAAGACATGGGGCTGCATATAAAAGAAATAACGAGCGGGGGTGCGGATGTCGTCATCGATTGCGTCGGAATGGACGGCAAGAAGACCCCATTGGAGGAGGAAGAGCAGAAGGCCAAGCTGGTTGGCGGAACGCTCAGCCCGATCAACATCGCGATGAATGCGGTACGGAAATTCGGCACGATTCAGATTACGGGGGTATACGGTTCTAAATACAACCAGTTTATGTTCGGAAACATTTGGGAACGAAACGTAAAGCTGACCATGGGACAGGCGCCCGTGATCCATTACATGCCGATGCTGTATCAAAAAATTGTGGCAGGCGAGTTCGATCCAACGGAGATCATCACGCATAAAGTGCCGCTCGATCAGGCGCATAATGCGTACAACACTTTCTATAACCATGCGGACGAGTGCATTAAATTCATCCTGAAGCCTTAAAAGATGGCATGAAAAGAGGGGCTGTTCCACGGGGCATTGTACTCTGATGGACAGCTCCACTTGTACTCATAACGGGTCTGTACCTTTCTTTATTGCTTGCCAAGAACGGCTCCTTGGAGACCGTTCTTTTTTTCTGATCTATAGATATCGCTGGACAACAATAGCTTATTCGGGATTATTTTTTACTTTAATTTGATCGTAAACTGCTATTATACGCCTCAATTTGGGGCTCTCCTTTTTTCCTTAACTTCCCTTCTTCTCTCAAATGTTGCAATACTTCAACATTTATTGACTTGAGAGCAATCAAACCTGAAACGTAATGCGGTTTGAAATGCAAATTGCCGGTTGTATAATTTTCCGATTACAGAGCAAGATAACACGACATGATTTCGATTACTTTAAGGAAGGAGAAGAAGACTATGGTAGAACAATACGACCCCCAAATGAAAAATCATCAAATGTCCACATGGCTTGATAAATTAAAAGAGAAATTAAACCATATGGATGATGCCGAAGTCGTTGAGCACAGAATGGGTCCGAGTGCTTCAGTCCATCTTTTATACATAAAAACGTTAATCAATCAAGAGCGTTTAAACGAGGCGATTATTCAGCCACTTCATCGATGTGCCGGCAATTCGCTTTCTTCATGCTTAACCAATTCCAAAGTTTCAGAAGTTATATCGATCGAAGATGCAGAACAAAAAATAATGCAAGGATTCATTCTTCTAAATGATTCAGTCAACGATCAATGGTTATGCGTCCAACTGGAAAACCCTCTTGGTCGGGCAGTTCAACCTTCCGAAACGGAAACGGTTATATATGGAGCGAAAGACAGCTTCAGCGAACAAATCGATAAAAACATTACAATGTTGCGCAGGCGTTTACCTATAACGACATTAAAAACCGAAAGCTTCACTATCGGTTCACTAAGTAAATCGAAAGTTGTGTTAATGTACATAGACGGATTAACTAATCCAGAATTTGTTTCCCTTGCAAGAAAGAAAATTAAAAGTGTGGATTTCGATCAATTTTTAGACTCCTCTCAGCTTGCAGCTTTTATTGAAGATCATAATCATACGGTCTTTCCGCAGTTTCTACAAACGGATCGGCCCGATTCCTGCGCCTACGCCTTAGGTGAGGGAAAGCTGACGCTATTGGTCTCCAATTCACCGTTTGCCTTAATTGCTCCCATTACTTTTTTTCATCTACTCCAATCGCCGGAAGACTACTTCCTTCGTTGGCCGGTAGCCAGTTTTTTACGTTTAATCCGGTATGGAAGTTTTATTGTTTCTTTGACGATGATTCCTTTTTATGTTGCGTTAACGACATTTCATTACCAAATGATTCCGCTGCCACTTCTTTTCGTATTATTGGAATCGAGAAGCAAATTGCCCTTTACTCCGTTTGCAGAAGGATTATTCATGATCGTAACGCTGGAAATCATCAAAGAAGCAAGTTTGCGAATGCCGACCAAAACCAGTCAAACGTTAGGGGTTATCGGTGGTATCGTCATTGGACAAGCGGCTGTAGAAGCAGGCTTTGCAAGTAAAGTATTGATTGTATTGATGGGTATATCCGCTATTGCTTTCTTTTTAGTTCCCAATTACCAAATGACAAAATCCATGGTGCTGACGCAAGTTCTTCTTCTTATCCTTGCATCGTTTCTTGGGTTGCCGGGAATCGTGATCGGGCTGATCGGGATTCTTGCACATCTCCATGGATTAACGTCATTAGGTCAACCTTATTTAGCGCCGATTGCTCCTTTTTATGGGAAGGATTGGATCGACCTCTTTATCCGCGGCCCTTTAATTTGGATGAAAACGCGTCCGAAATACCTAAAACCACTGCGGAAATCGCGGAAGGAGATGAAGAAGTGAAGAGTTTATCTTTATACAATCGAACTTCCACCCTTGGCGGCATCTATTTCCTTTTCTTAGTGAATCGCATGCAAATGCATTATTTTATTTTAATCATGCCGGTTTATTTGGTTCATTCGTATATGGTTTGGGGAATTGTCGTGATGGGGCTGCTGTCCCAACTTAATTTGATGATGATGTCCAAATGGTTTACTTCCAGTTATGCAGCGAAAGGCTATCAAGGATTTTTACAGCTTTTCGGGAAACGGGCGGTTCAAGTTTTCGCAATACTTGGTTTTTTGATAATATTGTTAAAAATTTCAATCATCACACTGGGATACGTTGAAATGCTCCATAGTTTTATTTATCCATCAATGAATAAAAAATGGCTGATCCTAATGATTCTTTTGATCAGCTTATTTGTGGCTTCACATGGAATGGAGAACACATTGCGTTTTGTCATCATCGCCTTTCTTTGCGGGGCTTGGATCGCAATCGTGTTTATTCCTTTTTTCTTTCCGTCGATTGCAAATTACCGCGATTTGTATCCTCTCATACCCACCGAATGGTCAGGACAATCATGGCAGGGTTTGTTGTTTATTTGGTCGGCATTTTCCGGTCCAGTATATTTGGTCTTTATGGTTCCATGGTTAAGCTCCAATAAAAAAATATCGAAATATCTGGTCATTGGAAACATGCTGACGATTTTGGAATATTCATTATTGTTCATTGCTTCGGTATTGTTTTACGGTTCGAACTTCTTAAGCAAGATCAACTTTCCGGTAGTATATATGGGAAGCTACCTTCAAATGAGCGGTTTAGAACGAATCGAATACATCCTTATCTCTTTCCATATGTTTAATTATGTATTTGACATTTCAATTCTTCTGTTGTGTTTTTATGGAGCCGGAAGAGTCTTTATGAGAAAAATGAACGAACGTACGACTCGGATCGGATTATTGTCGAGTTGGTTCGTTATTTTGATAAGCATCATCATAATGGATCAATGGTTATGGCAAACGGTTCCGGGTCAAAAGATGTTACTGAACATTCAAATCTGGCTCGGCGCATTCATTTATTTACTTGTTCCTACGATCCTTTTCACTGTGATTAAACGAAAGGAGAGTATGTAGGCATGGTACCATACAAGCATTATGGTTTATTGGCGATTGTAAGCCTTATGTGGATGGCCGGTTGTTCTTCTCCATATGTCGAGAACAATATGATCGAAGAGATCGCTCCGGTCGTTTTCTGGTCGGTTGACAAGGGGACGGAAGGAAAGTTTAAAATCAGCACTTTAGTACCACCACTCATCAAAGAAAAAAAACGCTTTCTCTCCAAGGAAGTTGATCTGTTAAAGCAGGGAGGCAAGGAGTTTAATTTAATTTATTATCGGGAATTAAAGCAGGGGCAGCTGCGAATGTTATTAATCAATGAGGAGCTGGCAAAAAAAGGAGGCATTGAAAAGCTGATCAATACGATATTGGTTGATCCCGATATTTCAATGCGTGTCTATTTATTGATTGTCAGAGGCGATTTTGATGAATACATAAAAAATCAATTGACGAAGCAAGAAAACCAAGATTATTTTCTTTATCGGATGTTAAAGCATTACGAGGAGCATAACCAAGGTGAAATGAGCATCGTCAATATTCATCAATTTATGAAGATGTTATATTCCCCTCTTAAGGATCCGATCCTGCCAGTTTTTCATGCGGATAAGAACAATTTCAATTACGTAGGAACGGCCCTCTTCCGAAATGATAAAGAAGTAATGGTCACTCAAGACGTAAGCGATGAAATTTTTCAACTTCTGGATAACGATCATTTCTTAAAAGTCTTGGCCATTCCAAAGTTATCTATCAGTTTAGGACGTATTCGATCCAATATTCGCATGAAACTATCGAGTGATTATTCATCCTTGTCTTTACATGTGGGATTGAAAGGAAGAATTGAGGAATACCAGGGAGAAAAGAATATTCAAAGCGAGGAACAATTGGAACATTTAATTCATGAGATTGAGGTCTACCTTGAGGAACAAACGTCAGAATTATTAAAAAGTATGCAACGGTTGAAAGTGGATCCCTTAGGGGTCGGAACACATTCGCTTAAGCCGTTTTCTAAACAAATAACGGAAGAGCAATGGTTGAAATATTGGGGAAATATGAAAATTAATGTTGACTACGACATCAAAATACATCCTTTAATAAAGGAGCGGTTGAAGTGAGGTAGCCGCCGATGCTACTAACCTTCTCCCCGCTACTTCGCAGTGTCTGGGAATGGAAAGAAGCTTTCACTGCTACACGGAATCGTAACCGCTCCAAAGACTGCATTCAGCACCGCCTGTTGCTCTAAATCGTCAAGCACTGATTTTAAGGTTGAGTCGTTTTTAGAGTCTTATTTTTACGCAATAGGAGTACCGTTGGGTATTTCAGTATCCGGCTTTAATAGAATAACATCTCCTTTTTCCGGGACTCCTCCCAAAACTAATACCTCCGATTTGAATCCCGCAATGCGCCGAGGAGGAAAATTGACGATTCCTATAATTTGCTTTCCTACAATCTCCTCAACCTTGTAACGCTTAGTTATTTGTGCACTTGAGGATTTCATCCCGATCTCCGGTCCAAAATCAATCTTAAGCTTTATCGCAGGGATCTTTGCTTCTTCAAAAAACTCCGCTTCCTTAATCGTTCCGACACGAATATCTAGTGCTGCAAAATCATCGATCGTTGCCACCGTTTTACCTCCTCCACTAAAGTCTTTAACTGCTCACGAAAATATTTCTCACGCTTTCCGGCAGAACTTAATGAGTTCCGCTCGGTGTTGCGTTTTACTGCGCTGGGCGGAACGGCTGCAGGAGTCGAATCCCTTCCTCAATGGATCCCTCCATCAGTTCTAAGAGCTTGGGCACCAGTTCCTGCATCCGGGGGGCGCTCAGGTGCCGATCGAGAGCATCCCGGTTTTCCCAGCGCTCGTAGATGATGAATGTTCCTGGCTGGCCTTCTACCTCGTGAGCCTCGTAGTCAATGTTGCCCAGGTCGTTGCGCGACGGGGTGACAGCAGCAGTCATGAATGCCTTCATCTCGGCTTCTCTCCCTGCCTTAGCTCTCGCCTCCCAGAGTACAGTAACGTAACGGTTCTTTGTATCGTTCATGCTAATTCCTCCTAATTTATAAATACTTCGTATTTTTTGTTTTACCGTCTTCTCAAATGGGCAAATTCCACGTTTATGCTTGAAATTCCAATGTATCAATGGCTTAGTTAAATGCTGTTATAATCGTCCAAAAGAACGATTAAAGCCTTGGCCCCCAAGAACATCTTGACGAACCACATCTAAACGACGTGTTTGGTATTCACCCAAAGCTTTTGTTATCGAATTCGGATAATGTTTAATGGCGTCCATAATGGCAACCGTATCATCAAGTGAGTCATTAAAGCCTGCTCCCGTCATCGGTGACATGGTATGAGCTGCGTCGCCGATGATGGCTATTCTTCCTTTTGTCAATACAGTAGGAAGGTATTCATTAACAGGTGCCCCGATTAAACTGCGGTCCCTAATTGCGATTTGCAAAATTGCATCATCTTCTTTATTCCAATTTGCTTGGCTGGTTTGTGATAGTTCTTCTAGCAGCGACTCCGGAATAGCTTCACCGTATAAGGAGTGCTGGGCAATCCCGCCCTTTAATACACCTAATTCAGACAGCAAATGATTATGCGAATGATCAAACCAGCAGAAGCCAATCCATCGCTGGCCAGGATTGGTTCCCCCCTCTCTACCTGGCATCACCGCAGTTGTCAATGTACCAGCAGCACTATTGTTGAAATAAGCGCTCGAAAGTTTCCGTTTTTTCCAGTCTTTCTTTGGCAGCAGTTCTTCGTCCACCTTCCCTACCCAAACCAGATAGCCAGCATAATCTGCAAATGGTTTATCAGGGTCTAAATAGCGGCGGACAATACTGCGATATCCATCTGCGCCAATCAAAAAGTCTCCTTTAAACGTCTGCTCCTCTTCACTGGTAGCCCAAGCAGATGATTCATTTTGCCCAACACTAACAATTCGTGTATGGTGCTGAAGGGTAATACCAGGTTCTTGAGCAACCGCATTGCGCAACCGTTCTTGAATGGCTGACCAGGCTTCAACATTGTTGTTACCATTGGATGCCAAGTGTCTTAATTCTCGTTCAATTTCACTATTACGATAAGGCTTTGTGTGTAAACGAATAAAAGCACCATTTCTTAATGATGAATCTGCACGTTCAAGAATGGTAACTGTATAACCAGAACGAGATAACGCAAGCCCCATCATTAGACCACCTAAAGATCCACCTACAATAATGGCATGTTCAAACTTGTTTTGTGGCATATTTCATTCCCCCATTTTAGCTTTCTGTCCAAGAGGATTCGTGAAACTGCCCATTACTGCAGCTTCATCTGGCTGCGGAGCATCCGGTCGAGGAGTTTGTCTGGGAGAATACGGACCAGTCGGGTCAGCAGTGCTGAATCACGACCGGCCGTATAGCGGGTGCGTGGCTTTCTTTCGTGGATTGCGCGTGAAATCACTGCTGCCACTTTCTCAGGGCGGATACCGTCCTTTGCCCACGTTTCAGCCTGAGCCTTCACGGCGTCAAAAAGACGATCATGGCGTCGGTGCTGGTCCGGCGTCATCAACTTGGCCAGCCGCTCCGCTGTCGTAATCCCTTGCTCCGACAGGCCAGTGCTGACACCACCCGGCGTGATCATGATTACCTTGAGGCCAAACGAGGCCATCTCCCTCCGGAGGCTGTCATTGATTGCTTCCATGGCAAACTTTGCTGCCGAATATATCCCGAAACCAGGCATGGAGACCTTGCCGCCAACGGAGCCGATATTAACTACGCGTCCGCCGCTGTTCAGCAAGGCCGGTGTGAGCGCCTGAATAACCGCGACCTGTCCGATCACGCTGACTTCGATCTGGCGGCGAAATTCATCGAGCGGAACCATCTCAAGAGGTGCATTAACTGCGATGCCGGCATTGTTGACCACTGCCCGCAAAGGGCGACCAAGCGGATCTTTCTCCACCCGTTCGGCCAGCGCCTTTAGTGTGTCGATATTGGTAACATCGACGATCACCGGCTCGATATTTGTGCGTTTGATTTTGTCGGCGTCTTCCTGACGACGAACCCCCGCCAAAACGTGAAATCCTTCAGCGGCGAGCTGCTCCGCGGTAGCCCTACCGATGCCGCTGGACGTACCTGTGACGACGACCAGTTCTTGAGTTTTGAATGACATAGTAACCCTCCTGAGTTTTGTAAAATATGGATCACTGTATAGCGCTGTTATACGGTTATTATAGCACCGCTATACAGAGCTGTCTATAGCGGTGCTATACATTTTGCAAAGTGTTGTCCTCCTGCGGCCTGGAAATCATTTTGGCGAGCGCTGCGTGATGTACTTCGGCGCTCACGAGATACCGTGGCGTGAGGAATGAGATCATCGAATCCCTCTGAAAATGAAAAAGATCGCCATCCTGCTTGGATAGGCGATCTCTCTTATTTGCCACTATTTGTGGACCTTCATCTTTACCATAAAACAAAACAAAGCCCACATTGGGGCCTTGTCTGGAGTCTCCAGGCTCTGTCATCGAATCCCTTATTTTGAATCGGCGTCCGGCCTTTGGATCAAAATGATCTGCATTACGCTTTCCCGAATGAGATCAACGACGTCGGGTTGGGGTGGGGGGGCTTTACGAATCTGGGCCGTCACGTACAGCCAGGAGGCCGTATTGGCGGAAGCCCAGACCAGATCTGCCGCAGCTTCGGCTGACACTGCCAATTTGCCTTCGGCAGCGACTCTCTGAATATTTTGTACCAGTGCTTGATACGACTGATTTGCCGCCTCAATATGGGCGCCCTCGAGCAACCGCCCCATCATTGCCGCATAAATCCGAGGACGGGCTGCCGCGAAGCGGACATAGTCATCCCACCCTTGACGAAGGGCCATCTCTGGAATGGTCGACTCCACTGCGGCAATCTTGCTTTCAAATAACTGTTTGAACGCTTCCACTATAGCTGCACTCAGAAGTCCATCGGCATTGCCGAAATGGTGGTAGAGCGTAGGAGCTGTAACCTGGGCGATCGCAGTTACGGCTCTCGTTGAAAATTGGGCTCCACCCCCCTCTTCGAGTACCTTAAGTGCAGCTGCCAATATTTTGTCATATGTGTTCATACGCCCATTATAGCAGTGCTATATGCGTATGTCCATGACGAAGGTTGTACACCTGTGTCCATAATCCCTGTAGCCAAAAAAGGTACTGAGCATTTTTCTTTCAGATTAACTTCCTCATTGTACAGAAGAGATGAAGCTACTGTCGTGGATATTTTAAGTTGGGCAGAGCCAAACCTAGTAGTGAAATCGCAATAAAATTGTTCGCCCTACTTGTGATACGGTTCACCGTATCATTCTAGAGGCGAAAGTCTTTAAAAAGTCTTCGGTGTTATCAGGCGGTGTTTGTCCAGTCCATCTCAATCGGGCTTGATAATACCAGAAGGCTCGCCTTTGAAGAGCGGAAGGGCTATTTTCCCATTTTCCCATGACTCCATCAACCTGTCCTCTGTCGGCGTGGCGAAGGAGATTGCTGTCCTCTATGTGGACTGATTGGTTGGGTTTACACGGTAGACTTCATTAAGAAAAAGAAGATTGTCAAGGAGAATAGAAATTCTCATCCTGTCGCCCTTGCAAAAACATGAATTGGTCAATGTGATTTTTAGGCTAACCAATTGGCTTTAATGAAGTAGTTTAGCCAGGTTCGTGTTATAATGGTGTTTACCTGATTAACATTCATCATTCTGCCGAGATGGCGATGATTAAGGAGATTGAACTTTGACGAACAACCATGATATTGGAGCAATTAACGAACTACCGGAAAACTTTGAAGAGCTCAAACGAGCGGCTAATCGGACGGCAAGCTGGAGAGAAAGACTGAATGCGGTGAACGAATTGGGGAACTGGGATACAGCCCCTACCATTAAGTTGCTGCAGCATATTTTGACAAGTGATCAAGTGTTCCAGGTTCGCGAAGCCGCATATTTCAAGCTGAAGCAGTTGGATGAAGATGTACAAATGCCTGCCAAAAACAAAGGTGAGCTGTTTAAAGGTCTTAACAAAATTTTGCTACGGATTAAAAAAAGCCTTCCTGAAGATCACACATTTGAGCAATTTAAGGAAAAACTGCAAAAGACACGTCTGGATATTTATGATACTTACGAGGGCGACAAAGATGCTGAATTCGACTCCTGGCTCAATGGAATTTGGGAGACACTAGGTAGAAAATAGCCGCCGTACAAGCTACAAAGTAGTCTTTGCACAGTCTCCATCGGGCTGATTTAACATTGTAACTTTAACTCGCCCCTTTGCTTTATCACGATCGCTATTATACCGTTCACCGTATAATAGCTGAGTACAAAGCCACTCCAAAAAATGGAGTGGCTTCTTTATTTCTTATTATTTTGATTGCCACCAGAGCAAAGTTAGAGCCTACATTCAATTTCACATGTACATTCCCTGTACGATGTCGAAGTTGTGTGCTATAAGATTTATTCTGGTATATAAGGAAGATCCAGTGTCTTCGGAACGTTGATGACATGCTTTTCTGTATAAGTGCGGATGCCTTCCGCGCCGTATTCACGGCCAATACCAGATTGCTTGAAGCCACCGAAAGGGAACCGAACATCGAGACCCTGCACAGCAGCTGTATTGATCATTGTCGTTCCAGCTTCGAGTTGACGTGCGACGGAGATGGCATCCTCTTCTTTCCCCCACACAGAACTCGTCAATCCATATATGCTTTCATTGTGTAGATTAATAACCTGCTCTTCATCGTCAAATGGCAGAATCGGAACCGTAGGACCAAACTGTTCCTCCACCACAATCGGATCATGAACATCGCAACCTAAAACAAGCGTAGGTTGTAGGTAGTAACCTTGGTCAAACAGCTTCTGATCAAGAATTTGGCCGAGAGGGATGACCTTAGCCCCGCGCTTTTGCGCATCTTCAACCAAACCAAGCACGTAATTTTTCTGCTTCAGGTTATTCACCGGACCTACCGTCGTATTTGAATCAAAGGGATCACCAATTCGAATCCAGCGATTTGCCGCCTCTATATATTTTTCCACAAACTCATCATAAATAGAACGGTGTACATACACACGTTTGGCAATCATACAGATCTGGCCTGCTGTCAAGAAATTAGAAATGACAATCCGGCGCATTGCTCGCTCATCATGAACATCAAAGCTTTCCAAGAAGATAGCTGCATCATTACCACCAAGCTCAAGCGTCATATCCTTAATCGTTTCCGAAGCAGCTTTGATAATATGCTTAGCTGTTGCGGTCCCACCTGTAAAGGCGATCTTCGTAACATGAGGATTCGTGGTCAGTTCAACGCCCACATCCGCATCACCATGAACGACATTGATTACACCAGCGGGGAACTCACTCGCGATAATCTCTGCCACCTTCGCTGCCGCCAGTGGCGCATATGGACTGGGTTTAAGCACAATCGTGTTGCCCGCAAGTAAGGCAGGAGCGATCTTAATCGTAGATAAAGCAATGGGATAGTTCCATGGACTAATCGCTGCCACCACACCAATTGGATCATAGGAAAGAATAGTTTTACCATTCTCATGCTCTTTGATCTCTTCCTGTAGTGCCGATTTGGCTTCATTACAAGCAAACTCCATCCACATTAACGAAACATAAATTTCACCGTGTGCATCATACAGGGGCTTGCCATGCTCTCTAGACAATAAATGGACAATTTCATTCTCAGCTGCTCTAATCTTCTCGATCGCCTTGCGCATCATAATAATGCGTTCATCAATGGAGGTCTGCTTCCATGTTTTAAAAGCTCCTGCCGCCGCTTCAATCGCCTCAACCGCTTGTTCTTTCGTAGTGACAGGGAAATAGCCTACGATCTCAGTTGGGTTTGTCGGATTCTCTTTTGCTAACTGCGAAAGGGATTTTACATTTTGACCATTAATGAACGCTTCAACTATAATTGTCTCTTGGTCTGCTTGTATCGTCATTTTACATCCCCTCCGTTAATTAGATTGATTAATTCCAAACTTCTTCTGCAATTTCCTTCACATAACGAAGTTTACGCCATTGTTGTTCTTCCGTTAAAATATTGCCTTCTTCTGTAGACGAAAAACCACATTGTGGGCTCAAACAAAGTTGCTCAAGTGGTACATAGGTTGCTGCCTCTGCAATCCGAGCTTTAATTTGTTCTTTATCCTCTAACTCGCCTGTTTTTGATGTGAGTAAACCAAGCACGATTTTCAAATCTTTTCGATTCACATATTTTAATGGCTCAAAACCACCTGAGCGCTCATCATCAAATTCTAAAAATAATCCATCTACGTTTAAGCCTCCAAAGATAACTTCAGAAGCGTAATCATAACCACCAGTTGAGAAATAATTCGATTTATAGTTACCACGACAAATATGCATCGTCACAACTAAATCCTCCGGTTTATGCGACAAGGATTCATTAATCATTCGCTGCATCGTTTTTAACTCTTTCGCCGGTTCCAGACCTTTAGCACGTAGCTTATCGTGACCAGCTTCTGAGAATAGGTCAGCCCAAGCTGTATCATCTAGTTGCAGGTATCGACATCCCGCATCATAGAAGGCTTGAATTGCTTTTTGATACGCCGCAATAGTATCCTGAAGGAATTGCTCTCGGTCCTTATAGATATTGGCGCCATTTTCCAATCGGTATAGAAGCATGTTAGGACTTGGAATGGTCTGTTTCGCCACTGCGTCACCTGCATGCTTTTTCAAAAACTCAAAATCCTCAACAAAGGGATGACTCGAGAAATCAACTTTACCAACAACACGAATCCCGCCCTTGCGCGTTTGCATATTATGGAATTTAGGTCCATCTATTTGCTCATACAACTCTACTCCATCTAAGCCACCCAGAAAATCAAAATGCCACCAGCTTCTGCGGAATTCACCATCCGTAACTGCCAATACGCCATTTTCCTTTTGCTTTTCAATAATTCGAATAATCTCTTTATCTTCCACAGCTCTTAATTCCTCATATGTGATGTTGCCTGATTTATATTGTTCACGTGCCTGACTTAAACTTGCAGGACGTAGAAAGCTACCTACATGATCATTACGAAATGGTATCATATATATTTCTCCTTCTAACTTTTTAGTCTAATGAGTATAGCATGATCAAAAGAAATGCTTGTTATATGAAAAAAGCATGGCTAGTCATAGCTTTTAACAATAGGCAAAAGACCAGGCATTATAGAAATTGCCCAGAAATATATAGAACAAGAACACAACGTATGGAACAATGGGTCTTATAGAAGCAGTTACGGAAGAGCAGATTAGAAGACAGTTTGAAGTGAACGTTTTTGGTCATCAGAATGACTAAGACCATGATGCCACACTTTAGATCCACTCAAGAAAGTCTGCTGATCAACATCCCTTCTATGGGTGGAAAAGTAACCTTTCCTACGATGTCCCTGTATCATTCATCCAAATTCGCGGTGGAGGGTTTTTCTGAGTCGGTATCTTATGAATTAGCATCACAAAACATCAAAGTAAAACTAATTGAACCGGGTGAGATGGAGAAACACCCGTCTTACGCCTCACCTCCAGATATGGTTGCCAAAACCATACGTATTAATAAAATGCCTCATTCATTTCAATATTTACTTCCTCCGCTTTACCACTATTTGTGATACGGTTCAACGTAACGGGGCTATCGGCGAAAAGGCGGCCCTGGGGCCGCCTTTCCTTTGAGCGTATTGAATTGAGAGCCGAATGTCACTTATAACCGCAACCAGGCCGACCGGTTATACAAGAGTACGAATAACATCGACCGCAGCCTTATGTTCTGCTCCGATCTCCGTTCTCCAGCATATCAAGCAGCAGGCTGGAAAGCGGGGCTGGAACTTGTGCATTTTGCGCCGCCGACAGCAAGAGGCCGACATCTTTCTGCGGAATTTTACTTTCGGATATGGATGACTTCTCGGCTATCATTTTGCCATAGTTTTGATAAATTGGGGCGGTAAACAGTGTGCTGGTAAGCATATTGACCGCTGCTGTGGGATCAACCCCGCCGCGCTCAGCTATTCCTAGTGCTTCTTCCAGTGAGCGTGCGGCGGAGACGATTAGGAAGTTACCGATCAGTTTGACGAGTACAGCCGAACCGGCTTCCTCGCCAAAATCAAAGATGTCTTTAGCTCCCATCGCTTCCAGCAGCGGCCGCACCCGCTCCTTTGCTTCCTGCGGACCCGCTATTGGAATCCACAATTGCCTGGCAGCGGCTGCCTCCGGCCGTCCAAAGATAGGCGCCTCAACATAGACGGAACCGTGCCGCGCGTGCAGATCCGCCAGCTTCCTACCCGTATCCGGCGACACCGTACTCATTGATACATGAATACCGCCTATGCCCAGGCGTTCTAAGAAATCTTCGCTTTTGACGATGTCTTCCAATGCTTCATCGTCCCATACCAAGGTGACGACTATACCACCGGTTGTCACGGCATCAGCTGGACGGACCGCCTGCAGCGCACCTTGGGCTACGAGCGGTTCCGCTTTTTCTGGGGTCCGGTTGTATACGGTCAACGCATATCCTGCTTGGAGCAGATTGGAAGCGACTGGCAGACCAAGCAGTCCGAGTCCGATAAATCCAATGTTTTCTCTCATGAATTTAACCTCCATAGAATACTAAACATAACGTTAACGTCATGTTTTAAGTAAAAAAATTAATCGCTTTCATTGGTCTCGAGCCATCGCTCGAAACGTTCTATATTCGACTGCAAATCGCTGCGGAACTGCCCGAGCGCTTCAAGCTTCTGGTCCGTGTCGGCCAGATGCTGGCGCAGTATGCCGAGGACTTTCTGTTTCGGCAGCACCCCGCTCGTATCCGTAAAGTAAAGCTCGATTACGTCCCGAATTTCCTCCAAACTTAGGCCAATCTTCTTCAACTGATCGATCTTATGCAGACGAGCAACCGTTTCTTCCGTGTAGTAATGATGACCATTGCCTTCGCGCTCGCCAGATGGAAGCAATCCAATGCTCTCGTAATAGCGAACCGTGCGCTGGGTTACCCCGGCTCGTTCTGTCAAATCGCCAATGCGCATGCGGTTCATGATGTATCACTCCTTCCAAGATATAACATGACGTTAACGTCATGTTTTCATGATAGCATTTGGATTGGAAAATGTAAAGGCACCTGAACTTCGCCCTATTTATGATACGGTTCACCGTGATGTATCTAAGCACAAAGTACAGTTTGACCACAAGATATACATATCAGTATAAAGTAGTATTTCTAACATATTTCATTCCAACTCTGAAACTGATTCGCCACTAATTATCGTACCGTTATTCTTACCTTCACAAATTTCTTTCATCGAGCCTGGTTTATCGAAGTTAAACACATGCATTGGCAGATTGTAGTCTCTTGCTAAAATGAAAGCTGATTGGTCCATTACCTTTAAGTTGTGTTTTAAAACGTCGTTGTAATGAAGCGAACGAAATTTCCTTGCATCTTTATCAAATTTAGGGTCTGCATTAAGAACACCATCAACACCTTGCTTTGCAACTAATAAAGCGTCACAATTAACCTCGATGGCTCTTTGTACTGAAGGATAGTCTGTTGTAACGTAAGGTTGACCGTTCCCCCCTGCAAAAATTACAATATAGCCTTTTTCTAGATGGTGGATTGCTCTTAGACGGATGTATGGTTCTGCAACTGAAGTAATAGGTATTGCCGTCATAACTCGTACTTCCTTTTTGGTCTTGGCTTTAAGAACTCCACGAAGCATTAAACTATTTACTACAGTCGCAAGCGTCCCAATGTTATCAGCTTCTGCCCTTTCTATCCCCCAGCTTTCCGCCATATTACCTCTGAAAATGTTACCCCCACCTATAACTAACGATACTTCAACGCCTAAATTTACTACTGACATAATTTCATCCGCAATATGGTCTAACCTTTCTGGCTCAAAACCAAATTCAGAGTTTCCTGCTACTGCTCCACCACTTAGTTTAACGAGAACCCTTTTGTACCTTGACAATTATTACACCCCCATAAAATAAAAACACTAAAGCAATAAATGCTTTAGTGTCTTAATGGAACGAGAATATGAAATTGTAACAGTCGACTGATTGTAAACCTTCCGTTTCCACCTCATATTCCCACCCCTTTCGAGTAATTTTTCATCAACTTATTCTATACTGTATGGAAGTAAAACACAACTATCGTAAGAGGTGGAATTCCAACCATATATTATAGGCTAAAACTGGAGAACAACGCGGGGAGCGAATTCCGTTTGGGCAGGCACCTTCCGTGGGATGTGACGAGGATGCTCCACTCAAAAAGCAATTGCCCTGGGTACTTTTTCAGCATATATATAAACCCAAGCCTCACAAAGAATACCACAAAAAAACTTGCCCTTATTTGTGGTATGGTTCACCGTAACAATACAAAAGCAAAAGAACTCTTCATGAGAAATAGCATGAAGAGTTCTTTCCATAGAATTGAACATATAAGAATTAGGCTTTGCATGATTAGCAGATGCACACCTTACTTGCGTCAAATTTATACGAATGGATGTGGAATATACAGTTCTTCTAAACGGGTAATTTCTTCAGAAGTCAATTTAACCGACAACGCCAAAACCGCATCTTCCAGATGGCTGATTTTGGTCGAACCCATAATCGGCGCTGTGACCTCTTCCTTTTGTAGCAACCATGCAAGTGCAATTTGTGCGCGCGAAACTCCCTGGTTAGCTGCAATTTCTACAACTCTTTCCGCGACTTTGCGATCAGCCTCTTCCGTTTTATTAAACAATGCCTTTGCTACCTGGTCCTTCTCTGATCGTGCGGTCTGCTCATTCCAATCCCGAGTTAACCGGCCTGCAGCCAAAGGCAGGTAAGGAGTGACGCCAACTCCCTCGTCTCTGCAAAGGGGGAGCATTTCTCGTTCTTCTTCCCGATAGAGCAGGTTTAATCTATTCTCCATGGAAACGAACCGCGTCCAGCCGTTGCGCTCTGCGACATGCTGAGCTTTCGCAAACTGCCATGCCAACATGGAGGATGCTCCGATGTATCTGACCTTGCCCGCCTTAACTAAATCGTGAAGAGCCTCCATGGTCTCCTCAATTGGCGTATTAGGATCCCACCGATGAATCTGGTACAAATCGACATAGTCTGTTCCGAGTCGTCTTAGACTGTTATCAATTTCGGTCATGATAGCTTTACGAGAAAGTCCCAAAGCATTCGGACCTTTGCGCATCGGAACAAATACCTTTGTTGCTATGACGACTTCGTCACGATGAGCAAAGTCCTTTAGAGCACGCCCGAGAATTTCTTCGCTTGTTCCGTCGGAATACATGTTGGCGGTACTAAAAAAGTTGATGCCCGATTCGAGTGCCTTCTTAATTATCGGTCTGCTTTGCTCCTCATCCAGAGACCATGGGGTATTGCCGCGTTCAGGTACTCCGAAGCTCATGGTTCCAAGACTTAACTTTGAGACCTCTAACCCGCTGCGTCCAAGTTTTACATATTCCATTTGATTGCACACTCCTTAAGGATATTGGGAAGGCACACGCCTTCAGGTTGTCTACACATATCTCGGTGAGCCAGTGCTACTCGAGACTACGTCACCACGGGAGTTGGCGTCTTTCGTTTGAGAATGTGCCCGTCGGACCGTCCTCGTTGAGGAGTGCAAGGCGCACGGGATGTCGCGCGGCTTGCTCGACGGTGCCCGTGCCCTCAAAGTTGTTGAGATCCGTTGCGGTGAAGCCCGGGCATACCGCATTGACCTTAATGCCTGTCGACTCGAGTTCAATGGCAAAGGCGAGCGTAATTGCATTGAGAGCCGTCTTGGAAGGGCTGTAAACGGCGCCGAACATCTCGCGATGTGAATTAGTCGGATTCGCGTTCAACGTCAGCGAGCCCGAACCGCTTGATACGTTGACGATACGCGCTGTCGGCGCTTCACGAAGGAGCGGCAGCATCGCTTGCGTGACGGCGATGACGCCGAACACGTTCGTCTCGAACACTGCTCGCACCTCTTCTAGAGAGGCTACGCTTGGGCGCCCCGACTTCCCAACCTCCTCAAGAGGCCTGCCCGTCGGACCTTGGTGCGATATGCCCGCATTGTTCACGAGCACATCGAGACGACCGAGCTCACTCCTGATGCGCTCTGCCGCGGCGGAGATAGAATCCTGATTTGTAACGTCGAGTTGGAGGGCATGGGCATCCGCTCCAACACTCTTCGCGGCTGTCTCCCCTTTCTCGAAATTGCGGGAGCCGACGAGCACAGTGAAGCCGCGAGCCGTGAGATCTTTGGCAATTTGAAGACCGATTCCTTTATTGGCTCCGGTGACCAAGGCCACGGGTTTATCCTGCATAAGAAACAACTCCTTTAGTGGGGATTTACTGCTCAATACAGGTTAATACATCAACTTGGTACTCGAGAGTTTTCTCAGGGGTTGACACATCAACTTGAATATAGGCTAACACCTTGTGGTTGACGTGTCAACTATGATATTATACTCGCATGGATATCAACAAAGTAAACGAAGATGAAATGCAAATATGGAATATGTGGAAAGGCTCCTTTAAACGAATCTTCGGTCGCGTTGTTAAGGAGCTTTCTGAACATACAGGACTATCAGAAGGAGACTTTGGAGTACTAGATCGGTTAATTCAATTCGGAGATGGGAAGCTTCGCCAACAGGAACTAGCCGACTCGATGAACTGGGATAAGAGCAGATTATCCCATCATTTGACGCGGATGGAAAAACGGGGCCTTGTTAAAAGGGGGCCATTAGACGCAGATCGTGGTGTCCAGGTCATCATTACTTCTGCCGGAAAAGCAGCTTTGGATGAGGCCCTGCCCATCGTCTCAATGGCAATACGCAAGTATTTTCTGGATCAATTAACCGATCAAGACATTGAATCGATTACGAAGCTTGCCGAAAGAACAAAAAGCGACCCTAGCCTCTAGTAAAGCCTCGTTAACTTGTTCGTTTCTCTGGGCACTGTTCATGCTGTATATTCGAAAACGACAAGGGACTGAACCGGTCTTTCCCTTTATCTGTACCTCCAAGAAACGCAGCAGCCCGTTTAATTCGGCTTTTCCGCCAGTCGTGGGTAGCTCACCCCCTTTTCGCCCTATTTGTGGTACGGTTCCCCGCGTTTGATCTTCAACTCTCCTGCCTGTTCGTATTATGAGATCAACCAGTTCTTTCTGGTTGATCCTTTTTTCATTTGCATAGAGGATTAAAGTAGCCTGGTCGAACGTACCTGCCCGTGGGACTTGATCCCGAGAGCTATAATGTTCACCCCTACTTGTCATGACCATGATTGAGGCTGGTTGGGACTTAAGATCCCGTATAACAAGCGATGCTATGGAGCGACAAGAAGATCAACCTTAGGGGATGCCGGTGAATCTACACTTACAAGGGGAGATGAAATGAATCCAATTATCGGTCTAGATATTTCTAAAGAAGAAAGCCATGGACAAGCCTTTCTAGAGCGCGGAAAGCCATTCCAAGGGATATTCCACTTCGAGCACACTCGAGATGGTTTAGCAAATTTCCTTCAAGTTTTAACAGAAGTTGAATTTGCATCTCAACAACGTCCTTTGCTTATTCTAGAAGCAACCGGTCATTATCAAAGTCCCGTAGTTCAGTTCCTAGAGGAACATCATTATATTTATATTGTTATTAATCCGCTCATCTCAAATCGGCTTAGGAAGTCTCAACTTCGTAAAGTAAAGACGGATGCTGCTGACGCTTACCTATTGTGAGAGCTGTACTACAAAGAAGAATTTGAACCGTTTAAGAAAAGAGGGGTGCAACTTCTCAATCTGCGCTATCTTACAAGACAATATGAGTCTCTTTCAAAGATGTGTGTACAAACTAAACTACAATTCCAAGCTGTTTTAGATCAGGTTTTCCCTGCTTACAAAGGTGTCTTTGGAGCTATGTATTCCGGTATTTCAATACAGTTTTTAAGTGAATTCCCAACCTCATATTCAGTATTACAGACGGATGAAAACACACTCAAATCTAAGATGAAAGAACTGCTTTCTTCAAAACGGGGGCGTTCAGAGGACTGGATTAACCAACGGGTGCAATGGCTGCTAGTTGCGGCAAAACAAAACCCATTTCAGCAAACCATGTATACAAGCCACTTAATCAATTTGAAAGTCCTTATTACCCTCATTCTTCAGTACCAAGAGCATCTTACCGGATTGGAACAGAACATAGAGCGATGCTTTTCTCTCCGCCTGTTCAATTATTGCAGTATTTCTGCTTTGTTAGTTATACGCCTTTTCCTTGCGTGAAGTAAAAAAACAAACGGCACGGGGCTCACCCATGCCGTTTTGAATTCCATTTTTATTCCCGTTCTTACCTTTGAGCTTAACTTAATGACATTGCCTGTTTGGGTGTCCTTATTGTTTTTCTAAGTTTTGCTTGCTAAGCGACTCTATTCAGCATCATTCTGCTCTTCCAGCCATCTCAAAATCGCTTGGTTTGTTTCTTCCGGCTTTTCTTGCTGGATCCAATGACCGCAATCCAGATTGACCACTTCCGCATTAGGCACGAACTTTGTCAGGTTTCAGACCTCTGGACCGTATCCCGGTCACCATAGATCATGAGGGTCGGCTGTACCATAAAAATGAAGGGGGTTGCGATTTTGGATGAGCTGTTTCATCCCTTCTTCATTTAGCGATTTGATTTATGCCTCGCATTTAAAACGTTCGGACTTTTGATGAGAATTAAACCCTAAATGATTGAGAAATACAGTAGCTCCTCTCTCCTAAAGATCAGGGAAACAATAGACCCAGATTTATGCAGTACCAAAAATCCTTTTAACGATTCTTTTGTTATTTATATTTCCTTATTCTGTAATATTTTTTTGCAATGTTGAAATTTTAGCCCTTCTTCAGATGAAGCGATCAATATTCCAAGCCTTCTGAATCGTGTTTCTTCTTTCTTGGCGCTCATTACCCACCAGATAGAATCTCTTTTATAGGATGGTGATAAATTAGTGAAGAATAGCCAGGCTGTTTGATTTGCCTTGATTTGTTCTTCATATTCTTTGGCAAGTTCCACGTTTCTTTGTTCAGAGGAATAGCCTTGTGCATCGGTTCTGTTGTTAAAGACGTGCATTCCTTCTGGTCTCATCTTTCCAAGCTGTATTAGTGCTTTTACCTTCTTTACGTTCACAGCACTCCATACACTATTTACTTTGCGCGGAGTAAAGCGAATCTTATAGCTTTGTTTATCAATGGTTTTTCGTATACCGTCAATCCACCCAAAACAAAGAGCGGCATCTACTGATGCAGACCAAGTAAGGCTTGCACGCCCTGTACTTATCCCAAAATAGCCCACCCAAATTTCACTAGCTTCAGCATGATGTTCTTCTAACCAATCGTTAAACTCTTCTTGGTTGTTGAAAAAAACTACATCTCCCATTGTTCCAGCCATTTTAAAATCGCTTGGTTTGTTTCTTCCGGCTTTTCTTCCTGGATCCAATGACCGCAATCCAGATTGACCACTTCCACATTGGGCACGAACTTTGTCAGGTTTTCAGACTTCGCAACCACATCCCGGTCGCCGTAGATCATGAGGGTCGGCTGCTGGATGATTGGGTTCACTTTCGCCAATAAGCGCCAGTTGCGGTCAAGGTTCCTGTACCAATTTATGCTGCCCGTGAACCCTGATGTTTCAAAAGCGGAGACGTAAACGGCCAGCTCGCTTTCGCTCAATACGGGCTCACCGAGCGGCGTTTCTGCTCTGGCGAGATTGATCAACGCCATACCTGGCTCAGGTGCTCTGAGAGGCTCGTTCTTCCGGTACAGGTTGCGAAGGAACCTGTATGTATTGTCTTCGAATACGGCGTCCGCGACGCCTGGCTGTCGATTGAAGTGGACGAAATAGAAATCGCCGCCAAGTATTTCTTCCATGAACTCGATCCAGGGTTTTTCTCCGCGCTCTTGGTAAGGCAAGCTCAGATTTATCACTTTATTGACGCGGTTTGGATGCAACAAGGTCAGTCCCCAAACGACGAATGCACCCCAGTCATGACCGACAAAGGTAGCGTCCTCGTATCCATAGTGATCGAGAAGCGCGATGAGATCACCCGACAAGTGTTCAATGTCATAGTCTGTTACTTCGGTCGGACGGGATGAGTTGCCGTAACCCCGCTGGTTGGGGACGATGACATGGTAGCCCGCTGCGGCAAGTGCGTCCATCTGATGGCGCCAAGAAAAGGCATGCTCTGGCCAGCCGTGGCAGAGTACAATAGGTTTTCCTGCGTTTTCTCGGCCTGCTTCAAACACTTCGAGTTCCACACCGTTGGCTGAAATAAGGGCGGGCTTGGGAAAATCGGTTGGATTAAACATAAATTAAAACCTCCTTCTTGTGATACTTGTAGTATAATGGATAAAAGGTGACATCTAGGTGTCACCGTTCTGAAATCATGTAAAAAAAGAGGGCAATTATGTACAAAGTGGAGAGACTCATTTCGATTATCATGATATTGCTGAAAAAAGAGGTTGTTTCTACAAGGGAATTCTCACAACTATTCAATGTCTCCAAAAGAACGATCCTTCGCGATATGGAAACATTGAGCTTATCGAACATCCCGATCTACTCTGTCAATGGGGTAAAAGGGGGCTACGGCATAATGGATGAATACAAGGTTGATAAACGCCTTTTAAGCAGCTCCGATTTACAGAATATATTAACTGCGCTCGGCGGATTGGAACAAATCCTCCGTACTGAAGAAGTTGAAAGAACGATAAAAAAAATAGAGGCAATGGTTAGTCCATTGTCTCTAAATCGTTCCATTCAACTGTCGTTTTATGATTGGGAAGGTCGGTCCGAGATTCTTGAAACCTTAAAGACATGTCAAGAATCCATTTCAAATAAGAGGCTGGTTTCGTTTGATTATACAGATAAGGACGGGGCTGTAACGAATAGAATGGTCGAGCCCTATGAGCTGCATTTTAGCGAATCGAGTTGGTACTTGAAAGGATTCTGTTTACATCGACAGGGATATCGAACTTTCAAGTTACCTCGGATCGATCATATTACTATGGATGAACGCGCGTTTCATCCTAGAGACGATTGGTCAGAGCAAGTACACGAAGCAAATTATCTACCTGAATTCGTCACGATTAAGGCATGGATATCGCCTAGCATAAAAGATCAAATCATCGAAAGGTATGGTCGAAGAAGTATTGAAGACCATAGTTCTGGATTTTTATTAGCAACCATTTATGTCCCACAAAATCGTATGGGATTTCAACTTTTAGCAAGCTTCGGCACTCATCTAAAAGTTGTAGAGCCCAAAACCTATGTTGAAGACTTTCGAAATTATTTATATCAAATGATGGAGAACTATTCCTGATATATTTAGCATTAAAGCTTCAACCTTCAACTCAACTTTTCGCCCTATTTATGGTACGGTTCACCGCGATTAATCTTCACCGCACGATAAATTTGCTCCACCAGCACCAGGCGCATCAGCTGATGCGGCAGGGTCATGCGCCCGAAGCTCAAGCGCTGCTTCGCGCGGCGCAGCACCTCATCGGAGAGCCCATGGCTTCCTCCGATGACAAACACGACATGGCTCGTCCCATACGTGCCGAGCTTGTCGATCTCCATAGCCAGCTCCTCGGAACTCCAGAGCTGGCCATCCAATGCGAGCGCGACAACGTGCGCCTCGCTCTTCACATGCGCGAGAATGCGTTCGCCCTCGCGCTCCTTTACCGCCCGGACCTCGGCTTCGCTCAGGGTGTCGGGCGCCTTTTCGTCTGCGACCTCGATCATCTGAAACTTGATGTACGGGGCGAGGCGCTTGGCATATTCCTGTATGCCGAGCGTCAAATATTTTTCCTTCAATTTGCCTACGCCAATAATCTGAATCAACATGAAGATCCATTCCTCCTAATCGTCTTGCGAAATAATCTATACGTAAGATGCCTCAACGCATCGTTTGTTCCAACAGTTAAAATTAACACCTTCTACAGTCGTCCCCTTACTTACCACACATTTACGTCGCCATCCCGTCTCATTCCCACAAGCTAACGAACCCCTCACACCTTATTCGGCGCTTTTTCGCTTCCTTTAAATTCTAAAGAATCTGAAACACGCTATTCCGCATAAAACGTGCTTTCCCCCCACTTTCGAGGCCATTTCAGTAATATAGCGTGTCTACGATTCGTTAGATTTCAAACAGGCGGTGTTTCTTCCGAATAAGGAGTCTCAGGTTGTTAGAGCTACTCGGCCCAACCACACCAATCTCCTACAAACGCAAAAAGAGCGCTCATCACGCTCTCCTTTGCTTCTTGCTGTGATGTTCATACCGGATGGAAAGCCCGCCAGAAGCACCGATCCAATCGCGCCTCCGGCCGTCCAATTCCTACAGTACGCTAAACGACGAGAAATTCCGCGTGCTGTTCGCACTCGGCGCACTTCGCAGGCGGGTCCCAATCGGCAAATTCCGTCTCCTTCAGATCAACGATATCTGGAGCGTCCTCATACTCATCAACAAACATGTCGATGGCAATGTCCACGTGTTCTTTGCATACAACGTACATCCGTTCAAGCATCCTTTCTGTATCCAGCTATGCTCCCGATTCACAACCGCTTATCCATACAGGATAGCCACTTCTCTGTTCTATCACACCTGCCGCGGAAAAGAAACCCCTAGCTCCCATTTATCGTGTCCAACTTCAACCAATCCTCTCATTTCAGCAAAATCCAACCCAAAAAAGCGTCACTTCTCGACACCCCGTGGGGATCCCAAAGTAACACTTCTCTATTTTCCATATTTGTTCGGATCATTCGCAACTATTCAGCTTTACCGCACAGCTGAAATCCATCCATTCGGATCCATCCTATTGGCCTCCAGCCCCAACGAAGATCAATCTTATTCCAGCCCCGACTGCGCCTTCGTCAACAGCTTGCCTCCCTGGATTGCGATTACTGCGTTGGCTCCCGAACTTCCGATGCCCTTATAGTTATAAACCACCATATTATCTGCTTCGCTTAGTGCCTCGCCTTCACCGCCAAGGATATCGATAACTTCGTCAACCGACATGCCAACCTCTAGCTTTTCATACTGGGCAAATGTAATCAGCACCCCATCGCCCTTCCCGGCCGATCCGTTGCTTCCTAGGGCAGCAGACGCTTTGCCACCAGCCTCATTTACCGCGATCACGGTAGTATTCAGTTCCTCCAACTTTTTCTCAAGTTCGGCGATCTTCTTGTTCTGCTCACTATTCTTCTCACTCTGGTCCGCAAGCTTCTTCTCCAGACCTGTAATCTTCTTCTGTAAACCACTAACATCAGCAGACCCTGATGGAGGCACTTCGGAAGTACATGCAGACAAAACAAAAAGTGCAGATACTAGACCTGTTCCCCCCAGCATGGTTTTCGTCAAACGTTTCATTAAAATAACCCCTTCCACTCCAGATTGAGAATTCAGATCGACAAACAGATGTTACTCGCATAACCCGACATCACCAACACATTCCCAACAGTGTATCATAACCGGAATCCTCTATAACAGAGACTTTGGCTCTGGTCCCAACTGATCATGGGGAAACGACAAAATATCCCCTGTAACCTCATGAATCTGGTTTATATGTAAATGAAGATTAGTGCAATAAAAAAGAGCTGATCAACGAGTTGATCGACTCTCTTGTATTACCCTGTTTTTGTGTGCCATGCACCTGCGGCCAGATCCCTTTACTCCGGTTTATCCGTCAACTTCACCGACACCTTCTCGGCGTTGCCGTCCCGGTAAAAGGTAATCTCAATTGTATCGCCGATCTTCTTCTTATCGTACAGATATTTCCGCAGATCAAGCGTAGAGGTAATTTTTTGCCCATCAAATTCCGTTATGACGTCATTCAGCTTCATGCCCGCATCGGATGCCGGACCGGACGCTTCCAGAACAACCACACCGCTATCTACGTGGGATGGAAGCTTTAGATCCTTACGCTGCTCATCATCCAGTGGGGCATACGGATTGCTGAGATCGACAGTATACACGCCCAGATATGGACGTGACACCTTGCCGTTCAGCAGCAGGGAATCGACCGTTTTCATCACTTCGTTAATCGCCGCATCCGTCTGAATTACGTTTTGTTCCCAGTCGTACACACCATCCTGATTAATGGATACCGGCAGAATCCGATCCGTGTAACTGACAATACCGGATGTCAGCGTGCCGCCCAGGCCGAGCGGATTCCCGATCGCCAGCACCGTTTGACCCCGTTGAAGTTTGCTGGAATCGCCAAGCTCTGCGGCGGGACCGATGCCCTTTTCATCTTGTACGGACAATACGGCAATGTCACTCACCCGGTCTTTGCCCACCAGCTTCGCCTTGTGCGTTTCCCCGTCCACGGTCACAATCTCCAGATCACTCGCACCTTCTACTACGTGATGGTTGGTCATGATGTAGGCTTTGCCATCTTCCTTCTTGAAAATGACTCCTGATCCCAGCGCGGAATCCTCCATCGACAGACTGCTGCCCGTCTTATGGTTCACAATGCTCACCACGGAAGGTCGAACCTTCGCTGCTGCCTGAATAATCCGGTCGTACGGATCTGCAGCCTGCGCTGTCTGTGTACTGCCTCCGCCGTTCCCTGCAGCGTTCGCCAGAGGTAACGCTGAGGGCTGCATAATAAAGCTGAACAGCGTAACGGTCACGATGGAGCTAATTACCGAACTGATCACGGCTACCTTGACCGTGGAGCTAAAGCCCGAGCGTGACTTGCGTGGATTCTGCCAGCGGTCACGACCCCTGCCCCTGCCTCCAGGGCGAATGATCTGAAGTTTACCTTTCTGTTCAGGTTCGGCGCGTCTTGATACTTTGGTTGAATAAAAATCGTCTCCAAACAATCCCATCGTGATCCTCTCCCCTTCGTTGTCACGCATCAAGACCCTGACCTGCCGCCTGATCGTTGTCGCATGGCCAACGATGGTGTTCTCACATAGCCCACTCCGCCGGCAGACGAACCTTCCGATCGCTATTACTCACAAATTTTCTTGATTACCCTCTAATAAGGTAAAAATTTGTTCATAGCGCATGCTCCCGAAGCAGCTTTCTTTCAGAAAGCTTTTAGGCGAGCACTCCGTTTCTTCAGGTTCCTTCTGCCGTCTTTCGTTACGTGAAGACCCCAACAGTTTCCATGCGTTCCTGCATAAAAAATCGTTTTGCATATCGCTGCATCCCCGCTAACTCGAAATGAAGCGTCTATGTACAACAGAACGAACATCCCATCCTGTCTGTGACTCTATCAGAAATGCTCTCGCATTCTACGACATGCCTTTTCGCACACAAATCAGTCTCTTTATATAAAGCTCCTTATATACTAAACACGCCAAATCCCAAAAAGTTGCATAATTACGAAGATTAACGGAAATTTCCGCTATAACGCGCTTAACAATAAAGGTCCCTAGTATCTATCACCACAAAATCCGGTTCGCTAAGCGCAATTTTGCCTATTTCCGTGAACTTTTTCAACTTCTTAAGCAAAAAGCGGCCCCTGGTTCAGCATACACGTCCCTTACGTGTAATTATAGCGGCAAAAAGAGGAATGTTTTCCACTCAGCCTGACTACAATAATAGTAAAAGACAATTCAAAGCTTCATAGAAGGAGGATTCACACTATGGATCGCACGCGTACACTCACAGCCATGGATGAAGTTCATATGGCGGCCAAGCTGGCCGATCTCAAGGAAGAACACTATCGCAACACCCTTGCTCTAAGCACGATTATTGAACTGCTCATCGACAAAGGCATTCTGACTCGTGAGGAAGTGGAGCGCAAAGCCACCGAACTCGACAGCTTTATGGCTCACCCACCCTATCCCATGGCGTAGGCCGGTCGTAATACGTATCACAGAGCTTGAACTCATGATCTCGATAAAAGCATCCACGGCTCTCCATCGCATCACGCACGGTCATTTTCGCCAAATCCATCATATTATGATCCCGGCTCAAATGTGCCAGATACGTGCGCTTGATGCGTCCGTTCATCAATTCACTCAGTGCAGCTCCCGCCGCTTCGTTCGACAAATGGCCAATGTCGCTCAGAATGCGGCGCTTGGTGTTCCATGGATACCGTCCCATGCGCAGCAATTCGACATCATGATTCGCCTCCAGCACGAGTACATCCGAATCCGAGATTGCATCGCGGACCTTATCGCTCATATACCCGAGATCCGTCGCAACGGACAGCTTCTCACTGCCATCATCGAACGTGTACCCTACCGGTTCCGCCGCATCATGGGAGATGCCGAAGGATTCTACGCGCAGGGAGCCAAAATCATGCTTTTCACCCGTCTCAAATACCCTCCGGTTTTCCTCTGGGATCGCCCCAACGGACTTCTCCAGTGCCGCCCACGTACTCGTATTTGCATAGATTGGTAAATTATATTTCCGAGACATCGCGCCTAGTCCTTTAATGTGATCGGAATGTTCATGTGTAACCAGAATCCCGTCCAGCTCCGTTCCCGAAATCTCCCGTTCCAGGAACAAGGCCTCCAGCCGCTTCGCACTGAGACCTGCATCAATCATGAGGGACGTGCCCCCATGCTGTATAACCGTGGCATTCCCTGTCGAACCGCTGGATAACACGGTAAAATAAATCCCCATAACGCATTACTCCCCTGGTTTGTCTGTCTTGGGACTGAATACATCCCCGCTGATGCCCTGCACATACAACACTTCGCCACTTTCCAGCACGAACCGCCATGCCGGCATCGCCACTTGCATATCTGAATTGAACAACTGGCCGTAATAGCCCAGCTGAATATCTTTGACAATCGCATCATTTGGCAAAAAGTTCTCGATCAGCGTACCCAGCGCCTTCGACGCCGGAAGCACCTGCTGATCGCTCTCCTCTGCTGTCGTAATCCGCACCGGAGTCTGACGGTAACCCGTAATTTTCTGGTCGCTGTAGAATAGCTCCAGACTAACATTGAAGAGCGGCCATTTGCCATCCACCAACGGATGAAGTACAAATGCCCCATCCTCCGCCATCAGCTGATCCCATCGATACGTACCGATCTGGGGAATCTCGTCTTGCAGTGCATCCTCCAGCTCGCTTTGCGAGAAGATCAGCTTGCTGTCCACAGGTTTTTCCAGTCCAACCTCAATACCTGCCTTGTTATCTTCGATAAACTCATACGACAGCTTCGGTAACTTCGGCGTTTCATTCGGAATAGGAGCCAGCACCTGAATGCCTTTCTCCTCCATCGCCTGCTGTGTATTATCCGCCAGCGAGGTGAAGTCCAGATTGGCTCCGGCCGTCTCCCGCGCATCCATCCAAATCTGGTATCCCAGCACCAGATTGAGCAGCAGGAAGGCATAGATCAATACATTTTTCGCCCGTCCCCAATCCAAAACATTCACCTCCTCCATTTGATAAAAACGACTATTATCACACTTTTCACTCCGCAGTCAGAACAACCTTCCGATCGCTGTTATCCCCAGATTTCTTGATTCCCTTTTCCTAAGGGAGAAATCCGGTGATAAAGGCGAGCGCTTCGCTTCTTCAGGTTTTTTCTGCCCCTCCGTTAACGTGTGATCTTAAACCTCGCCCGAATATCAAATGACTTCATATCCTATAGCCTCTCAAGAAACGGTGGTTTCCTCACCATTTCCAAAACGAATTACCCATACCGGGATCAGCTTCAGCCCGTCCTCAATGCTGGATGGACGATATGCCGGATACACGTCTACAACCTTACGGTTGGTACCCGCCACCTTCTGGATGAGAGCCTTCAGCTTGTCCCCACCGGGCAGCTTGACCGATTTCTTCGTCTCCGCACCTTCGTTCAGATATTCAAGCGAACGTTCATAGCTGGATACCGTCTCCTGCTGCATTTCCATGCTGATCGTGCCGAACCGGAACTGCATCGAGTCCATAATCGGGAAGCTGCTGTAATATTGCTGAAATTGGAGCTTTGTCTTCGTATCAGTCGTATCCAGCATCATGCGTGATCGACCTTTCCAGCCGCCATGCTGATTAACAAAATCAACCGCGGACAACGCATCCTTCGCTGCATCAATCTGTCCCGCAGGCGGTGCCGCCGGATCGGTGTAGCTAATCCAGCGCTGTTCCTGTTTCACTTGCAGACTGCGTTTGCTATCCGTATAGATCTCCGAACCGTCTTTTTCCCGAATGTTTCGGGTCATGCTTGGATCAAAGAACAGGCTGCGCTGCATCTGCTCAACAGTGAACTGACCTGTGGGCACGTCAGCCTCAATCGTTTCCAGTGCCTCCGCCGGGATATAATATCCGCCCTCCATCAGCGTATAAGGTGTCCAGTTGCTGCCAAAGTCGACGTGCTGCTGTACGTCCTGTACCGTCAAATCCGCCTGCGTCGCCTCGTAGACCACATCGCCTTTGGCACTGAAGAACAGTGCATGAGCCTTCGTTTCATTTTTGGCTGTATATATCGAGATTCGGTTAATCGTCTCCCCCTGAAAGAGAGAGTCTGTCCCCAGCCGCATCACACGCTGTAGCAAAGCTACCGGGATGCCTTCCTTGAACGACAGCTCAAAGCCGGGATTCTCCTTACGAATCTGATCCCAGTTGATGGACTGTACGCTGCGGCGCTGGAAATCATCAAATGTACGACCCTGCAACCGTGAGTAAATCAACTGGTAGAACGTATTGCCTGGATAAAAAACCGTATGTTTGTCCTCTCCCAGATGAATAACCATCTGATCAGGGAAAATCAACTCTTCAATATTGCGCTCCTGACCCATATTCTCGGTCTTTACATAGTTCGTCTCTGACGTCACAATCGAATCACCCCCACCGGGCAAACGATAGATCAGGAAGTAACTTTGTACCAAGCTGGCAACGACGAGGGAAGCAAGCACCAGAGATTTAATCCGCTCTTTCAAGGTGCTCACCCCCTTCCTCACGCATCGGAAGTGTGAACGTTACCGTCGTCCCCACGTCCACCTCGGACTCCAGTGAGATATGACCATCATGGGCCTTCACAATTTCCCGGGCAATGGACAATCCGAGCCCTGTACCGCCCATACTGCGGGACCGCGCCTTGTCAACGCGATAAAACCGTTCAAAAATGCGATCCAGATCCCGCTGCGGTATCCCCATTCCCGTATCGGTCACCGATATGGCGAGAGTATGATCATCATTACGTCTAGCTGCAATGGTAATCGTGCCACCTTCGAGCGTGTATTTCAGCGCGTTGGACACGACATTATCGAGCACCTGATCAATTTGGTCCCGATCCAGCGGAACGGCTGGAATCCCGTTCTCCACAGAAAGCACAGGTTGAATATCCTTCTGATGCATCTGGAATGAAAAACGGTCTGACACTTCTTCCAACATCTCCATGATGTCCGTTGGCTGTTTACGCAGCAAAGCTTCCTTGGAATCCAGACGTGACAAGTGCAGCAGATCCGTAACCAATCGAATCATGCGCTCCGTCTCATTCTGAATGACCCCAACGAATCGTCCAGCGAGCTGCGGATCTTCTAGAGCGCCATCATCCAGCGCTTCTGCGTAGCTCTTAATGGTAGTCAGCGGTGTACGCAGCTCATGGGATACATTCGCCACGAATTCACGCCGCGACGCTTCCAGTTCTTCCTGCTCCGTAACGTCTTGAAGCACAGCAATCGTACCCGTAATGCCTAGCTCACGGCGATGAACCGGTGTAAACGTCATACGGATGACAACGGGATCTTCCTGTCCAGCAGGCGCAATCTGGAGAAGCGTCGAACCCGTGAAGCCACTGGCTAACGCTTCAGCATCTTCCGGATCAATGCCGAGCAGTACGGCAAAGTGTCGCCCTTCAATATCCGCCGGACGCATGCCCAGAATGCTGCTGGCACGGCGGTTCACCAGAATGACTTTGCCATATTCGTCTGTTGCGACCACACCATCGCTCATATTGGTCAGAATGGACGTCAGCTTCTCCTTCTCCTCTTCATTCTGAGAGAGTGCATCCCGCAATCTGCTGGTCATATAGTTAAACGCCCGACTGAGCTGTCCAATCTCATCCGTTCCGAATACAGGGGTCTGCTGGTCGAAGTTGCCTTCCGCAACCGCCGTCGCCCTTCGGGTGACTTCCTTGATCGGCTGCGTAATCGTATGTGACAGAATGACACCGAGCACCGCTGTTAATACCAAGGCAATCAAAATGCCGGAGATAAAAATCTTGTTAATGCCCTCCATGGTGGCATATAACTCATTCATCGAGGCGGCGATGTACACCGCGCCGATAATCTTGCCGCCGGACAGCACCGGCTTGGCAACGACCTTTTTGCGAACATTATCCTCGTCTACGATATATTCCTCATTGTCCCGAATGCCTTGCAGCGCACGGCTGACAACGGTCTGGGTATTTTTGCGCCCAACATAGTCCGAATGGGAACTTAGCGAAGTGGTCAGCACTTTGCCGCTGGCATCCAGCACCTGAATCTCGGCCCCGTTAATGTTGAACAGATTGTTTACCAACACACGCAGATTTTCCGTTTTGTCCTCGCCAGCCTCGGCTTCTCCACCAGCCATCGTCTCTCCCACAAGCACAGACAGCATTTCAGCCCGCGCCTGCAAATCCTCCGTGAAGTTGCTGGTCAGCGAGTTCTTCATCGCACTGACAAAATAAACGCCGATCAACTGCATCGCAATCAGAATCAGCAGTACATAGATAATAATCAGTTTCGCCTGAATCGTTCGAAAGAACGAAAATCGCGAGAATCGCCCCATTATATCCCCACGCTTTTGGGACTGCGCACGAGATAACCCAGCCCGCGGCGAGTCAGAATCGTTTCCGGTTTGCTCGGGTTCTCCTCAATCTTCTCACGCAGACGACGAATCGTAACATCCACGGTACGTACATCCCCGAAATATTCATATCCCCATACAGCCTGCAGCAGATGTTCACGGGTCATGACCTTACCCGAATGCTTCGCCATGTAATAGAGAAGCTCATACTCACGGTGAGTCAGATCCAGCGGTTCTCCACCTTTGTAAGCTGTATACATGTCCATATCGAATGCCAGGTCAAATAAACGCATGACCTGCTTCTCCTCGTCTTCCGGCGCCTCAGCCGTGATAGCAAGCTTCTGCCGTCTGCGCATCTGTGCTTTCACCCGTGCGAGCAGCTCGCGTGTACTGAAAGGTTTTGTCACGTAATCATCCGCACCCAGCTCCAGACCGAGCACCTTGTCAATCTCGCCATCCTTGGCGGTCAGCATAATGATCGGCATCTCTAGGTGGGCACGCACCTCGCGGCACACATCCATACCGTCCTTACCCGGCAGCATCAGATCCAGCAGCATCAGATCCGGCTTCTCGGATAACGCCAGTTCAACCGCACGAATGCCATCAAAAGCGCAGATGACCTCGTACCCCTCTTTTTCCAAATTAAATTTCAGAATGTCCGCAATGGGCTGTTCATCGTCCACCACCAAAATCTTCCCCTGCATCGGCTGTCTTCACCCCTATATCCTGCTTGATCCGCATGAGCGGTCTATCTCTCTTATATTTAGCTTGTATCAAAGCCTCGTTGAACTTGTTTCTAGCTCATTCTTTGACTATCGTCCATATCATATGGCTTGTTGCCTATAGTCTATAGTTTACCATACCTGAAGCACCGTCACATCCCGTTCAGGGCCAATGTGTACTCCAAAATGAAAAAATTTTACAGCAGCAAAAAACAAGGCCAGCATCAACTGCCAACCTTGCTTTGGATTGCGATATAACTAGTTCAAGTATGTCATCGGATTTTCAACCGTTCCGTTCTTGATAATCTCAAAATGCAGATGCGTTCCGGTCGAACGACCCGTGTTGCCCATTACGCCGATGCTCTCGCCTTTTTCGACGACTTGTCCAACCTTGACGCCGATGCTGTTCAAGTGTCCATAAAGTGTTTCGTACCCATTACGATGGTTAATAATAATAACATTGCCATAGCCACTCTTCTGTCCTGCAAAAGTAATCACGCCTTCATCAGACGCTTTCACATCACGGTTGCCAACCAGATCGACACCTTTGTGCTGACGACCCCAGCGTTGTCCAAAGCTGCTGCTCATCGTAGCGTTAGATACCGGCCAGGCAAATTCGCCTGAACCTTCACCGACTACTTTGGTTCCACTCAGGACCACTTCAGTAACCGCTGCCTTGATGACTTCCTGGCCAAGCCATTCTTCCTGAACGACTTCACCGTTTTCCTTCGTTATCCGATATTGCATGCTTTTCAGACCGCTTTGACCTGGACGCACCACTTTCGTTATGCCTGCTTTGAGCTCAGCACTTTTGCGTACTTCTACCTGTGGTTTAATCTCGATCTGTTCAACAACCTGTTCCACCGATTTAACGGTAACCGCTGGCTTTGGCACCGTCAGCGTAAGCTCGTCCCCAATTTGCAGCGACGTTTCCTTGATGCCCGGATTATGTTTGCGAATCTCGCTTTGTGTAATTTCGTATTTCGCAGCGATGGAAGAGATCGTATCTCCTTCACGCACGACATAGGTTACAGGCGCGTCTTTACCAACGGTTAAAGCTTTAACCGCCTCAGACACATCCCATAATTTGTTTGGATCAGCCTTCACCACATCTGTTGCCACATCTTCCTTGATGCCAACGGACTTCAGCGTTGTGCTTGGCCCTTCTGCTTTCTTCGATGAGTTTGCCGATACCGACTTCGTCTTGAGCGAACTGCGCACAGCCGATGCCGATATGTACTTGTTCTGCACTTGTTCCAGAATCGCATCTGCTGTTGCCTGATCCTTCACAATGCCGATCACTTCACCGTCTACCTTGAGCTCTACACCCTTGGCATAGGCAGTCAGCATGTCACCGAGCTTATCCAGCGTCTCATCGCTGTTCACTACGGGCTTGTATGCTTTAATGGTTTCGGTCGTGATGCCGTCTGTGTTCAGTACCATTTCCGCTTCTGGATATTTATTTTGGAATTCCTCAGTTTTGTCTGCAAATAATTTCTGTAATTGCGCCTCATCCGTTATGGTGCCAATCTCATTGCCTTTGACCATCACTTTGTAATATGGAACGGTGTTTGCAGCAACGTATTGTTTGCCTGCGAATCCGATCGATGCAGCGATGAATAAACCGCATGCTGCTGTAATGATCCATTTGCGCGAGGCCAGAACGCGCTTTTTGTTGCCACTGAAGTTGGACATGCTCATGTTGTTTTTGTCTTCGGCCGTCCGGTGTTCCCCGGATTGTTCGTGTTCCCGGTTCTTGCCCGGTTGGCGTATGCCTCTGAAACCTTTCATGATTCTCTCCTTTTCAGCACTTCTTAGTTCGCATTTCTGTCAAGACATCACCCATTGTGTCTGTCCCATGCTTGTCGATATTTGTATTCGGGTGTCCGCAAATCAGGACTTTAGCTGCGCACATAAAAGTGTCAAAATTTTAACCTTTTATCACACCCGTATACTTTAACACAGGTTTTACACTCATTTCAACTGTACACATCACAGCGCAAAGCCGCGCCACGCACGGTTTTCCTGTATTATCCATAAGATGGCAGATAGGTTTTGCTCCCCATAATGCCCCTTCTTCAGGTACACGCTGTACTTTTGATCGTTTTTTAAGACTAGGTTCTAAGACCCACTATAATGTGATTTCTTTTTCATAAAAATACAAGCGGAAAATCCCTTGCCAGATCATCTCTGGTAAGGGATTTCATGAAAGTCATCCTATAGGATGCCTCGAATTGGTAGGATTATATGCTAACCATTTTTTAGCATTTTATTACTAGAAACCAAATTTGCTTCAGCCTCAATTCCCCGAATTCGATCTGTTCGGTTTTTATGGAATATATATCTAGCAAGGGATTGCCGAACTGCTCCAACAACCCTTTGGTTTATTCTGCCTGAAGGACTTCCATCAGGTTATCGTATTCCTCACTGGTCAGATACTTGGAAATCACCTGCTCAATATCACGCAGCTCCTGTTCGGTCAGGCCACCTTCCATGGCACTTGAAATCTGCTGCATTTCTTTCTGAGGCAGCTTGTTCATCAGCAGACTGAAAATCTTTTCTTTTTCCTCCAACGGGAGCTTATCCTTCTTGCCTGTAATGTCATCCGGGGATACTACAATATCATCATTCCCTGAAGAAGGCGTGCCATCGGAACTCGTACCTGTTCCGTTTCCTAATGCTGTACTATTGCCAGCTGTTGTTCCTGAATCGGTGCCCGTATTTGTGCCAGTATCTGCGTCTGTTCCCGTACCAGAGCCGCCCCCTGAGCTAGACCCGATAGCGGAAGAGTCTGTCCCTGAACCTGTCCCTTGATCCCCGTCTGAGCCTGTATCCTGTCCTGTGCTGTTGTTGCCTGTGCTGGCGCCGGCCTCTCCGCTTCCTGTCCCATTGCCCATGACAGATATCGCATCTTCCGGAACATGTTCCTCTTCCGCTCCTGCCGGCTGGTCTGTCGTGCCCGTTCCCGGCTTCTTCTCTTCAACGGCTTTACCTCCCAGTGCCCCCTGAAACATAGCCGTTAAGCCCATGGGCTGGCCTTCCCACTGAATATTAAAACTCGCCAGCAGCGATTTTACATATGACTGAACAATTAATCCGGTTGTCAGCAAAGTCAACGAACTGACCAGCATCACGGTAAGTACAACTTTAATAAACCATTGAAGCAACTTCATTCCGTTCTCTCCCTCCGTTTTCCGACCCCATATCACATTTAATATTCAGGATCTATGAGTCTACTGTTACCCAGTATTGACGGAAATTCGGGGATTATATCAGGAAGGCACGCGAAAAACCCCAGCCATCGCTAAAATCAAGCGATAACTGGGGCTCTATGGTGCCCGTTTGGCAAATTAATTAATAAATGTCTACCTTAGCGTTGCCGGGTTAGCCTAACTGCTTATTCGTAGATAGGAAGAACCTGATTCGTTTGTTCACGATTACGGCCTACAGAGAAGATCGCAATTGGAATACCTGTCAATTCGGAAACACGTTTCACATAGTTCTGTGTGTTCACAGGCAGATCTTCCAGCTTCTTCGCCGTAGTGATATCTTCACTCCAGCCTGGAAGCTCTTCGTATACTGCTTCACATTCTGCCAGCATTTTCAGGCTTGCTGGATAGTGAGTGATAACCTCGCCGCGGAATTTGTATCCTGTGCAGATTTTCACCGTTTCCAGACCTGTCATTACATCCAGGGAATTCAGGGAAAGACCTGTAATGCCACTAACACGACGTGCGTGACGAACAACGACACTGTCGAACCAGCCGACACGACGCGGACGTCCCGTTACCGTTCCGTACTCATGTCCCGTCTCACGGATTTGGTCACCAATCGCATCATGCAGCTCTGTCGGGAAAGGACCATCTCCTACACGTGTTGTGTAGGCTTTAGCCACACCGATAACTTGCTGAATACGAGCTGGGCCAACGCCAGAGCCGATACATACCCCGCCTGCGGACGGATTGGATGAAGTAACAAATGGATAAGTTCCTTGATCAAGATCCAACATAACGCCTTGAGCACCTTCGAACAATACTTTTTTGTCCTCATCAATGTATTCATTGAGCACTACTGATGTATCACGAACATAAGGACGCAGAATATCGGCATATCCGAGGTAATCTTTCAGAATTTCTTCTACATCTACAGGCTCGCCGCCATAAACTTGCTCGATTACGCGGTTCTTTTCTTTAACCAAATGACGCAGTTTCAGCTCGAACTCTTCCGCATCAAGCAGATCAACCATACGAATACCGATACGAGCTGATTTGTCCATGTAACATGGGCCAATTCCTTTGCCTGTTGTACCGATTTTGTTCGGGCCTTTGCTCTCTTCTTCCAATGCATCTAGTACCATGTGATATGGCAGGATGATGTGCGCGCGTTCGCTGATAGACAGGTTTTTCGTAGTAAAGTCATTGTCATGAATATAGTTAATTTCTTCAATGAGTGCTTTCGGGTTGATAACCATACCGTTACCAATTACACATGCTTTATCCGTGTAGAAGATACCCGATGGGATCATCGTCAATTTATATTTTTTGTTATCGATCAGAATCGTGTGTCCTGCATTGTTACCGCCTTGGTAACGAGCAACCACATCTGCGGATTCCGCCAAATAATCCGTAATCTTGCCTTTACCTTCGTCTCCCCATTGCGTTCCCACTACAACTACCGTTGACATAGTACATACCTCCGTGGGTGCCTTGCGCACCTTTGTATTGGTCTGTCCGTCCTCTATCTCGGCAGGAATTTGAAGTGAAATTACCAGCGGAGAAGCGTGCTAACGGACAGTGAAAATCCCCCTCTATTTACATCCAAGGGAAGGTTTTCGCTGCTTTAACGCAGCAGTACTAGTGTACCAGTCCCTTTTTTCAAAGTCAAATCAAATGGCGAACAATTAGATATAGTCACACCCTAATGTTCGGAATTGACTCGATATTCCGCCACAAAAAACCGGCGAAGCCAGTCAAACCTTGCTTGACGGCTAACCCCGGTATACAATACGTATTCCCATCCAACGCTATATATCGTATTCACAACGTATTTATGAGTTCTTAGGATCTAATGGTTGATGTCGGGACAGACGATTTCACTTCCCTATCGAAGCAGTCTGTGCCTGTCCCCTACATGGCAAAGGCATCATTATGTGCCCGCTCGTAGTTAACGAATTTATTAAAGTTCTTCAGGAAGACCAGTTCTACCGTACCTACCGGACCATTACGCTGTTTGGCGATAATAATCTCGATAATGTTTTTCTTCTCGGTCTCCTGGTTATAGTAGTCATCCCGGTACAGGAACGCTACGATGTCAGCATCTTGCTCGATCGATCCCGATTCCCGCAAGTCACTCATCATCGGACGTTTATCCTGACGTTGCTCTACACCCCGGCTCAGCTGAGACAAGGCAATAACCGGAACTTCCAATTCCCGGCCAATCTGTTTCAGTGTACGTGAAATCTCGGATACCTCTTGTTGACGGTTCTCCCCGGCTTTACCGCGTCCACTAATCAGTTGAAGGTAGTCGATCAGAATCATGCCAAGGCCTTTCTCTTTCTTGAGACGACGGCATTTGGCACGAATATCAGCTACGGTAATCCCTGGCGTATCATCGATGTAGATGTTAGCTTCGTTCAAAGCTGCAATGCCCATCGTGAGCTTCTGCCAATCTTCATCACCTTTGAAATCACCCATACGCATGACACCCGCATCCAGATTGGCCTCTGCACAGATCATACGCTGCACGAGCTGTGCGGCTGACATCTCCAGACTGAATATAGCAACCGTCTCCTGCGCCCGAATGGCTACATTCTGAGCGATATTCAAGGCAAAGGCGGTCTTACCTACAGATGGACGTGCCGCTACAATGATCAAGTCACTCCGTTGGAATCCGGCGGTCATCTTGTCCAGATCGATAAACCCGGACGGAATACCCGTTGTGGTGCCCTTGTTCTGATGCAGCGTCTCCACACGATCGAATACTTCCATCAGTACATCCTGAATGGCTATAAAACCACTGCTGGAACGTCGGTTGGAAATTTCCAGAATGCGCCGCTCTGCTTCTCCAAGCATAGCCGCAACATCCTCGCCGCCCGTGTATCCTTCACTTACAATCTGCGTAGCCGTACGAATCAGGCGACGCAGCATGGATTTCTCTTCAATAATCTGAGCGTAATAATCCACGTTCGCGGCAGTCGGTACACCATGAGCCAGCTTCGCCAGATAACTGACGCCGCCAATGTCCTCAAGCTCGCCTTTATCCTTCAGAAGCGAAGTCAGAGTCACGAGGTCAATCGGTTGATTTCCCTCGCCAAGCTGGATCATCGCTTCAAAGATTAATTGATGGGGTTTATCATAGAAATCCTCGGTTTGCACCCGTTCCATCGCTGTAATCAGGGCCTCGCCCTGCAACAGGATTGCACCCAGCACGGCCTGTTCGGCTTCCAGGTTCTGTGGGGGAATCCGGTCGAATAACATTTCGCCGCCCATCTTACTCCTCCGTTACCTGTACCTTCAAGGTAGCCTTCACTTCAGGGTGAACCTTGACGGTGACTTGCGTTACGCCGAGTGTGCGAATAGGCTCGTCCAGTTCGATTTTGCGTTTGTCGACTTTCAGACCTTTCGCTGCCAGAGCTTCAGCGATTTGTTTGCTCGTGATTGCACCGAACAGACGGCCGCCTTCGCCGGATTTTGCTTTTAGTTCAGTCACTTCAGCTTCCAGCTTTTTAGCCAGAGCTTCCGCTTCTGCTTTCTCTTCCTGTTTACGTCTGTCTTCCGCTGCCTTCTGGTTGTCCAGTGTTTTCATGTTTCCGTCTGTTGCTGGACGTGCGATTCCCCGTGGCAGAAGGAAGTTTTGTGCGTATCCCTCGGATACTTCCTTCACTTGCCCTTTTTTCCCTTGACCCTTCATATCTTTTATAAAAATGACTTTCATTCGAACAGCCCCTCTTCCTTTTCGATTTCAGCCAGTACGTTCGTCAGCCGTTTTTCTGCCTCTCCAAGCGTTCCTTCAAGCTGAACGGCAGCATTCGTCAAATGTCCGCCACCGCCCAGTCGTTCCATAACCACCTGAACATTCATGCGCCCCAGCGATCTCGCGCTGATGCCAATCAGTCCATCCGGACGCTCACTAATGACAAATGAAGCGACCACGTCGGTCATATTTAGCAATGTGTCCGCCACTTGAGCGATCATCATCTGTGGAATCTTGTTGCCAGGGTCCGTGACCGCCAGCGCAATGTTCCCGTATACCATTTTAGCATGCTTTATGATTTCTGCCTTAGCAATATATTCTGACAGATCTTCCTTCATGAGCCGCTGAATCATGATCGTGTCTGCACCACTACGACGCAGGAAGCCTGCCGCTTCAAACGTTCTCGAACCTGTGTGGAGTGCAAAATGCTTCGTATCCACTGTAATTCCGGCTAATAACGCCGTCGCTTCCAGCGGAGTGAATTGTACCTTGTCATGAATATACTGAAGAAGCTCAGTCACCAGTTCCGCAGCCGAGGAAGCATATGGCTCAAGATAGATTAGCACTGCATCGTTAATGAATTCTTCACCCCGACGGTGGTGATCCACAACCACGACACGTGTAGCGGATTGGACCAGCTTCGGCTCCATGGTCATGGATGCCTTATGCGTATCCACTACAACAAGCAGCGTATGTTCTGTCATCATCTGAGTAGCCTGTTCCGGTAACACAAAAGCTTTGGACAATTTCTCATCCTTGTTCACTTGTTCCATCATGCGTTCAATGGATGGGTTGGGCCCGTCCAGCACAATTCGTGCCTCTACATTGTAAAGACTCGCCGCTTTCCATACCCCAATAGACGCGCCAATCGCATCCATGTCAGGCATTTTGTGGCCCATGATAATTACCCGGTCGCTCTCCTGCATCAGATCACGTAATGCATGGGCGATAACCCGAGCTCTTACCCGTGTTCGTTTCTCCACCGCGTTGGACTTTCCACCGTAAAAGGACAACCGTTGTCCAGATTTTACGGCAGCCTGATCGCCACCACGACCAAGTGCCATATCCAGACTGGACTGAGCCAGTTCTCCCATCTCACTGATGGTATCCGAACCAAATGCCAGTCCAACACTTAGCGTCATCGGTACTTTAAGATCAGCGGTCATCTCCCGGACTTCATCCAGAATGACGAATCGGCTCTGCTCCAACTCCTGCAAAGACTTATAATTCAGCATCATGAGATAACGATCAGAGGAGAGGCGGCGCAGGTAAACCTCATACCGTTTCGCCCAGGACGTAATCTCACTGGTTACACGAGCAATCAGCGCAGTCCGCTGTTGGTCGTCCATGCCTTGAGAAGCCTCGTCCAGGTTATCGAGAACCAGAATGCCCAGTGCAATGCGTTCATTCTCATATTTATCACGTAGAATGGCTAGCTCCGTAATTTCGTAGACATATACATACCGCTCCTGCGGATTATGAATGACTCCATAATAACGGTCATCCAGTTGGAACTCGTCATGAAGTTCCTTGGACGACTCCTTGTTCCCATCCTTCTTCTCCTTCGGTTGAGGAAGTTTGGGAAACAAATTTTGCAGCGGATTGCCCACCATCGTCTTTTCCTGGAACATGTCCGCGACGAAGCGGTTATGCCACTCTACCGTACGATCCTCACTGTACAGCACAATACCGAATGGAAGCATGCTGACCGCTTCCCCCTCCATCCGCTTAATCCGAATGGACAGGCCATTAATGTAGTCGTTAAGGTCACGACGGAACGCGAGCTCCGCCTTAATCATGACGATTCCCAGCGCCGAAGCCAGTATCAGACTAATCAAACCAAGCGCCCAGTTATAGATGGTCACGGACATAACAAGCAGAAGCAGCAGTATGAACGCCCATACGGTATAGTAGCCGTGCCAGCGTTTCTTCAGAAATTTAGGCATGACTCATCACCCTATCGTTTTGGTTTCGATATTGCCTCGCGAAGCGGGAACGCCAGATCGATAATCCCGATAATCCGCAGCGGTCCAATGAAGAAGACTGCCGCCGCCAGCAAATACGGTACAACCGGATTCCATTTCTTTGCATGTGAGAGAAAGAAGAAGAAGCCGATAGCTTGAATCATGAAGCCCAGATTGATCAGAGGCGACAGGTTCATGGCAATCATGGTCCAGTACGTTCCATCACTTTGTCTGGATATCACCTCGAACAACAATGCCAGGAAGTAATACCAGATTAGTGCACGCGGCATACGCCATTCTCGCGCAGGTGGAAATTTCGGTACAACCACGCCCATAACGTTCAGAATCGGACGTGCAATGAGATGTGTAATTAGAGCCATGACCAGAGACGTGACCACCAGGGCGAACGGAATCATAAGCTGCGTCTGCCTAGCAACATCCTGAGTCATTTCAGGTGTCCATACAAACCCGTTTACCATCTGACTGGATGTATTCGTCAATGGTTCAATCGTCAATCTGACCACATCATCAATATAACTCGACAAATCAAATTGGAAGATTACACTACCAATCAACAAAAGCAACAGATATTCGGCCAGCATGGTTCCACTTCCAACCATTAGGGCGAACAGGGCCGATTTCTTTTTCTTATACGCATTACCCATAACGATCGCGGGCAGGGTGAACAAAAGCAGTAATAACAGATAAATCGGACTAAATACGACCAAAATAATCGCCACTGGGACGAGATGCCATATAAATGATTTTACCGGTAATGAAGCAAACAAAATAACTCCTGGTATCATCATGAAAAATATGGCCAAAACCGATAAAGGAGTTAACAGCGAAAGTAGCAAGAGCAGATAGACTACGCTCCAGACAGCTGATTTAAAGCTAAATTTCAACAAATTCACCTCTTACGCATGTGATCTTCTAGCGCGGAAATATCCTGGTACCAGTCTTCCAACTGGTGACCTTCCTGTTTATGCTTTTTCAATTTCTCAACAAGTAGTGCATCCAGATCCTTGAAAGGAATACCGAGCCTGCGGCCCAATATGTAACTACTCATCATCAAACTGGCGAGACTGTCCCCGATTCGGGTTGTGCTGCCTTCCCATAACGCTTTGAACAATCGGGATACCTGATCAAGCACTTCGGTTTTAAGCCATTCAATCACTTTAGCGCGTTTGGCTACATCCAGTTCTTTAGGCATATTGGCGAAAGTCACTCTCCCCGAAAAAGCTTTATTCTCCATTATAGCATAAAAAGGGGGGCCGCAAAATTACCCCAAAAAGCGGAGAAGTCCTCCGAAACTCATTTTAGGAACTTTACGGGGACCCCATACAACGAATTCGCATTTCAACTTGTAGAAAATTCATTTAAGTTCGATCTTGTTCAACTCTTCTTAAGTTTAACATGATACCGGACGGCTGTGATTATCCACGCTGTTGCAACAATATTGAAATTTGTTTTCGGCTTACTTCACTTTCATGGATTCCTTCGCTACAATGCCCTCGCAATATTCAATAATCTGACTCCGTCTTACGATCCCAATGAAGCGCTCCATATCATCGACCACCGGCACAAAGTTCTGAACCTTGGCCAGATTAATCAAGTCCTCCATATTGGCTTCAATGGATACGGGCTTGATATCCAGGCGAAGTGGGACGTCTTTGAGCAAAAATTTTGAAGCGTTTTCAAATGAGATCTTTCCCTCGGAGTTCTTCATATACCACAACAGGTCACCCTCAGTTACCGTGCCAATATACTTGCCTTCCTTATTCAAAATGGGCACCGCCGTGAACCGATGATATTCCATTCGTTCCAGCGTTTGCCGCAGAGTAGAATCCGATGTTACACATGTAACTTCCTGTTTGGGCAGCAAAAAAAATGCGATGTTCATACCCGTACGTATCCTCCTTGTGAATTTCATCATTCAGCTTATCTCACTCAACTTATATCATACGAATCAGAACGCCAGATGTTCCAAAAGGACAACATTCAATTCCTTCTACAAAGAAAAAAAACAGCAGTCCGCCAATAAACGCACTGCTGATCATTCTCTGAAACATAACGTCTGTATGGAATTGGTTATTCGATCTTCTGCCGGTCAGGAATCATCACTTCACCGGCTGGGGTCGATTCATCCATCCAGTTGTTAATCAGCTCTTTGGCATATTGGACGTCTTTCTCATCTGCCTTGCCGTAATAAATTCCGTCTTTCCGCATCCCTTCGCCCAAGATAGTGAAGCTTGAGATTTGCGGTTTTTCCTGCGTCAGTACCTGTTTGGCCAGATCAATAATGAAGGAAGGCTGCATATCCGTCTGGAAGCTGTCTCCCATAATCTGAATCAATTCCGGAATTTTGCTGATGGCATTCAGATTAAGCATCTCATTCGCCATCGCATTCAGGAAAATTTGCTGCCGCTTGGTCCGATTAAAATCGCTATCCTCGCGGTATCTTACATAGTAAAGTGCTTCCTGTCCGTCATAGATCGGCTTGCCGCCTTCTATCGTGAACTGCACATGATCCGGGTTCTTGTTCACAATGTCCTCATCGATCGGCAGCTTCACGCCACCAAGTGCATCAACGACTTTCTTGATCCCGTCAAAGTTAATCGTTGCATAGTAGCCTACATCCGCATCGAGAAACTTCTCCACCGTATTGATAGACATATTCTCCCCACCGAAGGCGTAGGCATGCGCAAGCTTGTCATAATCATCCTCGCCATCCTTGTTGGCATCACGTCCAACAATCTGAACATAGGTATCGCGCGGAATGGATACCAGAAGTACACGGGATTCTTTCGGACGAACAACGGCATAGATGACCGTGTCAGAGCGTCCACGTGTTTTCTCATAAGCACGTTTGTCCGAACCCAGCAGCAGCACTGAGAACGGTTCTTTGCGATATACGGTTGGATCTGGCGTATTGTTACCCTCCTGGGGAACATAGGAACGGGACAACTGATCTTCAACTGAACCAGCGAGAAACAGATCGAAGGCTGCTACAGCAAGCTGCTGACGAAACAAATAGCCCCCGATTAACAAAACAACGAGCGAAACGAGCGTTATATATAGACCTTTTCTTCTTTTCTTCTTCTTATCTTTAGTTCTGCTTTTCATCCATCGATTCCTTCTTCACTGTCAAAATGAAATTCGATACTGCCTGCTATATAAGCTGAATATAACTTGTCCTGACCCCGCAATGGTCCAGTTTTAATTATTCGTTCAACTTATATAATTACCATTAAACGTGCGGAATGGCTTGTGACACGGTGTTCTCTGAAGTTTTCTCTATCTGAAAAGAAAGCGCCGCTCACGCTCGTTCTATTGTAATCATTGCTGGATGATGAAAAGTTACAATACGGTTAAATTGAAAAGAACAGCCCTCCTTTTTTACTGGCAAAAAGAGCACTGTTCTCTTGATGTGGAATGTCCAACCATTCAGTTTGTTGATGCGGTCTCTACAAGATTCCGTTTCTCTTTATGACGCTGACGTCCTGTAATAAGCGCAGCCACCAGCGTGAGCACACTGAAAATGACCGCAGACCAGAACAGCCCACTATACCCCTCACCGGTTGTCTGATGCAGAGCCTGTAGCAGCACATCTCGAATGCCCGAATCCGGAATTTGAGAGAGTCCTTCGGTTATGCTGGAAATATCGCTTCCTGAAGCTGCACTGCCACCAGATGCATATTGTTGAAGCGCTTCGGGTGGCACCTGAATGCCCTGATCTGCGAGTTCTTGTTGAATGTTGGATCCCAGGTTGGAGAAGGAACGAGCAAGAAAGCCGGCAAAAATGGTTGGCGCGATTGCCATAGCCATCTGACGGAACAAGGAACTGGTCGCCACCGCAATACCTTTGTTGTTCTCACCCGCCTGTTCGGTAACGAGCACGTTCACCGGAGCTCCCAGCATCATACCGAAGCCGATCCCCACGAGCACACTCGCAATCACGAATTGCCAGATATGCTCTACCCACAGCGGGAAGAGCAGGAAGCCGATAGCCGACAGCACTCCTGCCACGGATAAGGTCCAGATTGGCCCTTTGCGGTCAACCAGATAACCCCCACCCCCTGCACCAATTCCTGAAGCCAGTGCAAGCGGCGTAAACCAGTAGCCGGAGGCTGTGTTGGATACCCCCAGGTATTGCTCAACAAAGCCTGGAATGAAGATCACGGATGCCAGAATGGCTCCGGAGAAAAAGGCAATCAGCAGCGTCCAACGAAAGGACGCAATGCCCAGAAGCTGTGTAGAAACAACAGGTTCACGTTGTGATCCTTCAAGCCTTTTTTCAAGAAAGTAGAAGAGGACCAGAATGACCACACCTGCCAGAAAAAAGCCATAGAACATCGGCGAGCCAAGACTTTGCAGCATATTTACGCCATCCAGATTGCTGAAGCTGTACATCAGACAGAGCACACCCAGCGTCAGGACCGCGATACCACTCCAGTCCACCGCCTTACGGCTCAACTCCTGTTCTTCATGAATATAACGAATACCTGCAATAAACAGCAAAATGGCGATCGGTACATTGATCAAGAATAACCAATGCCAATTCCCCGTGATGTCGAGGATAAAGGCACCAATATTGGGCCCAAGAATCGCGGCAACCCCGTTCATACCTCCCAGAAGACCCAAGGCTGTACCCTGACGCTCCGTTGGAAACTTGCTTAATACGTAAGAGCTCGCAATGATAAAAATCCCGCCACCACCCAACGCTTGGATGACACGAGCCATCAGGAAGAAGGTAAACGATGTGCTTAGCGCAACGAGTAAAGACCCGATTCCGAACAAAGCTACTTCAATCAGAAACAGCTTCTTGCGGCCATAACGGTCGGAGAGCTTGCCTGCAATCGGCACACTCACCGCGAGTCCAAGCGTATAGAGCGTAATTGTCCATGCTCCCCACGTCGGCGACACGCCAAACGATGCATTTAGAGTGGTTAGGGACGAGGTGATAATTCCGTTATCCAGCGCAGCCATAAACACACCGATAGCAAATAGGATAAGCGGCCATTTCATTTGTTTTTGCATCACATGTTTCCTCCCCGATCAGATTGCAATCCAGTAGTGTAAGGCTGTAATGATACATATATATTAAACTAAACCGAACAATAATGACTCACTGGTCATTTTAAAACAAAATCATTTAATATGTCAATTTGTTTATATGTTTGGAAACCATCTTGGGCACCACGTTCATTCAACACCCTACTCCACAACAAAAAGCCGTCCCTCGGGTTAATTAGAACCTGTGGGACGGCCTTCTTGCTGAACTAAACTACGATTGCTGCATCAGGTGGCGGTTCAGGAATTTCTCAATCGCACGATATAAATCCAATTGATTTTCAACATTGCCGAAGCCATGTCCTTCATTTGCTTTTAACATATAAGGCACATCCACGCCACGCTTGCGCAGAGCCTCCACGATCTGATCAGACTCGGCCTGTTTGACACGCGGATCATTTGCGCCCTGAACCACGAACAATGGGGCTTTCATCTGATCAATATGGAACAATGGTGAAACAGCTGTCAGCAGCTCCTTGTCTTTCACCGGATCACCCATCCGTTCATAGAACATGTTGCGCTCCGATTCCCAGTAAGGTGGCAGTGAATCCAGCAGCGTGAACAGATTGGAAGGTCCCACATAGCTAATTCCTGCCGCATACACTTCCGGTGTAAATGCCAATCCTGCCAGAGCTGCATAACCACCATAAGATCCACCATAGATGGCTACACGCTTCGCATCAACCGTTCCCTCTTCTACCAGCCAATTCACGCCGTCTGTGAGGTCGTTCTGCATCGCTTTACCCCACTCTTTGTTCCCAGCATCCAGGAATTCCTTGCCGTATCCAGTAGACCCGCGGAAATTCACCTGTAGTACCGCGTAGCCCCGGCTTGCGAGAAATTGAATTTCCGGATTAAAGCCCCACGAGTCGCGGGCCCAAGGTCCGCCATGTGGAACAACAACCAGTGGCAATTGGGCAGCCTCGGCCCCTTGGGGAAGCGTCAGATAACCATGAAGCGTTAAGCCATCACGAGATTTATACGTAATGGGTTTTACATCCGACATTTTACTCTCATCAATCCAAGGTGCCGCGTCAGCTAATTTATCGAGCTTACCCGTCTTGGAATCATAGAAGTAATACGTACCCATCGATTTATCGCTATACGCAACGAACAGAACCTGGCCTTCTTCACTTATGTTTGAAATGCTTACCTCTTTACCCGGAACCTTTGCCTGAATATCCTGCATCAATTTTTTAAAATCATTGTCGAAGTATTCATAGTTAACCTTGTCCGTCTCATAGACAGCTGCAAGGATTGTGCCTTTTTCTTTAGAAGGAACGAAACTGGATACATCTACGTCTTTGTTTTGATAGATGGTTTTCGTTACTTTTTTGCTGCTTGGGCTGTATTCTACGATAGCTGTTTTATCCCGTTCCAGATTGGATACAGCATAGATATTTTTGTTATCATACGTGAACATCACCGGAGCAAATGTTTCTCCGAGCTTGGTGGTCATCAAATTCTCAAATGGTTTATCTTCCGATTCACGATACATCAACGAAGAGACATTACCATCACTGGATATGGCCACACGGATTTTACCCTCATGGTCCGTAAGCCAGCCCGTGACATTGCCCGGGTTCTCCGCAGCAAGCACCGCCTCACCTGTCTTGATGTTAATCCGGTACACGTCAAAGATCCGAGGATCACGTTTGTTCATGCCCACTAGAATCTCATCCGGGATATTCTCTAGAGAGTCTACCAGGATCGCTCTTGTATTCGGATAGGGCGTCAGATCCTTACTGTTCTTACCATCCATATCCGTTACATAAATATGATAGTTCTCATCCCCCGCCTCATCCTTTACATACAGCATCTTATCCTTTGTCGCCCATACGAATGCGGCTATACTGCGCTCAGTCTCACTCGTGATACGTACCGACTTGTCCTGACCATTTTCTTTCACCACAATATTCATTCGGTTGTTCCAAGGCTCCATGTAGGCCAGATGTTTACCATCCGGAGACATTTGGAATCCTGCTTGAGCCGGCTGTTTGAAGAAGTCTTCCAGCGGTGTAAGACCTTCTGACTGCACATCAAGTCCAAGAGCAAGGTACAGCGCATCTGCAAACTCACCATGGGTTACCGAATTTTTGGCGTTAAACACGCTGCCTTCGATTATAAAATGCTGCTTTAGACGAATGGCATCCTTTGTGTGTACCTTCGGAATCTGCGCCATATCACTGTATACAACCTGAATGCCATTATCTTTCAGTTCGAACGCCCGAGTAAACAACGATGCCATCTGCGCTCTTGTTAGTGGTGCATCTGGTGCGTATCCTTTGGCTTGTCCTTGTATAAGACCACTTTGCTTCAGTGCGTAAATGGCAGGAGCAGCTTCATCCTTAGCCAATACATCTGCGAAACCTGTAAGAGTCGCTGGAGCATCCAGTTGAAGTACACGCTGCAGGATGACAGCCGCTTGAGCACGAGTAATTGGCGTTTGTGACTCTTTCATTCCATCTGTTATGCCATCTATGTATCCCAGTTGCTGTAGGGTCTGTGCTGCCTTCGAAGCAATGGATTCAGCGACTGACGCCGTAGGCTTCACCGCTTCTGCTGCCTGGACCGCTGGTTGAATCAATGCGATTGACATCGCCATGCTAAGGGCGAGAGCATATACCTTTTTACTTATTGCTTTCAAATCATTTCCCCCTTTAAAGTAAATTACATAATAATTTGGAACTATACGTAAATTATTTTACCATGATCAACCATAGGTTAACAGCGTAGCCCTCCTAAGTTCCATTCCCCTTACTTCGAACCGGAAAATCCATAATTGAACAGCTTTCGTGTCTCGATAAAACGTCCCTCACGACTATCTGAACCTAATACAACGGAAATCAGTCGCTTGCCATTTCGCTCAGCCGTACCCACGAAGTGATAGCCGGAATCCTCATCATATCCGGTCTTCAATCCATCGTTTCCGTCGTAGGCGTATGACCCGCCGATCGAGGATAACATCCAGTTGGTGTTGCTCATGTACATTCCTTTTTGGTGGATCGACACCTGCATTTGGCTGGAAACTCTCAATATTTCGGGATAGTTATTCAGCAAATAACGTGCAAGCTTGCATGCATCTACAGCAGTCATTACAGTCTGCCCTTGTATGTCCTTCGGACGATTCGGACCAAGTAGTTTTTCGCTTAAACCTGTTGCATTGGTAAACACCGTCTTGTCAGACAGTCCAATCTCGGTAGCCTTCTGATTCATCTTTTGTGCAAAAGTCTGCTCTGTCCCACTAATATGTTCAGCCAGAGCTATAGCAGCGTCATTTGCGGAATAGACGGCTACAATCTGGAATAGCTCCTGTACTGTAAATTGCTCCCCTTGTTTCAAACCCAGATGGCTGCCACCTACTGAACTTGCATACAGGCTGATATTAACAGGGTCATCCCAGCGTAATTCTCCGTTAATGACAGCTTCCATGACCAACAGTTCTGTCATCAATTTACTGATCCCTGCAGGGGCAATTTCCTCTGAACCATTAAAATTGATCAAAATCTGTTCCGAGTTCATATCCATTAATACAGCAGACTCAGCTTTAATTCCCGGTTTACCCACCAGCATGTCCGGTTTTAAACCCAAATATATAATGACCAGTAGAGCCAGCAGCATTCCTGCCCGTTTCCACCATCTTTTCATCAAAAATCACCTCTTACAGATATAGACGAAGTGAAGAGGCATTTTGTCTGCAATTTTTATAAAAAAAGTTAAATTTTTTTTATTTATTTGTTACCAAAAAAAACATGAACCCCATACCCCCATGCCAGGGTGTACGGAATCCATGTTTTTGAAGCATTTTTTTATTCATCCCTAGAAGAATCTTATCAATTAAATTTAGCAACCGAACGCTTTAAAGGACCCCAATCCTTATTGCTGCTAATGCTTTTATTACTCTGCTACAGCAGCTTTATCTGCATTAACTTGAATGTCATTCAGATATAAACCTGTTCCGTCACCAATCGCATAGTTCATTACACGTTTGTTAACTGGTACTACTTCTGCACGGTACAGTGTCGGGAATACAGGAACTTCATCAACCATGTACTGCTGCCATTGATTGTAGATCTCTTTACGTTTTTCTACGTCAAATGCTTCAGCAGATACACCTTGTGCCAGCAATTTGTCGTTTTCTTCGCTGGAGAATCTGGAGAAGTTATACAGTGCATCTCGGCCATACAGACCTGCTGGATCTACGTCAATACCAACGCCCCAAGCAGCTTGATACACATCAATATTCGGATCATCTTTACCTGTGTTACCTACGCGATCATAGAAATTGTTGAACTCAACCATTTCCAGGTTTACTTTCAGACCAATTGCTGCCCAGGATTGAACGTAATAACGTGCCAGTGGTTCAGCGGTGTCGCCACCTGTCATGGATACGAAGTTGATTTCAAGTGGGGAACCGTCCGGTTTCGTACGGAATTCTCCATCCAGTTTGTAACCTGCTTCGTCGAGCAACTTCTTCGCTGCTTCTGGATCATAAGTTACACCCGGATTGTTGGAATCATGGAATTCTGGGTGAGACGGTGGAATCAGGGTTGTTGCATTCCAACGCAGACCGTTATAGAAACGTTTACCAACTTGGTCGTTATCTACAGCCTGCCACATTGCTTTACGCAGGATTTTGTCAGCCATTTTTGCATCTGGGTTTGTTACAACTTTGCCGTTGTCAGCGTCCCATGTGCCCAGTTTGAAACCGATGTAGGTGTAAGCACGATCGATTGCACCCAGGAACTCAACGTTGGACATATTGGCATTGTCTTTATATTGATCTGTCGGGAATGAATCCACGAGGTCTACCCCGCCAGATTTCAATTCTTGAACAACCGTTGTTGGGTTGATTACTTTCAAAGTCACTTTGTCCAGTTTTGGAGCTCCACGCCAGTAGTCATCATTTTTAACGAAAGTTACAGACTCACCTGGAGTGATTGTTTCCACTTTGAATGGCCCGAAACCGATCGGTTTCTCACGTACTTCTTTGGAAGAAGACATTTTTGCTACATCCATATCACCGAAGATATGTTTAGCCAGCGGATATGTCCATACGCCACCTGTCAGCAGGGAAGGTGTAGATTCCTTGTACGTAATGCTGATTTGTTTTTCGCTAAGAACCTTGATCCCAGAGATCGTTTTTGCTTTTCCAGCGTGATAATCATCCATACCTACTACACTTGTAAAGTTGGAATCATAGCGTGGGCCATCATAAGCCTTGTTACCGATCACTTCATAAGCAAACTGTAAATCTTCAGCCGTTACCGGCTTACCATCATGCCAGTTAACATTATCATGAATGGTCAGTGTGAACGTTTTGCCATCTTCCGATGTTTCATACGTTGCTGCACCATCGTTAGTATATACATAGTCTTTATCCCAAGTCAGCAAACCTTCATCAAACCATTGCAGAACCATTGCATCCGGATTACCGGAGTAGAAGTTAAAGTTCAAAGTTCCTTCAAATGCAGTATCGGATACAAGTCCGTATGTTATGGATCCACCCTCAATTGCAGTGCCTTCATTCGTTTTGACATTGTTAAAATCTTCGATCGAGTAAACGCCCTCTTCTTTAGTAGGCTTCTCCTCTGTCTTTGTTTCCCCTGTGTTCGTAGAAGGCGTTGGTGTTGCCGCCTCTTTCTCCGAGCACGCCGCAAGCGCCAGTACAAAGACCAACATCATCGTGAAAAATAGTCCCCGTGAAAATAATCCCTTTTTCATGAATCTTTCCTCCCTTTTTTTAACCTCTTCTTTGTCTTGCATCAGTCGCACGCTTCAGGGCCTGTCCGACATTATTTATACTCAACATCAATAACAGAATTAGTATTGACGCAGGTAGCCATATCCACCATCTGAATTCCAGTGTTTGCGGATTACGAGCATAGCTTACGAGTGTTCCAAGACTGGGTGTACTTTCCGGAAATCCAAATCCCAGGAAGGACAGTCCCGATTCGAGGCCAATGTTGGCAGCGAGATTCAACGTCATCGTGACGATGATGATGGAGCTGAGATTAGGAAGTACCTGTGAGAGCATAATCTTCAGATGGGATGATCCCAACGTTTTTGAAGCATTGACATAATCGAGTTCACGCTCCTGCAATGCCTTGGAACGAATCAGTCTGGCGATTCCCATCCAGAGAAAGGCTGTCATGATTAAAGAGAACGAGATGATATTATATTTGGGTACTGCTGTAACAAATGCGATTACGATCATCAAGAACGGAAGAATCATAAAGAAATCAACAACGCGCATAAACAAGTTATCGATCATTCCACCGAAGTAACCGGATAACAAACCCACCAGGATACCTATACAACCAGTCATTAGCGTGACGATAATACCAATGGTTAGAGAGTTACGCGTACCGATGATCAGTTGTCCGAACACATCACGACCGCCGTAATCAGTTCCCAGCCAATACTGCGCGGAGGGTGGTTCATACAAGGCGAACAAATCTACCTTTACAATCTCAGCTTGATCCAGGATCAAAGAAGTACCGTAAACCAGCAATATGATCAGTCCCAAAAATATGAGCGAGATTAGTGCCACCTTATCTCTGACAAGCTCCCGCCATAAAATACTCAAGCTGGAGGGGCTCTTATCAATCTTCTGTGAAGTTATAACGACATCATTGGTCTTGCTCATCTTATTTTCACCCCGAAATCTTCAAGTTCTTACTTGATCCGTATACGCGGATCAACAATACCCAGAATAATGTCAGACAGTAACGATCCCAGGATTGTAGCTATTCCATATAACAAGACGAGCGCAGTTACTACACTGAAATCCCGAAGAGAAATAGAATTCAGGAACAACTGTCCCATACCTGGATAACTGAATATACTCTCAATGAAGATGGTACCTCCGATAAGTCCCGTAATCTCATAACCGAAAAATGCGGCGATCGGCAACAGGGAATTTCTTAAAATATGCCTGTTGTAGATTCGAGATTCCGAGGCGCCCTTGGCTCTCGCAGTAAGAACGAATTCCTTGTGCTTGATATCGATAATTTCACTACGCAAGTATTGGACGGTAGATACCGTTGCAATTAATGCCATGGATAGTGATGGTAATAACAGATGATAGAACTTGCTTGTTATATAGCTGAATGTACCTGGTGTAAGTCCAGGTTCCACGCTGCCCCCGGTTGGGAACCAGCCAAAATGAAATCCAAATATCCATAACATCACCAGTGCGAAGATAAACAACGGGGCTGCAAAGCCCAAGTAGGTATAACCTGTGATCAACCGATCAGACCAAGTATCGTTGTAACGACCACTGATAATGCCAAGTGGAATGGCAATCAGATACGTAAAGATGAGTGTTGCCAGTGCAAGCCAAAATGTATTAGAAACTCGCTGACCAATCAAATCGGATACAGGCATTTTGAATCGGAAAGATTGTCCGAAATCGCCTTGTGCAGCATTTTTGATCCAATCCCAATACTGTACATACCATGGATTGTTTAATCCCAGTCGTTCACGCTGTTCCTCCAACGCTTTTGGATCAATACTCGGATCGAGTAATCCGGTGAGTGCATCCCCAGGCATCGCCTTAGCCATTAGAAAAACCAACAGGCTGAGCAAAAAGATCTGAGGGATCATTATGATAATTCTGCGTACTATCGTTTTCCACATATGGTCTTCAACCTTTCTGAGGTAGAGCTACTCGGTGAGTATCGGAAATGGATTGGAGCGAGTATGCCAGCCCTTCCTCATCAAAGAAATTTCGGTATGAATGTTCATACTCGGATTTGACCTGCTGACGGAAGGCTACCATTTCTTCACGTTTGGTTGGGTCCATATCCGGAATGGCTGCAAGTAAACGCTTGGTATAGATATGTTGTGGATTCTCAAAAATATCATCCGTTGTGCCTTGCTCCACATACCGGCCTTTATACATAATTCCGATCTGATCACACATATGACGGATAATGCCGAGATCGTGACTGATGAACAGATAAGTCAGATTCAACTCTTTTTGTATTTCCTGCATGAAGTTGAGCACCTGAGCTTGTACGGATACGTCGAGTGCGGATACTGGCTCATCTGCGATGATCAGCTTAGGCTTTAGTGCAATCGCACGAGCGATGCCAATCCGTTGCCGCTGTCCTCCGGAAAACTCATGAGGGTACTTATAGATCGACTCTGGACTCAAACCGACCTTCTCCAGAAGGTCTCGGACCTGACGTTTCTCTTCTGTAGCCGTCAGTCGTTCATAATTGCGAAATGGTTCAGCAATGATGTCGATAACCCGTTTCTTGGGGTTCAACGAAGAGTACGGATCTTGGAAGATCATTTGCACATCGCGCTGAAGTTGTCGGTCTTTACGCCGCTCTGTAGCCAGATTTTTTCCATTGAAAAGAACTTTACCAGCCGTCACATGGTTGAGACCAATAATGGCTCGCCCCGTTGTCGTTTTGCCTGAGCCTGACTCCCCTACAAGTCCGTACGTTTTCCCTTGCTCAATGGAGAAGCTCACATCATCAACCGCTTTGATGTTGCCAATCTCACGCTTGAGCAGCCCTCCGCGAATCGGAAAGTGTATTTTTAGTCCTTCTACTTCGAGTAATGCCATTATGTTATTCCTCCTCAGCTTGATCAGGGAAATGAAAGTGCTGATAACAGGTACACCTTACAAAGTGACCTGGTGCAATTTCATGCATCTGTGGGTTTTCTTCATGAGCCGAATCACTTATCCATGGAATTCGAGCCTTGAATCGGCACCCTTGGCGAGGAAGATTTTTCAGTGAAGGAACTATGCCTTGAATGACATGAAGCTTCGATTTTTCTTCAGAAATGGTAGGAATAGAGTTTAGTAGAGACCGTGTATATGGATGCTTGGCATTCGTCATTAGAGTATAGATATCTGCGATCTCAACAATTTCACCTGCATACATAACTGCCACGCGATCAGCCATCTCGGCAACGACTCCCAGATCATGCGTGATCAGGATGATTCCTGCGTTAATCTCGTTCTTCAATTCGCGGATAAGCTCCAGAATTTGCAGTTGGATCGTAACGTCAAGCGCTGTCGTTGGTTCATCGGCAATCAGCAATTCAGGTTTATTGGCAATCGCAATCGCGATAACAACTCTCTGTCTCATACCACCCGATAGTTCGTGAGGATATTGCTTGTATAATTGTTCGGGACGTGGAATCCCTACTTGGTTGAGTAAATCAATTACTTTGTCTTTCTTTTCTTTCGAAGATAGCTTGGGTTGATGCAGTGTCAGAATCTCTTCGATCTGTTCACCGATCACCATCAGAGGATTTAGTGCGGAAAGTGGGTCCTGAAAGATCATTCCCATTTCTTTACCGCGGAGTTTGTTTAATCTGTTGGGAGATATATTCGCTATATTCTGCCCTTTGTACAAAATCTCACCATCAATTTTGGCTTTGTTATGCAGTCCCATAATTGAAAATGCAAAGGCACTTTTGCCTGAGCCCGACTCTCCCACAATAGCCAATACTTCATTTTTTTTAACCGTTAGGTTAACGTGATCAACTGCTGCATAATAGTCATCTTCAATTCTGAATGATGTAGTTAGATTTCTGACTTCCAATAGCTCTGTATTCAAATCAATCACCCTAACCCCATAATTTCTGTAGACTGTATTCTGTATAGAAGAATGCATCCACTGTATATTTCCATGTTCTTGAAGATAACGAACGAAAGTGTATACAAAATACCAAATCATTAGGAGAATCCAATTTTTATACTGCTATTTAGACCGATGGTCAATTAATGCTGATAATTCCTAGCGGAATAATAAAGCCAAATAATTAATGTAATCATACGTGTAAATTTAGATGACGTCAATGTTTATTTTGAGTTTTATGGTATAAATGTTTTTTATACTACAGTTTTGGGTATTAGTTATACTTTAAAGGGAATGTATCAACGGATTTTAGAGCCGAATGGATACTTTGAATGGTAGAGTTAAAATTTCAGAGAAACCGAATATCCAAATATGTGACATTAATATTACACGTTATGTGTAGTTAAATGTTAGAAATATAGATATAACCAACTATTATGTTAGGTTTGAGGGATTTGTAGAGGAAATCTTCAGTTTGGAAGTGAAATTAATTTCTAACCATAATTTGTACGGTTAGAGGCATAATTTAGATATTGCTATAGGATTGAAGTTAAAATTCTAGTTATTATAGTATAGTTTCATTTATTCGCTTATGTAAAGAACAAATTGTCATCTTTTATCATTTATTTTACAAAAGCAAGCAAAAAGCCCTGCAAAATGCAAGGCTTTTCTAATAATTATACATATAGATGTATATATAATACCGTATTTATTGTGTTTCTGGAGGCCTTTTACCACGCTTCAAATCGTTGATGCTTAACCCAAAGTCCATCTGCAGATGAGGGTAATCCGGAAAGTTAGCCCAGTCTCCGCCCCAAGTGAACCCTAGTTCTTTGGCAAGCTCTACAACTTCCAGCCAGTCCGCCTGCCCATTGCCGTTATCATCACGTTCCATATCCCAGACCACATCTCCTTCAGGCGTCCGCAAAGCAAAATCAATGGCCAAACCGTAATTGTGATAGGACTCTCCCCCTTGGGCATTGGTCACAATATTACCGGCAATCGAACGTCCTTGATCAAACAGAGCATCCTGTTCTTCATTGCTGCGAAAACCATGCGTAATCACGATTTCAATCCCTCGTCTAGCCGCCTTTCGAACCAACAGCTTCTCACTTTCAGCTACTACCGGGTGAAGCCCTGTAATCGGCACCAATTCTTGCACGTTCGTTCGTGGCCATATATCATAGGTGTCTCCTTTTTGCTGTAACCACACATATATAATGGATAGCAACAACGTAGCTACGATCCAAAATCTCAGATTACTCTTTCGTCTCTGTTTTACTTTACGTTTGGATGTATTCATGCTCTCTCCTGATGGTGGAATCTATATTCATTTATATTTACGCTACCTGAGATACCAGCAATATAATAGACTCTATTATAAATCATTTACGCCTTAATTGCTTCCATCGTTGCAGCACATTATTATACCCAAGCACCAGGGAGAGGCAACTCTAATATTTTTTTGAATGCAAAAAAGCAGCCGACTAGAAGCCGACTGCTTTGTATCCATGCTGAGTAAGACTACTCAGTTGTGTATGGCAGTAATGCGATTTGACGGGAGCGTTTGATGGCAATCGTCAGCATGCGTTGATATTTAGCGCTAGTACCTGTTACACGGCGTGGCAAAATTTTTCCACGTTCGCTGATAAATTTACGAAGCAAGTCCGTATCTTTATAATCGATGTGAGTAATTTTGTTGGCTGTGAAGAAGCACACTTTACGACGTTTATTACGGCCGCCACGACGTGCCGGTCTTTTATCGTTGTCTCCGCCTTCTCTTTGCTTGAAGCCCATGCTTTTCAGTCCTTTCCTATCGTTTAACCAATCACTCTAAGAGTGTCGGTTCACGTTAAAATGGCAAATCATCATCCGATATATCAATCGGTTTTCCGTCATCGGAAAAAGGATCCTGATTGTTGCTACGCGAATTATTGTTATTGTTCGCGCGCCCGCCGCCTCCGTAAGAAGGCTCTTCACGCATCGGTTGCCCACCGCCGCCACCGTTATTATCACGGTTAGCTGACTCCAAGAAACGGACGTTATCGGCAATGACTTCGGTCACGTATACACGTTTTCCTTCGTTATTTTCGTAGTTCCGTACTTGAATGCGTCCTTCGACTGCAGCTAGGCGTCCTTTGCGCAAATAGTTTGCACAAGTCTCAGCAAGCTGTCTCCAGGTTACGACCGGAATGAAATCCGCTTCCCGTTCTCCCCCTTGGCTTGTAAACGGTCTGTCCACTGCCAAAGTAAATTGCGTAACTGCTACTCCAGCTGGAGTATAACGCAACTCAGGATCCCGGGTTAACCGGCCGATCAGAATGACACGGTTCAACAATGTAATCCCCTCCTTCAGAGCGTATTGGTGCGTTGATCACGAGTCGTCTTAAGCAGACTTAACGTCGTTTGTAATGAGATAACGAATGACTTCGTCAGAAATCTTCATGAGACGCTCAAGCTCAGTAACTACTGCTGGTTCAGCAGTGAAGTGTACCAGAACATAAACACCATCACGGAATTTCTTGATCTCATACGCAAGACGGCGTTTACCCATAACGTCGTGAGCTGTAACTTCACCACCGCCGTTGGAGATGATGCCTTGGAATTTATCGACTGTAGCTTGAACAACTTCTTGCTCAACATCAGGACGAATAATGTACATCACTTCATATTTGCGCATAATTTTCACCTCCTTATGGACTCTGGCCCTCAATCTACGTTGAGAGCAAGGAACGAGCACAAACTCGAACTATATTAATATAACAAAAATGACGTCTCAATGCAAGCAAACGTTCCCTCTTCTTATTACACATGATCATTACTCCAATGGAGCACACTACAGAAGCAACATTGAAATCCATTATGCCAAGGAGGTCTTATCATGGGTGAAAAAACCGAGTTTGAACCAGGAGACAAAGCTCCAAACGATGGTGAATACACCGAAGTTGGTGAGAAAAGCTTTCATACGGAGATTAACAACCCGAAACGAGTAACCCTGCAAAAGGGCGAAGCTTTCCCTGAAACAAGCAACCAGAATCGTAAGTGGAAGAAGCTTACCAAGGCCCGCGTTCACTAATCGTAAAGATTTTTTCAGACTGCTGTATATAAAACGAACTAATGCACATAATACAATCAGGCGATGCACGAGAGAGGTGTGGTTCCGTTGGACAACGAAGCCGAACATTTAATGTTGGAGATTCATCACGTAATTTAAGAAGCACGATGGTTGTGTGTAAGGCCTTTGTCTGAAGCACGAGTATTGTTAATCGCAATACGCCTGGTTTCTGATCGTTACGACCGATTGTTTCCTAACAAACCGAATGCATCGCCGAATGGAGAGCCCTTAGGGGCTCTTTGTTTTTTTCAATAACAAATGATTGTTCGACAACAACATCGAAAATGAAAAGACCTTCCAGGTTGGAAGGTCTTTTTGCATGTATAGAACTCAACACACGTTGAGTAAATTGTTAATTTCATTAATTAAGCAAGATCTGTGAGTGGCGGAAAGGGTGGGATTCGAACCCACGCACGCTGTGACACGCCTAACTGATTTCGAGTCAGCCCCCTTGGGCCTCTTGGGTACCTTTCCGCAGCAATAATGATTATAGCATGATCATTTACAGAACGCAATACCCAAGCCACACCTACATGTAAACGGTGTTACAGGCAAGAAAACAAGTAAAAATGGCACTGTTATTGCATTAGGATTCAGTCGAATCCTCTGTTGAACGAAGTACTTTTTTCATGTTTTTCTCGAATTTTGCTCTGGGAATTAGTACGCTGTGTTTACACCCTACACACTTGATGCGAATATCCATGCCCATTCGGATAATCTCCATCTCATTGCTGCCACATGGATGCTGCTTCTTCATCTGCACAACGTCCCCAAGCTGGAAAATTTTACGCTCCACCTGTGCCATCCCCCTCATCCTTCTCCTGAGCTGCTGCTTGCTCTAACGCTGCCTGATTGCTCATCTCATGATACTCCAGTGTTTTCTTCACATCACCCTGAATTTGACGCTCTACAGAGGCTCTGGAGTTCGGCAGGCACTCGGCAACAATGCGAACCACATATTCCGAGGTAGACATCGACTGTATACCAAGCACGTCAGGTATTTTAACGATGTTCAGATCGCGATCCTCAATCCCAGCCAACGCTCGTTTCACCAAGTGTACAGACTCGTCCAGGCTCTGTTCACCCTTCATGGGAATGTCCACTACCGCAAGGGAATTCGACATCGAGAAATTGGTGACACTTGCAATCGTACCATTTGGAATAATGTGCACCTCACCCTGCCAGCTAACCAGCTTGGTCGTTCTCAGGCCAATGACCTCAACCGTTCCTTTATAGGTACCTGTTTGAATAACATCGCCTACTGCGAACTGATCCTCCAATATAATGAAGAAACCGGTAATAACATCCTTCACCAAGCCTTGGGCACCAAAACCGATCGCCAGTCCGAGCACACCCGCACTTGCTAGCAATGGTCCGACTTTTACATTGATCTCAGATAACAGTAACAGAATCATAATGAAATTACATGTTATGGAGGTCGCATTTTTCATCAACTCTCCTACCGTTATAAATCGCCGCGGATTGACGCGGATCTTGCCTTCCTGCTTTCGTGCCATCGTGCGATCTATAATACGTGATACAATCTTGATCACAATACGCGTAATAATGAAAATAATAACGATGCGGATCGAGCTAAACAGAATATTAACCCACATGTCTGCATCGGCGATTTTATTCCATAATTGGTCTGTCCAGCGAACTGCACTATTTACGATTTCCTTCGGAGACTCATTGTCTGTTGTCGTAACAAACTTAAATGGCAACATAGATCAAACCTCCTCTACATGGGTATATTATCATAGCTGTCAGCGGTTTTGAAATAGAGGCCACGGATCTCCACAAATTCGTTACGAATGATCTGTTTTACTCTCTCCAGATCTTCTTTTGGAAACTGAATACATAGAGCACAGCCCGCTGTGATCTCTTTCGGGGTAGGAAATAAATCAATCTCAATCTCGGCAAACTCCAGCAGCATTTCTGCCCGCAGCGCCTGCTGGGTGGAATCAAAAGCAATCAGCATCCAATCATCTATCCACTCGTCCATGTGCGGCTCCTTTCACGATACATTCATCCCTTTGAAAAAGCTTGTCCCCACGAAGTATAAAACGTTCTATCCTTCCATATACTGTTACTACTATTCCAAGGGAAAGGATAGATCCTATGAATCCCATTTCGCATTCCTTCTCATCTCAAGACATGGCCAGCCTGAAAATCCCACATACAGATCCAGGCATTCACTCTGCCATCATTCATCGTTTAATGTTCCATCTCTATAAAGCCCACTCTTTGCAAAATGTAGTTGTCGTCTGTATCGGTACAGATCGCTCTACCGGAGACTGCCTTGGCCCGCTCGTAGGCTCGTCACTTGCTAAGTGGGACAGCCCTCTATTTCATCTCTATGGCACGTTGGATGAACCCGTACACGCAATGAACCTGCAGGACACTCTTCACAAAATACATACCACACATCACAACCCTTATGTGATCGGGATTGATGCCTGTCTCGGACAGTCTTCAAGTGTTGGATGTATTCAGGTCGTGAATGGACCGCTCAAACCAGGAGCAGGTGTAAATAAAGAATTACCGCCGGTCGGCGATATCCATCTTACAGGTATCGTTAACGTCGGCGGTTTTATGGAATACTTTGTTTTGCAAAACACACGTCTCAGTCTCGTCATGCGCATGTCCGAGATTATATCCAGCAGTCTCTATTCCGCCATTCGCGAATGGCATACCCGCTCTACTCTGCTTGCTGTGCCAGAGTAATGGCTTCTTTTTCCTCAGGGGAAAGTGTATACGTGGACTCTCCCCCTTTAAGAGGTTTAGCATATACATAGGAACCATCACGGTTATAAATGCCCGTAAGCACCATACCGTCCTGGCTATCGTTAACCATCGCCATCGAGAAGCTCAGGTCGCTGCCATTTTCTCCGTAGGCGTTATACCTTTTCACACCCACTTTACCCTGAATGCGGGTCAGCTTCTGCATCACAATCTGTAACTGATTCGTTTGCAGCATGTGTTCATCCTCGATGCTGTCCATCTGGATTTTCAGATTGATCAACAGCGACTCCAGATCCTCCACTCCACTGCCAGCCATCATGGCCTCATATTTCCGTTTAAACTTCCGTAGCTTTGCGCCTTGAGCAATACTTATAATAAGCAAAATCACCATAAGTACTGCCATGCCGCCAATAATCCATATCAGCTGTTCCAGAATCAGCTCATTTAATTCAGTCATGTAGTGCAACTACCCCTCTGTTGGTTTGTTCAGGTTAACGTTTGTAGCATCAAGCGTGTTCCAAATCATCGATCCATTCTGCCAAGTTAAGCCACCCAACGTACTAATGTAGCCCTGAAGCTTACTCCTATTATTCACCAGATAACCCTTAGGGCTAATCATTCGTTTGGGCTACTTGCCTCTTTTACATTTTGCTTATTCAAGCGATTATAATTCATGTTTTATCAGGGATGCTTCATAATACAGAATTGGACGCTGTTAATTCGCTGTTAATTCAATAACTGCTTCGATCAGGGCACTAACATCATTTATGGATGTGTTATATCCCACGCTCGCTCTAACAGCCCCACTTGCCGTTGTCCCAGCCGACTCATGGGCAAGAGGTGTGCAATGAAAGCCCGAACGCACAGCGATGCCATAATTTCGGTCTAATTGAAAAGCGAGCTGTGCCGAATCATATCCTTCAACAGTAAAAGATAACAATCCGGTACGCGGCTGTCCAATTTCAGGACCAAGCATTCGAATCCCCTGTACTGATGATAACCCATCCATCATATGCTGAGTCAAATCCCACTCTTGTTTATATATGATTTCAGGTGTCAGTTCAAGCACATGCTGTACTCCGGCAGCCAGACCTGCTATACCCACTGTATTTGGCGTACCCGCTTCATAGCGATCAGGCCGAACATGCGGCTGTTCAATCGCCTCAGACTGGCTTCCTGTCCCTCCGTGAAGCAAGGGCTGTACATCCAGTTCAGGAGCGATGTAGAGACCACCCGTTCCCTGCGGACCCAACAATCCTTTATGTCCTGGGAAGGCAAGCATATCAATGCCGAGCTGCTTCACATCCACAGGCAGAATCCCAGCACTTTGAGCAGCATCAACAAGCAAAGTCACCTGATGTTTTTGACACATCAGTGCAATTTCACCAATGGGCAGAATACTGCCCAACAGGTTCGAACTATGCGTGCAGACAACTAATCTTGTATTGGAACGAAACAACCGTGCGAATTGGGCCAGATCGATCTGCCCGGCAGCATTAACAGCCACATAATCAACCTCTACATAACGAGATCGACGCATGTACTCCAGGGGCCGTCTTACTGAATTATGTTCAGCCATTGTAGCAATAACGTGATCGCCTTCTCTTAACCATCCTTGAATAGCCAAATTCAAAGCTTCTGTCGTATTCGACCCCAAAGCGATATCGTTGGCATTACGAACACCCAACAGAGTGGATATCGCTTTTCTGGCACCAAATAAAACTCGGCTTGCCTGTACAGCCATCCGATGACTACCTCTGCCTGGGTTGGCCCCTGCAACATCCATAGCCTTCATCATGGCTTCCCCGACAGCAGGTGGTTTAGGCCAAGATGTCGCTGCATGATCCAGATAGATAACTCCCTCCACCTTATAACCACCTCTGTCCTAATTAATTGTTTTACTTGGATAGGTTCCCTATAAACAAACAATGACATATCGTTTCTCCATGGTACAGAGGCGATATGTCATCACATGAAAAAGCCCCGCATGTTGTTCATCAATCATGGAATCACAACTGTTATTGCAACAGTTCCAACAGTCGCTCCAGATCTTGTTTGCTGTAGTAGTTGAGCTCGATTTTGCCTTTATCTTTGTTATGCTTAATTTTTACCGTTGTTTTGAATCGTTCACGCAAAGACTCTTCCAATGTATCAATGAATGGATCTTTTTTCTTCAACTTGGATTTGGCTTTCGCTTCACCCGTTTTGGAACGATCCAATTGTTGAACAGCCTCTTCCAGCTCACGTACACTCCATTGCTGATCAATGGTTTGTTTTGCCAGCTGCTTCACAAGACTCTCATCTTTAACACCGACGATAGCACGTGCATGCCCCATTGACAATGTTCCACGTGAAACATGATCCTTCACTTCTTCCGGCAATGATAACAACCGCAGGAAGTTTGCGATGTGAGAACGTGATTTGCCCACTTTTACGGACAGCTCTTCCTGTGTTAATCCGAATTGATCCATCAGCCCCTGATAAGCAACTGCAACCTCCATCGCATTCAGATTCTCCCGCTGCAGGTTCTCGATTAAGGCAATCTCCATAACCTGCTGATCACTGAAATTACGAACTACGGCAGGAACAGTGGCATTACCGCAATATTGGGAAGCTCTGAAACGCCGTTCACCAGCGATGATCTCATACCCTCTCAAAACAGGACGTACAATAATAGGCTGAATGACACCATGTTGGCGAATTGATTCGGCTAGTTCATGTATTGCATCCTCATCAAATACTTTACGAGGTTGGTAAGGGTTCGCCCGCAGCTGATTAACCGGGATTTCTACGACTTTATCATCGTCATTAATTGAAAGCGAAGGAATGAGGGCATCAAGACCTTTTCCAAGCCGCTTACTCATAAGAAATCACTTCCTTTGCGAGCTCTAAATACACTTCAGCCCCTCGGGATCGAGGATCATACGTAATGATGGACTGACCATGTGATGGTGCTTCACTAAGCCGCACATTGCGCGGAATAATCGTTTGATACACCTTTTGTTGAAAATACTTCTTCACTTCTTCAATCACTTGAATGCCCAGATTTGTACGTGCATCAAACATCGTCAATAACACCCCTTCAATCTGCAACGAGGTATTCAGATGTTTCTGCACCAAACGAACCGTGTTGAGCAATTGGCTCAATCCTTCGAGCGCATAATACTCACACTGAATCGGAATGATCACCGAATCGGAAGCTGTCAACGAGTTGATCGTCAACATACCAAGGGAGGGTGGGCAATCGATCAGTATGTAGTCATAGTTTTTTTTCACCATGGCGAGTGATTTTTTCAGGCGAACTTCCCGTGATATCGTGGATACCAGCTCAATCTCGGCTCCGGCAAGCTGAATCGTTGCAGGTATGATATGAAGGCCTTCAATCTGAGTTTCAACAATGGCTTCCTGTGGAGGAACCTCGTTAATGATGACATCATATATACAATTGGCCACGTCTGCTTTGTTGATTCCGACTCCGCTGGTTGTGTTCCCCTGGGGGTCAATATCGACAAGCAATACTCTTTTCCCGAGCGAAGCCAGTCCTGCACCCAAGTTAACAGATGTCGTCGTTTTCCCCACACCGCCCTTTTGATTTGCTACGGCCATAATCTTAGACAATACCTTCACCTCAAATAAAATAGGAGTCTTTTCTTGTAGGTTGTGAGCTACAGTTAACAAAAAGCAGGGGGCTACCATCCACAAAACCTCAACTACCGTTCCTTCTTATGCTGCTAGATTCTACGCTGTTCATGCCACACTCAACTTTATAGACAGAAAAAGCGGCCCATTGCCGCCTGAAGCTTCAATTATTTGCGTTTCGGAATATGGATAACGATCTCGTAATGGTCCTCATGGTCTGCTTCCTTGGTTTTGATGTCCAGACCGGAGCCCGATACCATATCAATGGATTGACGAATCGTATTAAGTGCGAGTCTGACATCCTTCGTGAATGAGATACGTTTGGATTTTTTGATCTTCGAGGATTCCTTGTAAAAGGCAACTCTCGCTTCCGTTTGTTTTACATTCAACTCTTTATCAATAATCTCGCCGAGCAATTTCATTTGCAACTCTTCCGTATCCAATGAAAGTAACGCTCTGGCATGGCGCTCTGAAATTTTACGTTCCATCAGCGCTGTCTTAATACCATCCGGAAGCTGTAACAACCGGATTTTGTTGGCGATCGTCGATTGGCTTTTGCCTAATCGCTGCGCAAGACTTTCCTGTGTAAGTTGGTGCAGGTCAATCAATTTCTGATAAGCAACGGCCTCTTCAATTGAAGTGAGTCCCTCACGCTGTAGGTTTTCAATCAATGCGATGGACGCTGCCTGAGAATCGTTAAATTCACGTACAATGGCCGGAATATGATCCAAGCCAAGTTTCCGAACTGCACGCCAGCGACGTTCCCCGGCGATAATCTCATATGATCCATTTCGTACGCGGACGACAATCGGTTGAATAACTCCATGTGTCTTGATCGTCTGCAACAACTCATCAATTTTATCATCATCAAAGATAGTACGGGGTTGATATGGGCTGCTCACAATTTCGTTGACCGGAATTTGTTTAATCTCATCTCCGTTATTGCGCTCCGCCAAACCAAACAACTTCGAAAATTGTTCTTTCATTCCGTATATTACCACCTAGTTTCGTAATAGCTCCCGCAGAGTTGCAGGTGCTTCTTATTCAATATGCGACCCTTTCAAATGCTGTCGTTCTTCGAATAAGTTTTGCCTTTCATGACGCTTTCTGTACCCTAGTCCGTATTGCTAGATAATCTATCTATACATATAATCTATGATCTCTGTAATCCAGGATCGGCTACTTCTATTCTATCATCTTTTCTTCCATAATCCTATGTTTACCTATTCTTTAAACTCTTCTAATTTTCCTGCTTTTTCTTCATGAACATTAGCGATATGACTGCTTATACACAATAAGATATGGAAGTTCTCGACCCACAGCACCTGCTCCTAGTAGCTACAATTGTGTACTGGTTTAGTACCACTTGAAATTGAATTTCACAAGATAGCGTCCGTGTTCCGTGGCAGAACAAATTTGCGCTTGTTTGACACCCCTGTAAAATCCTCTGCCGTTCTCCTACAATCAGCACTTTATCCAACAAAGAATATCTTTAACTAGAAAACAGCAATAACAAAATAGCTTTCAAACCCAAAATGAATCTTTATTTACTTTTGTCTAATTATGTAATGGAAATGGAGAGGGAGAAACGATCTATTCAAAGATTAATAAATCAAAACACAAAAAGAGGATGTTTCACGTGAAACATCCTCTTTCTCTTATTCTAAATTCTTCGTTGAGAAACCGAGCAAATATCATCTACCTTTTACACACAAACGATGTTGCATAAAGAACATTTCCAACTAAAAACAGTTAAAAATACAACAAAACTATACCAAAGGTGTTTTTAGTGGTGTTCCTGGTTTACGCGGATATTTAAATGGTGTCTTATCAAACTTCTGAATCAGAATGATATGACGTGCCGATTCTTCAACGGGTAGCTGGAACGGATGAACTGCTTTCACCCGTCCTTTCAGCTGGTTAAAGCTGAACTCGGCTTCCTTCATTTCTTCGCGCGGGTCTCCACCCTTCATAGCAGCGAATAATCCGCTTTTTCGAACAAATGGCAGACAGAATTCGTTAAGCACCGCTAGCTTAGCAACTGCACGAGCAGTTACGAGGTCGTAGCTGTCACGATATCCTTCTTTGCGACCAAGCTCCTCCGCACGCCCGTGAATCAATTCCACATCCGTTAAGCCGAGCGTATCCACAACATGCTGCAGAAAGCCAATACGTTTATTCAACGAATCAATGATGGTTAGCTTGATATGCGGAAAACAAATTTTAAGCGGTAGTCCAGGGAACCCCGCCCCTGAACCAATGTCTGCAAGTTTGTTTACCTTTGACATATCTGTATAAAACGCCAGCGATACCGAATCATAGAAATGCTTGGTGTATACTTGCTCACGTTCGGTAATCCCGGTTAGATTCATCTTTTCATTCCAAGCTACCAGCTCCTGAAAATACAACTCGAATTGCTCCAGCTGGCGTTCATCCAGCTCCAATCCATGTTTCTTCAGGCGGCGTTGTAGCTGCTGTTGAATATCGTCCATTATTGTCCCCTTGCTGCGGTTACACGGTTATAATGCTCCAGGTAAACCAGCAGAATGGAGATATCCGCAGGAGTAACCCCGGCAATACGGGATGCCTGTCCGATCGAGATTGGACGAATTGTAGCGAGCTTCTGCTTTGCTTCCATCGCAAGGCCATGAATTTCGTCATATATAATCGTATCCGGAATTTTCTTTTTCTCCATTTTTTGCAAACGTTCCACGTGGATCAATTGTTTCTCAATATAACCCGCATATTTAATTTGAATTTCCACTTGCTCTTTCATGTCAGCAGTCAGCTCCACCTCAGACGGTGAGATCTGCTCAATCCAGTCATACCCGATCTCTGGGCGACGCATCAATGTCAGAAGTGTACTGCCATCCTGAATCGGTGTAGAGCCGATCTCTTCCAGCTTCGGATTTACTTCGACAGGACGAACTTTGGCTGCCTTCAGACGAGCCACTTCCTGCTCTACCTTTGCTTTTTTATCGAGGAATTTGGCGTAACGCTCTTCAGGAATTAATCCAATATCGTGGCCTATTTCCGTCAAACGCATATCTGCATTATCATGACGAAGCAACAAACGGTATTCTGCACGGGAAGTCAGCAGACGATAAGGTTCATTCGTACCTTTGGTTACGAGATCGTCAATCAGTACACCAATGTACCCTTGGGAGCGATCAAGTACGACAGGCTCTTTACCCTGAACTTTACGTGCAGCATTGATACCGGCCATTACGCCTTGTCCTGCCGCTTCTTCATACCCGGAGGTACCATTAATTTGCCCTGCTGTAAACAGACCTGGCAGACGTTTTGTTTCCAGTGAAGGCCACAGCTGTGTAGGCACCATCGCATCATATTCAATGGCGTAACCGTTACGCATCATTTCTACTTTTTCCATACCCGGGATAGAACGCAAAACCGCCAATTGAACATCCTCAGGCAGACTGGTGGACAGACCCTGTACATAGTATTCCGATGTGTTTTTGCCTTCTGGCTCCAAGAAAATCTGATGCTTCGGCTTATCGCTAAAACGCACAATTTTATCTTCGATCGATGGACAATAACGTGGTCCGGTACCTTCAATAACCCCCGAAAACATAGGTGCACGGTGAAGGTTATCGTTAATGATTTGGTGTGTTTCCACAGACGTATATGTCAACCAGCAAGGCAGCTGCTCATTATCGGAAGATTCCGTTTCATAGGAAAAGAATTTTGGCTTGTCATCGCCAGGCTGAATTTCCGTTTTGCTAAAATCAATCGTATCCTTATGCACACGTGGTGGAGTACCTGTTTTAAAACGAACCAGGTCGAAACCAAGCTCACGCAGATGTTCGGATAACTTAAGTGAAGGCTGTTGATTGTTCGGACCACTCTCGTACATCAACTCACCCATAATTACTTTACCGCGCAAATACGTTCCTGTTGTCAGAACAACAGCTTTGGCCCGATACTCTGTACCCGTCTGAGTAACTACACCTACGCACTGCCCGTCTTCAACGATCAGGCGATCGACCATACCTTGACGCATTGTCAGGTTGCGTTCATTCTCCATCGTTTCTTTCATCGTATGTTGGTAAGAGAATTTATCGGCCTGAGCACGAAGCGCATGAACAGCAGGTCCTTTACCTGTGTTGAGCATTCGCATCTGAATAAAGGTCTTATCAATATTCCGTCCCATCTCTCCACCAAGTGCATCAATCTCACGTACCACATGTCCTTTTGCCGGTCCCCCAATAGATGGGTTACAAGGCATGAAGGCCACCATATCCAGATTGATTGTAATCATCAGCGTTTTAGAGCCCATACGAGCTGCAGCCAGTGCCGATTCCACACCAGCATGTCCTGCCCCAACGACGATTACATCATAACTTCCGCCATCAAAAGCCATTCCAGTTTACCTCCTTTTTGCCGCTGCACGCCTAAATTCATGCATACGATCAATTTTTTGTAAAAATCACGAAACACGATCCATACCCGACGGAATGCATTTCGATCTATATTAAGCCATCAAGTCTATACGTACTTCAGACATTTTCGCGGATTCTTTGACCACCCACAGATGGACTTTATTATCATACTACTTTTCAGAGCCAGTATGTTTACCCCAGGTTATTTTCCAAGGCAGAATTGAGAGAAAATCTGATCAATTAATGCATCATGCGCTGTATCGCCCACGATTTCACCCAACTGCTCCCATGCCAGACGAACATCAATCTGAATCATATCAATGGGTATCAGCTGCTCTGCCGCCTCATAAGCATCAATGAGCGACTGCTTCGCTTTTTTGAGCAAAGCAATATGACGAACATTGCTGACATACGTGAGGTCGGCTGACTCCAGCTTGCCACTGAAGAACAACGTTGAGATGGCATCTTCCAATCGATCCACGCCCAGATCATCTTTCACCGACATCGGAACAATTCGTTCCTCGGGGATGTAACGAAGCAGCACATCGCGGTCCGCCTGCGGCGCTAAGTCCATTTTATTCATAATAATAATGGATTGTCTACCGCGTATTTGTTCCAATAATTCAATCTCGTCTGGGTGCAGCGGCTCGGCAGCATTGATAACCATCAATAACAGATCCGCCTCGTTCACAGCAGACCGGGAACGCTCCACGCCGATCTTCTCCACGACATCCATCGTTTCCCGAATACCTGCCGTATCGAGCAGCTTGAGCGGTATATTGTTAATGGTAACAAACTCCTCAATAACGTCACGCGTGGTACCTGGAATATCCGTTACTATTGCGCGATTGTCCTGGGCCAACGTATTGAGCAAAGAAGATTTCCCTACGTTTGGACGGCCTACGATAGCGGTTGTAATCCCTTCCCGCAGTATCTTACCTTGCTCTGCAGTTACCAGCAATTTATCAATTTCAGTCATCACCTGACTGGATTTTTCTTTAATAAATTCAGATGTTAGTGACTCTACATCATGCTCGGGATAGTCGATATTGACTTCAATGTGAGCAAGCGTCTCGACTAATGTGTATCTTAGATCACGCAGCTTGGATGACAATTTGCCCTCCACTTGCTTGAGTGCAACCGAGAAGGCTCGATCGGATTTGGAACGAATGAGATCCATGACCCCTTCCGCCTGGGATAGATCAATCCGTCCATTGAGAAAAGCACGCTTCGTGAACTCGCCGGGTTCAGCAAGACGAATATCGAGCTGCAACAACAGATCCATGACACGCTTAACCGAAACCACTCCGCCATGGGCGCTAATCTCCACGACATCTTCAGTTGTGAAAGAACGTGGCGCCCGCATCACCGTAACCAATACTTCCTCAATCTTCTCGCTGGTGCCTGGATCTATAATATGACCGTAATGAACCGTGTGGGATGCTGCCTGCGTTAGTGGGGTTTTGCTGCGAAAAATCTTCTCCGTCTCCGTCACTGCATCCGGGCCGCTTACCCGGATTACAGCGATACCCGCTTCTCCGACAGCTGTTGATATCGCTGTAATCGTATCACTAATCATCGTTATCTCTCCTTGCTCTATTTTAAAATTGCGCCCCTCGGGACGCCATATTAATTTCAATATAAGTTCAGTTCACAATGCTTCTAACCGCATCATTCAATCTTTAAATGACTTTATTAAAAACCGCTTTTTGGTTCTGTAAAATATACTTCTGTACGAAAAAAGCAATGGCTTCTGCACCGAGCAGGAAGCCATTGCGTCTTCAATTTCGTGTTATTTCGTCGTAATGACCACGCGCCGATTGGGCTCCTCGCCCTTGCTGTATGTCTTAATCTGCGAGTGATTTTGCAGTTTCGCATGAATGACTTTGCGTTCGAGCGGGGGCATAGGCTCCAGCACAACTTCCTTGCCGGTGCGAATCGCCTGTCCAGCCAAACGTTCAGCCAGATCCTCCAGCGTCTTGCGTCGACGTTGGCGGAAGTTCTCTGCATCGAGAACGATCCGAACGAAGCTTTCCGAATAACGGTTGGCTACAATGTTCGTTAAATATTGAAGGGCATCCAGCGTCTGTCCACGTCTGCCAATGATCATGCCCAGGTCTTCACCGGCAATATTGAAGATATGTCCATCACGCTGTTTTTTGATATGCACTTCAACATCAAGTCCCATACCTGCTGCCACTTCTTTTAAGAAAGCAGCCGCTTCCTCATAGGGATTTTTAGCAGCCACACCCTCAAGTGTTGCCTCAACCTGAGGTACCTGTGCGGCCGGCTTGATCGGCTGTGGAACAGGTTCAGGCACAGACAGAAGTTTCACTTCCACTTTAGCGGCCTTTACCCCGATCAAACCCAGGAATCCTTTTGACGGCTGCTCTAACACTTGTATCTCGACCTTGTCCCGGCTCACGCCAAGCTCAGCCAATCCTTGGTTTACAGCATCTTCAACGGTTTTTCCTGACGCAATGACTTTGGTCATTTCGATTTTTTGGCCCCTTTCGACCCTTTTCCAGAGACAGTTGCTTTGCCACCGTTTTTGCGTTTAGCTCCATTTCCATTTTTGGAAGTGCTGCTCTGCTTCACGTTGACCTCAGCCACGACTTTATCATTATTCCGGTAAAGGAAATAGTTTTGCACGATCGTGTAGATGTTACTGTAGAACCAGTACAACGGCAATGCAGCCGGGAACTGATAAGACATTACGAAGATCAATATCGGATAAACCCACAGCATGAACTGCATTGGTCCAACTTGCTGTGCAGGATTCATGCGCATCATCATCCACGTTTGCACGAATGTTGTGATGGCAGCCAGCACTGGCAAAATAAACAGGTGATCCGGCGATCCGAGTTGAAGCCACAAGAAATCATGCGTTCTCAGACTCGAGTTTCCGTAAATTGAGTTATAAAGTGCGATGTAAATCGGCATCTGAATCAGAAGTGGTAAGCAACCCGCCATCGGATTAACTTTGTTCTCCTGAAACAACTTCATTGTTTCTTGCTGAACTTTCTCAGGTGTATCTTTATACTTGGCTTGAATTTCTTTCAATTTCGGTTGAATAGCCTGCATCGCCTTGGAACTGCGTACCTGCTTCATTGTCAGCGGCAAGATTAACGTACGTACAATCAACACCATCACAAGGACGGCTAGTCCATATTCACCGTTAAACCAGTTGGCAAATGTATCGAGCGCCAGGGAGAACCAGTAAATAACATTGCTTTGCCAGAATGATCCGTTTCTTAGATCTTCCGTAGTGACCCCGGCCCCTTGCGGAGTACATCCGGCGAGCACGGTGACCATTGCAATGACTGCAATGAGGAGAATCCACTTCCCCTTTGATGTCTTCAATCGCGACACTTCATAACCCCTCTCTTAACCATTCCATTCCACCGTAAATCATACCATAATTAGGAGGACAAATAAACCGAAGCTTACCGCTTGCCCGACTTCAAAAGAGAGCCCTTGCGCATCGCATGCAACAGGCTTTTTTCCATATCCTTATAGGACATGTCCAATGCACCTTTTCTGACGATAAAGATCAGATCCATCTGCGTGACAATCTCTTTCTCATGGTGACGTACAATTTCCTTAATCATGCGTCTCATCCGGTTGCGCACGACAGCGTTTCCGATTTTCTTGCTGCAGGATACACCCACTCGGAATTGTTCTGTATCTTTACGACGACAGCCATACACCACAAACTGATGATTGGCAAACGATTTCCCATACCGGTATACGCGGCTAAAGTCCGCCCGGTTTCGTAAACGCAGTCTTTTATACACGGCGCTTCTCCTTGCTGTTTTCCACCAACATTATTGACGAAGGCCTCATTACTGATTTAGTATAGGCTTTCTTGAATAACGATAAACCGTCTTGGCGGCAACTTCATTATATAAGGAACGTTTTCGAAAAAACGGACATCTCATTCATTGAGCATCAATATGCACTTATGCTTTTGCGCAGCCAATTCAGACCTGACCTATACCAGCATCCAGTCTGAAATGACCTATTTAAGAAAAAAAAGACCACCTCGGTGGTCTTCACATGCATTAAGCACTCAGGACTTTACGGCCTTTAAGGCGACGTGCAGCCAGAACTTTACGTCCGTTGCTCGTGCTCATTCTTTTCCGGAAACCATGAACTTTTTTACGTTTGCTAACGTTCGGTTTGAATGTAGGTCTCAATGTATTGCACCTCCTTACAAGGAAATACTTATGTGATGAATCACTTTCATCTTCACAGAAAACACCTTTATACATTTAACCACGAACAACTGGAAAAGTCAACTGTGAGCCTCTTGCCTCCTTTCTCCTTTTAATGCCTATACCACCCAGTTTTAACGGCCATGGATACGTCCCCCTGTTTACAACCTTCTTACAGCAGCATGTAGAAGCTTCAAAAGTTATCCCCAAGTCCCGTTTCATTCACCAAAAATCAATTTATACTGTTATCCACACCCTTTAATCCCCTTCATTCTAAGTTTGATTATCATTTCCAAGTTATTCACATGTGGATAAGGAATATTTGCCGATTCACAGGTTGGGTTCACTGGCTCTACTTTCGGTTAATATAGATACGTTTCTAAAAGACTGTAGTAGTCAGCTATAGATAGTTATAACTTAAGAGCCCAATGAATTATGGCTATTGAAAATGATATTCTTAAAATTTAATGTATCCGCTTTATTATTATGGTTTACAAGTTTTCGAGAAAGGTGTAGGATAAAAAAATCACATCTTGTATACAAGTATACTCATCCAAAATGAAGTGAATATCTAGCCTTATCTAAGGGAATACATTACGTCCTCAAGCTCTTTGAAAAATCCCATTGGAAACAGTATGAAGTTCCTATAATTCTGCACGCGCACAGAGAAGCTGCCATTTATTCTCGTTATAAGGATTGATTCATTATGCTCAATCCACAAAATAGTTGTGCTATGATCAGTATTGAACTGATTACTTATAATAGGAGCGTTAGCCATTATGCTGTTTCCATCATCCTGGCTTCAGGGAGCTTCCCGCGGGGAAGCCATTGCCTGCGAATTAAGGCTGCGGATCATTAGCGGAACCCTTCGTCCTGGCGAAATTTTGTCAGAAAATCGTATTGCCGCCGATTTTGACAGCAGTCGATCGCCTGTACGTGAAGCATTAAGAACATTGTCGAATGAAGGACTTATTCGGCTGGAGCGTATGGGTGTCGTTGTCATTGGATTGAAAATTAAAGATGTCGAGGAATTGTATGACGTCCGTTTCCTGATTGAAAGTTTTGTACAGCAGCGACTTGCCGGAGATGTGCCAGAACAATTGATTACCCAGCTTCGTAATGTAATAGACAAAATGGATTTGGCTGGACGCCACCAAGATGCGGTTGAATTCGCTTATCAGGATTTGGTCTTTCACGAGACCATTATTGAAGCCGCCCAGCATTCCCGTATTTTACATCTATGGAGAAGCATTCGTTATGTTGTCATGACAGTCATGCTGCTCACCACCCGCAGGGTATTTATTCAGGGCGAGCAGAAAGTAAGCGCTGTTATTGATAAACACCGTCTGCTCATTGAGGCCCTTGAATCAGGCGACCAGGCACGGATTCAATCTGGAGTCCGCACGTATTTCCAGGATTCAGGCCAGACGCTGCACGAAAGCTTTGATTCCTAATGACACGGTGGTGAAATTTCATTCACTTGATGGCATATCGTGCAGGGAGTTTGCAATCATATCCATTGTGAATGATTGCTCTCCAACTTGTCGACAAGTATACAAAATGCGATTTGTTTCAATTTTTTGGGGCATATTAAGGAGGATTTAAGCAGCCCACGCTACATGAAACGTAGAGCAAATTCCCTCCACCTGATCCTAGATCAGTTGTAAGCGCTATATATCATAAAAAAAGGAGCAAACCTCATGAGCACTCTTTTTGGGCTATCCCACAATGCAACATTATTGGTCTGGACATTGATTGCAATTGTATTTCTAATCGTATTGATCTCCAAATATAAATGGAATCCTTTCATTACTCTTTTGTTATCAGCATTAATGCTTGGTTTACTCGCGGGTATGAAGCCTGCCGATGTAATTACTTCTATTACTGGCGGACTTGGCGGCACACTTGGAACGATCGCCATCGTTATCGGTCTGGGCACCATGCTTGGTAAGATGATGGCTGAATCCGGCGGAGCCGAACGTATAGCTACCACACTTGTGGATCGTTTCGGTGTGAAACGTGTGCACTGGGCGATGATGATTGTCGGTTTTATCGTCGGTATTCCTGTATTCTTCGAAGTCGGCGTCATTCTGCTGATCCCGATCATTTTCACCGTTGCACGTAAAACCAATATGTCGCTGCTGCAGATCGGTATTCCGATTTTGGCAGGTCTCTCTACTGTACATGGTCTGGTTCCACCTCATCCGGCACCCATGATTGCCATCGAAGCGTTCAGCGCCGATTTGGGTAAAACGATCTTGTACTCTCTTATTGTAGGTATCCCTACCGCCATTATTGCTGGCCCCCTGTTTGGTAAATTTATCGGTAAAAGAATACATACCGAACCGCCTGCAGAGTTGGCTGAACAATTCGCTACGAAAAAAAGTAACGACCTGCCTGGTTTCGGAATAACCTTGTTTACCATCTTGCTGCCGGTCATTCTAATGCTCATTGGCTCTATCGCCAATATCGTAGACCCGGACGCCACAAGCGGATTTACCGTTTTCTGTGAATTTATCGGCCATGAAATTATAGCTTTGCTGATCTCTGTCGTGTTTGCCCTCTTTTCACTCGGATTCTCACGCGGGTTCAACAAACATGACATCTCCCGCTTCACCAGTGAATGTCTGGCGCCTACGGCGACCATCATTCTCATTATTGGCGGAGGCGGTGCGTTCAAACAGGTGTTGATTAACAGTGGTGTAGGTAATGCCATTGCTGAGGTCGCCACACATGCCAATATTAATGTAATCCTGTTCGCCTGGCTTGTAGCCGCACTCATTCGGGTTGCTACCGGTTCAGCGACTGTTGCGATGACGACAGCTGCTGGTATTGTAGCTCCGGTTCTTGCACTAACACCAGGTGCCAATATTGAGTTGGTTGTACTCGCTACCGGTGCAGGTTCACTTGTTCTCTCCCACGTGAATGACGCAGGATTCTGGATGATCAAGGAATTCTTCAATATGAGCGTCTCACAGACGTTGAAGACGTGGACCGTTATGGAAACACTACTATCTGTCGTTGGACTGATCTTTATTTTGCTGCTAAATACAGTCCTATAAATTCAATATCTATATAGAAGAAGAATTTAAATTCACACACTTAGGGGTTTAATTTTACGGGTTCAAAAGAAAGAAGGTTTATGTAATATGAACAACTATATGATTGGTATGGATATTGGTACAACCAGTACCAAATCCGTACTATTTACGGAGCAGGGTGAAGTGGTAAGCACATCAACTCAGGAATATCCTTTATACACCCCAGCTCCGGATGTGGCTGAGCAGGATCCAGAACAAATTGTGCAAGCTGCCCTTCGCTCCGTACGCGGTGTGATGGATAATAGTGGCGTAGCTGCGGAACAAATTATGTTCGTGTCCTGCAGCTCTGCCATGCACAGTGTCATTGCGATGGGGAAGGATAATATCCCCCTCACCCGCTGCATCACTTGGGCTGATAACCGGAGTGCAGCTTGGGCTGCCAAGCTGCAGGAGAATGGACTGGGACATCGGATCTATTCGCGAACAGGTACACCGATTCATCCCATGTCGCCACTGACCAAATTAATGTGGCTGCGCCATGACGAACCTGAACTTTTTCAACGCACGGCCAAATTTATTTCTATTAAAGAATATTTGTTCTTCCGACTGTTTGGTCAATATGTCGTGGATCACTCCATCGCCTCCTGTACCGGCCTGCTCAATCTGGAACAACTGGATTGGGATGCCGAAGCCCTTGAGGTTGCAGGCATTACAGCTGACCATCTATCGGAACTCGTCCCGACCACACATACTATAGAAGGAATGGATCGGAGATGGGCTGAACAAATGGCTCTCTCCCCCTCTACACCCTTCGTCATCGGTGCAAGTGACGGGGTTTTGTCCAATCTGGGCGTGAATGCCATTGAGCCTGGCGTTGTGGCAGCAACGATCGGCACCAGCGGTGCCATCCGCACCGTTGTGGACCGTCCCGTTACCGATCCGAAAGGCAGAACCTTTTGTTACGCCCTCACCGAGAATCTTTGGGTCATCGGAGGACCTGTGAATAACGGTGGCATGCTTTTCCGCTGGGTACGAGACGAATTCGCTGCCTCGGAAGTGGAAACAGCCAAACGGCTCGGCATCAATTCCTATGATGTACTCACCAAAATTGCTGAACGCGTCAGCCCCGGTTCGGAAGGACTTCTATTCCATCCGTACCTTTCAGGGGAACGTGCCCCTTTATGGAATCCGGACGCCCGAGGTTCTTTCTTTGGTTTGACCCTTCACCATCAGAAAGAGCATATGATCCGTGCTGTGCTGGAAGGGGTTATTTTCAACCTGTATACGGTACTGCTGGCCATGGAAGAACAGATCGGACAACCAACCTCCATTCAGGCAACCGGTGGTTTCGCTCGTTCCCCACTCTGGCGTCAGATGATGTCCGATATATTCAACCAGGAAGTCATTGTGCCCGAGAGCTTCGAGAGTTCCTGTCTGGGGGCCGTTGTGCTCGGTCTCTATGCTACAGGGCGAATTAAGTCGCTTCATGCCGTTTCATCTATGGTAGGTACAACGCACAAGCATACCCCTATCAAAGAACATGCATCGATCTACCAGGAGCTGCTCCCCATCTTTATTCGCATTTCGCGAAAATTGGAAGAAGAATATGCAGACATCGCGGAATTCCAGCGTAAATTTTCTGCTCATATCGAGTAAATCCTCCTCTTATAACCACCAAAAAGAGGTTGTTCTCTTTGACCACCATTCGGTCTTAAAGAACAACCTCTTTTTGGCATAAACAACTCTGCTGCAATGGAGTCACATCCATCTTCAATGTTTGCGCATATATCCATCCTACCTCTTTTAGGTATAAATTCTTCATTCAGATCATACAAATCAGTAAACGCTCCTCACGTACTATCAGGCCTCTCCTTGATCTCCCATACCATTCATTTTGTCGTTCCTCCATTCCGCTTTTCGAAAATAAGGAAAACGAGCATGAAGAGGCAACCTCCTGTAAATCGCCAATACGGCCATTTTCACTTTACGGTTATCCACAGAGAGGTTATTCACAAACCGATAATACTTTTACACACAATTCAGCATTATTTGACGAATAACCTGTGTATAAAATAATTTGGGTTTTTGGGTCATCTTGTCGAAAGTTAAACAATTTATAAACAATATATTGTGTTGTGATTAAAAATTATACACAAGTTATTGAATTTGTGGATAAAATCACGTGATACATTGAAATGCCGGGCTTCTTTTGCTATGATTGTATTACTTTTGGATGTGAATATGTGATCTGACCCATAATATTATCAACAGCCTGTGGATAAAGTTGTGAACAATTTTCCGTTGTTCATTCTTTTTTTGTTTTCGACCTGCGGGGGTTTGGGGATAAATTCAACAATATATCTCGTATTTCGACACTGCATCATGGCTTAAGCCACACTTGGAACATGTAAAAGGAGTGACAGTCTGTGGACAGCCATACTTCTGATTTATGGCAGCAAATTTTATCAATTATACAAAACAAGCTCAGCAAACCCAGCTTTGACACTTGGTTCAAAGCAACCAAAGCAACCAAGCTGAATGATCGTTCGATCGTCATATCCGCACCAACCACGTTTGCCGTCGAATGGCTGGAGAGCCGTTACACCAAACTGGTCGGATCGACGGTATATGAGCTGCTTGGCAAACAGGTCGATGTGAAATTTGTCATCGAGGAGAACAAGCCTGCTGAACCGGATCCTCAACTGCCAGCGCCAACGCCTACAGTTGTTCAGGAAGAAGCGGTACTCAGCATGCTGAATCCGAAATATACATTCGATACATTTGTCATTGGGCCGGGCAACCGTTTTGCCCACGCCGCATCGCTGGCGGTCGCTGAAGCGCCCGCCAAAGCATACAATCCTCTGTTTCTCTATGGAGGGGTAGGTCTCGGCAAAACTCACTTGATGCATGCAATCGGGCATTACGTCCTGGAGCATGATCCGGGCAGCAAAGTTGTTTATTTGTCATCTGAGAAATTCACGAACGAATTCATTAACTCAATCCGTGACAACCGCGGGGAGAGCTTCCGTAACAAATACCGTAGTGTCGATATTCTGCTCATTGATGATATTCAGTTCTTGGCGGGAAAAGAATCGACGCAAGAGGAATTTTTCCATACGTTTAATGCGCTGCATGAGGAACGGAAACAGATCATCATCTCCAGCGACAGACCGCCGAAGGAAATTCCGACCCTGGAAGAACGGCTTCGTTCCCGTTTTGAATGGGGGTTAATTACGGATATCCAGCCTCCAGATCTGGAGACACGGATTGCGATTTTGCGTAAAAAAGCGCGTGCGGAAAATCTGGATATTCCGAATGAGGCGATGATGTACATCGCCAACCAGATTGATACCAATATTCGCGAACTGGAAGGTGCCCTGATTCGGGTTGTTGCCTATTCTTCGTTGACGAATCAAGATGTAACCACTCATCTGGCAGCTGAAGCACTGAAGGATATTATTCCTTCCAGTCGTCCGAAAATGATCACTATTCACGACATCCAACAAAAGGTCGGCGAGTATTACAGCCTTAAGCTTGAAGATTTCAAAGCACGGAAGCGGACCAAGGCTGTTGCCTTTCCAAGACAGATCGCCATGTATCTCTCTCGTGAGCTAACTGACTTCTCTCTACCCAAGATTGGAGAAGCATTCGGAGGCCGAGATCACACCACGGTCATACATGCGCATGAAAAGATCTCCCAAGCGATTAAAGTCGATCAGGATCTCTATAAAGTTATCAACAACTTAACCGAAAAAATCAAGAATCCAACCTGAATAAGTCCCAAGCCTGTGCACAACGTATACACATGTGGATAGGCTTGGGCTTATGGGTTTATACCCACTTATCCACATATTCAGTGCCCCTATTACTATTATTACTATAAAGATCTAAAAGATATCATCTCCAAATAAGCGATTTTGAAGCTCGGCCTCCGGCCTTTTGAAAAACACATTTCAACACCTCAACACCCAAAAAACCCGCTAGGAGTGAAACCATGAAAATCAGCATAATGAAAAGCTACTTGAACGAATCCATCCAGCAAGTTTCCAAAGCCATCTCAAGCCGTACGACAATTCCGATTCTGAGCGGTATCAAATTCGACGTTAATCATCAAGGTGTGACGTTGACAGCAAGCGACACCGATATTTCAATTCAATCCTTCATCCCGCTTGAAGATGGAGATAAAAGTGTGGTTCAGGTAGAACAACCAGGTAGTGTTGTACTGCCAGCCAAGTTTTTTGTCGAGATCATCAAAAAGCTGCCTTCGCAAGAAGTGCATATGGAGGTAAAAGAAAACTTCAACACCTTTATCTCCGCAGGAGCTACCGAAATTCAACTGGTTGGTCTTGATCCGGAAGAATTCCCAGTATTGCCAAGCATCGAAGAAAACCAAACCGTCTCCATCCCAGGAGATTTGCTCAAAAATATGATTAAACAAACCGTATTCTCCATTTCCACCCATGAAACCACGCCGATTCTGACAGGTGTACTCTGGAGTTTGGGTGACAATGAACTGAAATTTGTGGCAACGGACCGTCACCGTCTTGCTACTCGTTCAGCAATGCTGGATAATGCAGAAGGTGTGCGATTCAACAATGTCGTGATCTCGGGTAAAACGCTGAACGAACTCAGCAAAATTGTGCCGGATCAAAATACACTTGTGGATATCGTTGTCGCTGACAATCAAGTCCTGTTCAAAATCGACCGTGTTCTGTTCTATTCGCGTATTTTGGACGGAACTTATCCGGATACTTCTAGAATTATTCCGACTTCGTACAAAACAGAACTTGTTTTGGATACCAGAAAATTAAGCGAATCTATCGACCGGGCTTATTTGCTGTCGCGTGAAGAAAAAACAAACATTGTGCGGATGCAAACGATGGATTCCGGATCGATCGAAATTTCATCAAGCTCTTCCGAGTTGGGAAAAGTAAGAGAAGAGATCGAACCTGCCGACTTTAACGGCGAACCGCTGAAAATCTCGTTCAACTCCAAATATATGCTGGATGTGCTGAAAGTGGTGGAGAGTGAGCAGCTGATGATCGCTTTTACTGGCGTCATGAGCCCGATCATCCTGAAACCGCTGGACGACAGTCACAGCTTGTACGTCATATTGCCTTACCGGACGACCAACTAACGAGAGGAAGATCATAGTGAACCAAGTAGCGATACGTACGGAATATATTAAGCTTGACCAATTTTTGAAACTGGCCGATTGCATCCCAACCGGAGGTATGGCCAAAGCTCTGCTTCAGGACGGACTTGTACGTGTGAATAAAGAGCCTGAGGAACGCCGGGGACGCAAGTTATACCCTGGGGATATCGTTGAGGTGGACGGAGAAGGTTCGTTCGAAGTTGTCGCACAATAAGAAGACCAGTTAGATCCTGCTGCCTCCTGACGGACGGGATAAAAGGGAGGTTACCGCGTGTTTGTGAACAGCATAGATCTGCAGCAATTCCGCAATTATGAACATCTGAGACTGGATTCTTTTGGTCCTGTGAATCTATTAATCGGGCAAAATGCCCAAGGCAAGACCAATCTTGCAGAAGCCATTTTTGTGCTTGCACTCACCAAGAGCCACCGTACATCCCGCGACAAGGAACTGATTCGTTTCGGTGAAGAACGTGCCAGGCTTGCAGCAGAGGTCGACAAAAAGTACGGATCAGTCAAGCTCGAGCTATCTTTGTCGCAACAAGGCAAAAAAGCAAAAATCAACGGACTGGAGCAGCGCAAGCTGAGTGATTTTGTCGGAGCGCTCAATGTGGTGATGTTTGCACCGGAAGATCTTGAGATTGTCAAAGGCACACCGGGGGTCCGCCGTCGGTTTCTTGACATGGAGATTGGTCAGGTGGCTCCGGGCTACCTGTATCATTTGCAGCAATATCAAAAAGTGCTCGTCCAGCGTAACAATCTGCTCAAGCAATTATGGGGACAGAATGCTTCAGCCCAGACCATGCTTGAGGTGTGGAATGAACAGCTGGTGGAGCACGGTGTTAAAATCGTCAAAAAAAGGAAACAATTCATAAAGAAACTTCAAAAGTGGGCCGAAACGATTCATCAGGGCATCACCGGAGGCGGAGAAGTCCTGCGCCTGGCCTACCTTCCTTCCTTCAGCGAAGCCGCTGAGGAAGATGAAGCTGTCTTAATGGACCAATTTATGATAAAATTATCACAAATGAAAGAGCAGGAGATTCGCCGAGGCACAACGCTTAGTGGGCCGCATCGGGATGACCTGTCCTTTTTCATTAACGATCGGGAAGTACAAACGTATGGCTCGCAGGGGCAGCAGCGCACAACGGCGTTGTCCCTTAAACTTGCGGAAATTGAACTGATTCACGAAGAAATCGGAGAATATCCGGTCCTGCTGCTGGACGATGTACTGTCTGAACTGGATCCTTTTCGTCAGACGCAGCTGATCGAAACGTTCCAGAGCAAGGTGCAAACCTTTATTACGGCTACCGGTATCGAGAGTCTGAACGTTGACAAACTCAAAGATGCCAGTATTTATCACGTTCATGCCGGACAGGTTGAACGCTAAGGAGTGAGGGCTTATGTACATTCATCTGGGCGGTGAGAAGATCATCCGTTCTTCCGAATTGGTTGCTATTTTTGATATATCGATTGAAAAATCCTCAAAAATCTCCAAGCAGTATGTCACGCATGCCGAGCAGGAAAAAACAGTGGAGTATATCGGTGAAGAGGAAGCCAAGTCCATTGTTGTGACCAAAAACATTGTGTACTACTCGCCTATTTCCTCAGCTACGCTCAAGAAGCGAGCTCACATTTTTCCTGATCTCTAGCCTATCGGCGGTACGAGTTATTGTACCTTTTGCTGCTTGTTTTTATTTAGATTGCTTACTGGAATTAAGGGGATTTGTTCGTTTCAGCATGCATTCTTAGTTAACGCATATTTACGATATTGAATCTATAGAAGTAGGTGAAAGGCATGTCTATGAATCAACCGTCATATGGTGCAGATGAAATTCAGGTACTTGAAGGGCTGGAAGCCGTACGTAAACGACCGGGGATGTATATTGGTTCCACCAGTGCCAAAGGTCTGCATCATCTCGTTTGGGAAGTAGTGGACAACAGTATTGACGAAGCACTCGCAGGTTATTGTGATCATATCGAAGTTACTATTCATGAAGATAACAGCGTCACTGTAGTCGATAATGGGCGGGGAATTCCTGTCGGCGAACATGCCAAAATGAAACGTCCTGCGCTTGAGGTTGTAATGACTGTTCTGCATGCGGGCGGTAAATTTGGCGGTGGCGGGTACAAAGTATCCGGTGGTCTACATGGGGTGGGTGTATCCGTCGTCAATGCTCTATCAGCAAAAGTTGTTGTTACAGTTAAGGTTGACGGCCATGTGTATCAACAGGAATACCGTCGCGGTGCTCCTCAGTACGATCTGAAAACGATCGGTACAACGGAGGAAACGGGAACAACAGTTACGTTCCATCCGGATCCGGAGATTTTCACTGAAACAAGAGTGTATGACTATGAAATTTTGCTGACTCGTATTCGTGAGCTCGCGTTCCTGAACAAGGGAATTGGCATGACTTTAACCGATGAACGTACAGGTGTAACCAACTCTTTCCTGTATGAGGGCGGTATTATCGAGTATGTCTCCTTCCTGAACCAGAAGCGTGAAGTGATGCACGAAAACCCGATTTACGTGGAAGGATCAAGAGACAACATCCAAGTGGAAGTGGCGTTGCAATACAATGACAGCTACACCGAGAATATTTATTCTTTTGCGAACAACATCAACACACATGAGGGCGGAACGCATGAATCTGGCTTCAAGAGCGCTCTTACCCGGATTATCAATGATTATGCGCGCAAAGCGGGCGTAATCAAAGACAGCACAGGCAACCTGTCCGGGGATGATGTACGTGAAGGTCTAACAGCGATCATCTCAGTCAAGATCCCTGAACCGCAATTTGAGGGACAGACGAAGACCAAGTTGGGTAACAGTGAAGTGCGCGGAATTGTCGAATCCCTGTTTGCTGAGAAGCTGCAGGAATTCCTGGAAGAGAACCCTTCCGTTTCCCGTCGCATTTTGGAAAAAGGACTGCAAGCTGCCCGTGCACGTGAAGCAGCACGTAAAGCCCGTGAACTGACACGTCGTAAAGGTGCACTCGAAGTCAGCTCTTTGCCAGGTAAATTGGCCGACTGTTCATCCAAGGATGCTTCAATCAGTGAATTGTACATCGTCGAGGGTGACTCCGCCGGTGGATCAGCGAAGCAAGGACGAGATCGTCACTTCCAGGCGATTTTGCCGCTGCGTGGTAAGATTCTGAACGTGGAAAAAGCACGTCTTGACCGGATTTTGGGCAATGCGGAGATCAGAGCGATCATTACCGCAATGGGTACCGGAATTGGTGATGACTTCGATATTGCCAAAGCACGTTATCACAAAATTATTTTGATGACGGATGCCGACGTCGATGGCGCCCACATCCGGACATTGCTTCTGACATTCCTCTATCGCTATATGCGCAAAATCATTGAGGCAGGTTATGTATACATTGCCCAACCGCCATTGTTCAAGATTGAGCGCAATAAAGTGATTCGTTATGCTGGCTCCGAGAAGGAACGCGATGAAATCATTGCAACGCTCGGCGAAAATGCGAAGTTTAACATCCAGCGTTATAAAGGTCTCGGTGAGATGAATGCCGGACAATTGTGGGAAACGACCATGGACCCTGAGAGCCGGACGATGCTACAAGTATCCATCAGCGATGCGATGCTGGCCGATGCCATGTTCGATACCCTGATGGGAGATAATGTTGAACCTCGTCGTGACTTTATTCAGGAAAATGCAAAATACGTGAAAAACCTCGACATCTAACGATATTCGATAAGGCGCCTGCGAGGGCGCCTTTTTACATTATGGGATCATAATCTAGAGAATTGTAGTCTGGACATTGGCGTGGCTGTTATCGGTGTATACGGCTTTTGGCAGAGGGGGCCTGGGCTTTGGGGGAGGTACGAAATGTCTTCCCTTTTTTGGAGGGTAATCTGCCGTAAGCCCTCGCGTAACGTTTGATCTTCCGGTACGTTTCCTTGTCAGGCAACAGGCCAAAAGCATAGATGCCTGGCAAGGTGTTGACTTCAATAATCCATGGCCGTCCATCTTCATCCAGTGCAATATCAATCCCGATCTCTTTGAGCCTAGGAAATGACTTCTGCAGCTGTACCGCTGTATGAATGCCTAAACGATATAGCTCACTGCGCAGTTGCTGGAACCGATCCTTGTCAAAATGAGGGCGTACCAACTCATCAAAGGTGGCCAATCGTCCGCCGCCATGAATGTTGGTAATGATCTTGCCTGGTGCAGCAATCCTTCCCAAAATGCCTGTCGTTTCCCAGTTGTGCTGTAGATTTTTCTGGGTTAATACCCGCAGGTCAAAAGGCAATTCATCATGCTTCATCAGTGGAATGCCTTGTTGAATGATGTAGTCACGCTTCTGAATACGTTTAGTGAGCGCCAAGTCCAGTTCATCTAGGGAATGGAAGTATCTCTCGTCGGTCCCATATCGAAGCTCATATGTTGTCATGGGGATCGCAGCAGAGATTTCAGCGCTAATTTCAGCGCTGGAAGCAGATAATTGCTCGTCAACGTTTTCGGATCGTGTTTCCTCGATAATGGATACGGCTGAAGGGATTGCCAGTGGAAATTTACGGATTTTTTTTACCCGCATGACGCCATTGCCATAAGTTCCCCGATCCGGTTTGATATAGTTCGACTCAAATAGTTCAGTCATTCGTTCCAGGGCTTGGCGGCTATACTGTCGTGTTACCGGTATATATCCATTCACATTACGGCTGCGTTGTAACACAGCTGTCTTGGTCCATTTGCTGGAGACACGCTGGATACCCAAGAGCCATCAGTCCTTTCCTGTTATGATGGGGTTTCTAAGAGTGACAGACGCGGAGAAATCAAAGGACAAGAGATGATTTCAGTGGTATAATAGAGAAATATGGCGTTTTGTGCGGTTTTGTTGCACAGATGTAGTTTGATCGTAGAACGGGAACAGCTTCAGCCTGAATATACACAGTACATTTGCCGCTTTTTTTAGCATTGTATGTGCAAATGGAGAGGAAGGCAGGGCGAACCCCCAGACTCTCTGAAGTTCCCGGAAGAAAGGCTATTGCCCAGCGGACGTTTAATTGTTTACCTTTTGTGAAAGTAATATAATAAAGAGTAGCGTCCTTGTGCGGTTTTAGCCTTGTTAGGCTCTTCACATATAATCGATTTTTGAATGACCGAATGGAATGTTTGTTGAAGGACAAGAAGGAGGTCCAGCATGGCGGAAGAAATGAACTCGCAGATTAAAGATCGGGATATTGGCGTCGAGATGCGTGAATCGTTTATGGATTATGCGATGAGCATTATTGTGAGCCGTGCCTTACCTGACGTGCGTGACGGATTGAAGCCGGTTCACCGGCGTATTCTGTACGCAATGTCCGAGCTAGGCATGACACCCGATAAACCACATAAAAAATCAGCCAGAATCGTCGGCGAAGTTATCGGTAAGTATCACCCACACGGTGACTCTGCTGTATACGAAACAATGGTACGGATGGCACAGGATTTCTCCCTGCGCTACATGCACGTAGATGGACATGGTAACTTTGGATCGGTGGATGGCGATATGGCAGCAGCCATGCGTTATACGGAAGCTCGGTTGTCCAAGATTGCAATGGAAATGCTCAGAGACATCAACAAGGATACAATTGACTTCCAGCCGAACTATGACGGTGAAGAAAGTGAACCTATCGTTCTTCCAGCTCGTTTTCCTAACTTGCTTGTCAATGGTGTTGGCGGGATTGCGGTAGGTATGGCGACAAATATTCCTCCTCATAACTTGGGAGAGGTAATCGACGGCGTACAGGCCATGATCAAAAATCCGGACATCACATCCATGGAATTGATGGATTACATTCAGGGACCAGACTTCCCTACCTCCGGTTACATTTTGGGACGCTCCGGAATACGTCAAGCGTATCAAACCGGACGTGGTTCAGTAACGATGCGGGCCAAAACCAACATCGAAGAGAACAACAACAAGGCACGGATTATCGTTACGGAACTTCCTTATCAGGTGAACAAGGCAAGACTCGTTGAGAAAATTGCTGAGTTGGTACGTGATAAAAAGATTGATGGCATTACGGATCTTCGTGATGAGTCTGACCGTAACGGTATGCGGGTTGTGATTGAGCTTCGCAGAGACGTGAATCCGGGTGTTGTGCTGAATAACCTGTACAAGCATACAGCGATGCAGTCCACCTTTGGGATTAACATGCTCGCGATTGTAAATAAAGAACCTAAAATTCTGAACCTGCGTGAAGTGTTGTATCACTACTTGCAGCATCAGATTGAGGTTATTCGTAGACGTACGCAGTTTGAACTGAAAAAAGCCGAGGCACGCGCACACATTCTGGAAGGCTTGCGTATTGCACTGGATCATATCGACGAGATTATTGCGTTGATTCGTTCTTCCAGCAATACCGATGCAGCCAGAGAAGGTCTGATCGAGCGTTTCTCACTCAGTCATGATCAGGCTCAAGCTATTCTCGATATGCGTCTGCAACGCCTTACAGGTCTGGAACGCGAACGTATCGAAAATGAGTACAACGAACTGATGGTCAAAATTAAGGAATATCGTGAAATTCTGGCCAACGAGCACCTCGTGCTTGAAATTATCAGCACGGAGCTGCAAGAAATCCGTGATCGCTTCAGCGATGATCGTCGTACCGAGATTACTGTAGGTGAAGAGAGCATTCTGGACGAGGATCTCATTCCACGTGAAGAGGTTATCATCACCATTACCCATACAGGCTATGTGAAACGTCTGCCGGTATCCACATACCGCAGTCAGAAGCGTGGCGGACGTGGGGTTGTGGGCATGGACACCAAAGATACCGACTTTGTTGAGCATCTATTTGTGACCAACTCTCACAATTACCTCATGTTCTTTACCGACAAGGGTAAAGTGTACCGTCTCAAAGCTTATGAGATTCCAGAACTTGGACGTACAGCACGGGGAACACCGATTATCAACCTGATTCAGATTGAGCAGGGTGAATCGGTCAATGCCGTGATTCCAGTTCAGGAATTCGAAAGTGACAAGTATCTCTTCTTTGCTACCCGTCAAGGGGTTGTGAAGAAAACACCACTTGAGGATTACACCAATATTCGCAAAGGCGGTCTGATCGGGATTTCCCTGCGTGATGATGATGCCCTCATTGATGTTAAGCTGACAGACGGACAGCAAGAGATCATTATGGGTACAGCTCACGGGATGTCCATCCGTTTCTCGGAAGGAAATGTCCGTTCCATGGGACGGAGTGCAACCGGGGTTAAAGGGATCACATTGGATGACCAGGATGTCGTAATCGGCATGGACGTTGTGGATCAGGAGCTGGATGTTCTGATTGTTACAACCAAAGGTTACGGTAAACGTACCCCTGTCAGCGATTATCGGATGCAGACTCGTGGCGGTAAAGGGATTAAAACCATTAACGTCACAGATAAAAATGGTGCGGTAGTCAGCCTGAAAATGGTTAAGACGGAAGAGGATCTGATGATCATCACTTCCAGCGGTACGCTAATTCGAATGAGTATGGAAGGCATATCCACCATGGGTCGATACACGCAAGGTGTGAAGCTGATTCATATTCGCGATGAAGATTCCGTAGCTACAGTCAGCCGAATTGACAAGAATGAGGAAGAACCTGAAGACGAAGAATGGATTGAAGGTGCGGAATCCTCTGATTCTGAAGGTCAAGAGTCAACTCTGGATGAGGGCTCGGTTTCCGATGTTGAAGTTGAGGACGATGATTCAGGTTCCGAAGCATAGGATCCATTTTTCTATAACGAAAATCATTTCATGATTGCAATGAAGTTGGAGGGCTCCCATATGGGGGCCCTTTGTTATTTTCACAGCTTCAGGACCTCTCTCCTGGAAATATAGGATGTACAGCCTGATTCTTGAGTAATATAATGGGAATTAACGTGAAAAACCGGGACTATGGTCTTGTTTCATCATAGAAGAACGAGGAGTAGGGGGAATTTATATGGGATTAATCACCCTGTCAGAAGTCAAACCAGGACTTAAACTGGGAAATGACGTGCAAACGCTTCGTGGAAATGTTTTGTTTCAGAAAGGCAAAGTCATTTTGCCCAAAGATGTGGAAGTGCTCAGAGCTTTTATGATTCATCAAGTAGACATCGAGCAAGAGAGAACGGGGACAAGCAGTACAGGTTCCAAGGCTTCATCCACGTCTTCAGGCCATGCAGGTAATGAGAAGAACGGAGAACGGGCAGGCAAAGGCGGCAGCGCAGTCTCAACCCCGGTATTACCGTCCCTGCACGAAGAGTATGAAAAGATGGTTGGATTGACCAAAAAGGCCTTTCTGTCCTCCCTGGCGGCTGAATTACCTGTATATGAGCTGCGTACACAGCTTGAGGCATTGTTTGTTCATCTCAAACAGTATAATGTGCTTACTTTTAGTCCACGAGTTATTCAAGAACATGATTATGTATATCACCACGCCGTATTGAGTGCCATGACATCCTATCAATTGGCCCAGTGGATGGATTTGCCGTCTAAGGACTGGATGCAGGTAGCTTTTGCAGGATTGTTCCATGATATCGGTAATAGCAAAGTGGACCCACAGATCCTCCATAAACCATCAACCTTAACGGCCTCAGAGCAGGCAGAGATCCGGCAGCATACGAAATATGGCTATCAGGTGCTGAAACAGGCGAAGGCCATCAATGAAGGAGCCAGACTCGCAGCGTTGCAGCATCATGAAAAAGTGGATGGATCAGGTTACCCGCTGCAGCTCAGCGGCACGCAAATTCATATCTATGCCAAGATTGTAGCCATCGCTGATATCTTTCACGCCATGACTCTGGAGAAGATCTATCGTAAGGCGCAGTCACCATACCTAGTTCTGGAACAAATTAAGAGTGAGGCATTTGGCAAATTGGACCCTGCTATCGTGAATGTATTTATTCAGCGTTCTACACAGATCCATAATGGTATACGAGTGAAGCTTAGCAATAATCAAATTGGAGAGATCATATTCTCGGATCGGGATCATCCTACAAGACCAATGGTATCGGTAGAGGGAACGATTATTAATTTGATGCAGCAAAGACAGCTCCACATCCAGGAAGTCATCGGCTAATCTATTGGTCAGCTCATATATGAGAAAAAGCCTTTCCGAATAGGATTGGCTTTTTTAATGGTTGTCCATAAGTAAAGTATGAGAAGCAAGCGGATAGCAGGAATTAGAAGGGGAAAGATTTTCAATCTTGATATAAGGATCTAGTTAATATAGAGATGAATAACCATATAGGGGCATCTATATTAAATAGAGCGTAGAAGAAATAAATTAATTGAAAATAAAGCTTGCGTTCCGAATCTGTACATGGTATATTCTAAGTCCGGCCAAGAAAACACGAGAAACACGGTGCGGCAAGCGAAACAAATAAGCTTCGAAAGAAACTTAAAAAAAGAGCTTGCAAAGTTGGTTCGGATGTGATAAGATATAAAAGTTGCTGAGA